>JAKBNN010000080.1 GCA_021831025.1 bacterium | reverse complement strand
CATCCAATTGACCGATTAATGAAAGAACCTCAAAAAGCCGTGGCAATTTATAAAACAATGCTGACAAACGATGCCATAACTAAGGATAGGGGATACATAGAAAATCTTATTCAACTCAACTCATAAAATAGAATAGATGAACCCTATAAATGTATTATTTTTATGGCATTTTCACCAGCCTTATTATAAAGATAATTTTACCGGCGAGATACTGATGCCGTGGGCAAGGCTTCACGCAACCAAAGACTATTATTTTATGGGGGCCGTCCTAAAAAATTTTCCAAAAGTTCACGCCACATTTAATTATTCCCCTTCATTAATCGGTCAATTGGATGAATATAATACCGCTTACAAGGATGCGCTCGAAAAAGAGAGATTTTTAAACATATCAAATAAAAAATTATCCGAATTATCCGATGAGGATAAACTATTTATTATAGAAAAATTTTTTCCGGCATGTTCGTCAAGCAATAACTTCTTAGAAAAAAGCAACAGATTTAAACGGCTTTATTATATATTAAAAGACGCATGCGCAAGGGGAGCTACCTCTGACGAAGAAAAAATAGAATTATTTAGCTCTCAGGATTATATAGACATAGTCGTTTTGTTTAATATGCTGTGGATAGACCCGGTTTCGATAAATTCGGATGAATTTCTTACCGGGCTTAAAAATAAGGATAAAAATTTTACGGAACCCGAAAAGGATAAATTAATAAATGAAAAGATACCGGAAATATTAAGCAGGATATTTCCGTTATTAACGGAACTTGCGGGCAGAGGTCAAGTAGAGCTTTCCGCAAGCCCTTATTACCATCCTATATTACCCCTGTTGTGCGATACCAACATCGCCGGCTTCCATGGAAATTTAAAACTTCCGCAGCCTTTCAGACATCCCGAGGACGCCGATCGCCAGATTAAAAGCGCGATAAATTATTTTAGCGAAAAATTAAATTATAAAGTAAAGGGAATGTGGCCGTCTGAAGGAAGCATCGACGAAAAAACCTTAAGGCTTTTTATAGACAATAATGTAAAGTGGATAGCAACGGACGAGGAGATACTTTCAAACTCCGCGGGGCTTAACTTTGCCGATTTTAACGAGAGGAAACTGCTTTACAGGCCGTATGCGATTAAAAGGGATAACGGATATTTATATATATTTTTTAGGGATAAAGGACTTTCCGACTTAATTGGATTTAAATACTCAAGCTATGCGCCCGAAGCTGCGGCCAATGACTTAATAAATAACATTAAGAATATAGCAATAAGTCTTCAAAATTATAATGAAAATGGTTTAGCAGTTATTCCAATAATATTAGACGGTGAAAATGCATGGGAATATTATAAAAATAACGGTTATGATTTTTTTAACTATCTTTACGAGGGGTTATCAAGCGAAGAAAACGCTAAAATAATAAATACCGTAACGGTAAGCGGGTATTTAGAAAAACTGGAAAAAGCATTAAATACCGCGGATGCTCCAAATGGAAACAACGGCAATGCCGGCAATAAGATTCGCGAATTTCCGGATGTCAAATGGAAATCCCCGCAAGATTTCGATTTCTCCAAAGTTTACAACATCAATGCCATTTACCCGGGGTCATGGATCAATCATAATTTTAGAATATGGATAGGGGATAACGAAGATAATAAAGCATGGGATTTATTATCAAAAACAAGAGATTATCTGGTTGATAAAACTAAATCTTACGGACAGGGAAAGGGCAGGACGCAAAAGCGGGACAAGACATTCGGAATAGGCGACATGGATTTAAAAATGGCATGGGAGCAAATTTATATCGCCGAGGGCAGCGATTATAACTGGTGGTACGGAGAAGACAGGACATCGGGGATAGATGAAGAATACGATCTGTTGTACAGGACACACCTTATAAATGTTTATAAGTTTTTAAACGATAATCCCACGGATGATTATTATATACCTATAATCGAAGAAAAAAGAGCGATTAAGCCGAGGTTGGATATGGTATCTTTTATAAATCCAACGATAGACGGCTTTATAGGTAATTATTTTGAGTGGCTTGGGAGCGCGGTTTATTCCCCAAGTGTTTTGGCGGGAAAAGCAATGGCTCATACGGATAGATTTATAAGAAAACTTTTTTACGGCTTTAATGAAACCAGCTTTTTTATGAGATTTGATTTCTTAAAAAGAGGCGATTTGGATTTGCAAGATAAAATGTTAAGAATAGAATTCATAAATCCCGCAAAGTTTGAAATAAATCTGGGATTTTATAAAAAAAATTCGGGGGTAGCTTTATCGGTATCGACAAGGACGCCGGATGATGCTAATAACAATAGCGATAAGTTATTACAGGAACAAAAACATGGAATAAAGGCCGTTTTTAAAAACATTCTCGAGATGTCGGTCCCAATTTCGGTTATTAACGCAAGTCCGCTTAATATAATCAATTTTTATGCGACTCTAACCTATAAAAATAATCTTCTCGAGGAAATAGAGCGTTTTCCGGTCAACGGTTATTTTGAGGCAACGGTTCCGGATAAAAATTTCGAAATTATCAACTGGCTCGTATGATATTATAATGTTATCTTTAAATCTCTTTATAAATAAACGGTTGCCGTTTTCCGATAATGTCCCATAAGGAACATTATGTAAACTTACTTTATAATAAAAGGGAATTTTAAAGGGACGTAATATTATAATGTTTTATAATCGTCTAACTTTTATATATATAAATATGACTGGCATCATCTTGTTCTTTTTTAGCTCTATACATCGCTATATCGGCCTCTTTAATGAGTTCGTTTGCCAATTTGCCTTTTTGATATGCGGTTATGCCCACAGAAAGTCCTATTTTATGGTACTTATTGGTGCTGCCTAAAATAAGGTCATCAAGAGTCTTTAATTTATCTTTAAATCCACTTTGAAAATTTGATAGAATTCTATTTGCAACGATAGTAGCCCTTTTTGCCGGAATATGAGGCAGCATTACCACAAACTCGTCGCCGCCGTACCTATACGCAGAATCTACATTTCTTCTAATAGATTTTTGTAGAATCCCTGCCGTAAATCTTATAATTTCATCCCCGGCTTTATGCCCAAAGGTATCATTAAAAAATTTAAAATTATTTATATCGATAAAAAGAATTGATAAATCATGTCCGTATCTTGAACATCTCAAAATCTCTTTTTCTATTTCTTCATAAAAAAATCTTGAATTATAAAGTCTTGAAAGATTATCTAATTTAACTTCGTTAGCTAAAGCTATTTCAAGCTGTATTTCCTTAGTAATATCTCTAATTAGATATAAAACCCCTTTAATCTCGCCTAAACTCGTATAAAGACCTATTTTTTCATTTTCAAAATAATGGGTCTCTTCATCTATTTTATAAATGTTCGATACCTTATATCCAGATGCAAGGTCTTTGATATGTTCAGCTATTATCTGTTCTTTAAACAAATTTTGAAAATAACATATAAGTTTTATGCCTTTGTTTAAAAAATCGTCTAAATTTATTTTTAAAATCAGTGGAGCGCTGTTATTATAAAAAACAAGTTTATCGCAACTATCAACAACAAGCGCTGCTTCCTCAAGCGAATTTAATAAGTTTTTAATTTCGATGTTTTCAAATAACTCTTTTTGGAAATCGTTAAACTCTGCACCCACCATACCCCTTCCCTCTATTTTAGAAAATATGCTTTTAAAAAGCATTAGTTTACTTGAAATAGTTGATTATGTATTAAAATAACAAATTGCATAAACTTTTGCAATTAATTTTTAAAAAAATAACAGCTTGTGAAAAAAACCCTTGTTATTTTTATTTATTTTGTTTAAAACATCCTCGTCTATAAGTTTTTTATTTTTTACCTATTAAAATAATTTTATCGTCTATTTTAAGGCTAAAAGCGCTGTCAGGGTTAATTATTATATTATTTTCTCTTTTTATCCCCACGATTATTTCACCCTTTTTTTCCTTAAAATATTTTATGGCTTCATAAAAGCCTTTGCCTGCAATATCTTTCGGGATAGTTCTTTCTAACAATCCTTCTTTAAAATTTTCATCCAAAAGTTGATCGAAAAATTTAGAAGCGCCCCTGAATTTAATAGACTTTGCAAGAACCTTGCTTGAAAACGAGCCGGATGCGAATACCTCGTTTACGCCTATTTCTTTTAATGCCTTTGCAATTTCTTTTTTATGAATCAGGGCAATTATATATAACTCTTTATAGTCTGCATCTGCCCTGACTGCAACTCCTGCTATTAACGATTTTGAATCGTCTTCATCGGAAATAACGCATATCTTTGCACTTTTAAGATTTGCTTTTTTTATAATATTTTCATCGGTAATATTCCCTTTAATAAATACTAAATTAGTATTATCCGTAGGGGCTTTTTCAATCTCTGCAACCAGCGTTACATTCTCGCCTTCTTTTAATATGCCGTCTAACGAGGTTTTAATTAAATCGCTGTACCCCAGAATTACTACATGATTTTTAAAAAAGTGGCTTTCCATTGTTCCAAATATCCTCCCGATTTTAAAATCAAACATAATCGACGAAATTGTGGCTAAAAACAGGCCTAAAGTGCCAATCCCCGCAATCATAAGCCCCATGGCAATAACCCTGCCGGTATTATTCGTCGGTGTTATATCTCCGTAACCTACCGTTGTGGCAGTGGTAACTGCCCAATAAAAGGATTTAAAAAACGAAATTTTTTCATAGTAACTAAAAAGATATGCAAATGTTAAAAGAATAATTACAAGTATAAAAAGAATTCGTAAGATGTCGGATTTATGTTTTGAGGTTATTATATTAAATTTATGAAAAAAATTTAAAAGGACATTAAACATTCTTGTAAACCCTGACCCTTCTTTAAATTTAATAGATTTAAAAAGTTAATCTGTATTAATTTAATTTAATTTGCAAGAAGCGGTAAGCACAATTTATATATTATATTAATATTGCGCAATTTATTATACCACATAACGAGTTTTATTTCAGACTGACCGCCGGCATGACATTCTTTAATTTTGCAATAGAAATTTATTTTCTGGATTCCCGCTTTCGCGGGAATGACGATAAGGAAATTTAAACTTTAACCCAACGGGTGTCCAGTATTTACATATAAAAGAAACATCTAAATATTTTCTATTGCAAAATTAAGGACATTAAATTTTCTTGATTTTGACGCATTTTTATTTTACAATATTTACTAAGCCGTTTTAAACAAAAATGTGCGAAAAATAACCATATAAAATAAATAAGGGGAAAGAAAATAAATGAATTACGATTACGATATTACGGGAACGCGGGAAAACACGGCCGAAGGCTTGTCCGATTTTTTCAGGGGCGTTTTTACATGGATGACTTCAGGGCTTGCAATAACAGGCGTAATTTCTTACCTTATTGCGATGGACAAGCCCGTAGTCCTTTATCTTTATACCCATGTTTTAGTGTTTTATTTATTAATCGGACTTCAACTTGCCGCCGTATTAGGATTATCGTTTGGAATAAACAAGCTTCCCGCCGCCGTTAGCGAGGCAATATTTTTATTATATTCCGCCTTAACCGGCATTACATTTTCTTTTATTTTCTTGGTTTACACAAATCAATCTATAGGCGAGGTATTTTTTATTACGGCCGCATCATTCGGCTTGCTGGCGTTTTTAGGTTATACTACCAAAAGAGATTTAACCGAAATGGGCAATTTTATGATGGTGGGATTATTTGCAATTATAATCGCAATGTTCGTAAATTTTTTCCTTCATAGTTCCATGTTAATGTATGTTATATCGATACTTGGAGTTGTTATATTTTTAGGTTTAACCGCCTACGATATGCAAAAACTTAAACAGCTATATTTAAGCGGTTCTTTCGATGAAAGAAAGGAAACCGTTATGGGCGCTTTAACTTTATATTTAGACTTTATTAACCTTTTTTTAATGCTTTTAAATCTGTTTGGCCAAAGAAGGGATTAACATCTTATCCTCTTCATTATTAAGATGCTCCCCTACCTGAAGTTCTCCTTTCGTTAAAACTAAAAAAGGTTATTTATGTATAATTATTATATCTTTATATCGCTTCCTGTTATCGCCTTTTTGTTAGAATATTTAATTGTCGGCGGAATACAATACCGTTATCATATAGTAAATTTAATGGGATATATTAGCGGCTTAACGGAAATGGTTTTTTACGGAATTTCGGGGAACTTTTTATCCGGACTTATTTTTAATCTTTCCACTCTTTTAATAATTTCCGGCATTTTTATGATTTTAAGTTTTATAATCGTAAAAATCTCGATATATCTGCTTTATGCTTTTTTCATCTATGCCGTTTCGTCTTTTATCTCGACCGGCGGCTTAAAACACGCTGCTATGGAAGTGTATAATAAGCTGGAAGATAATAATATAACGGATGCAAGGAAAAATTTAATATCGCTTGCGGGAAGGGACGGCGAGACACTCGATATGTCCGAAATTTCAAGGGCTGCCATAGAATCCATTGCCGAAAATACCGGGGACGGCATCGGATCAGTGTTTTTTTATATAGTAGCCGGATTTTTGATTGGGTGGTGGATTAAAAGTGGCGAAGGAAATTGGAGTGTGAACTTCCCGTTAGTTTTTGCGTTAACCCTTGCGGTAATTTATAAGACCGCCAATCTTACGGACTCGCTGGTCGGTTATAAAAATGAAAGGTATATGCGGTTTGGGAAGTTTTCGGCTAAACTTGACGATATGTTAAATTATATTCCGTTTCGATTAACGGCGTTTTTTATGATTTTATCCGTTGTTATTTTGAGAGTTTTTAGCAAAAATTATGACATTAAAAATGCGTTAAAGTCGTGGAAAAAATTTAAAAATTTACACCCAAGCCCAAATGCAGGCCAGCTCGAATCTGTTATGGCAGGCTCTTTAAGGATAAAATTAGGCGGCATAAATTATTACGGCGGAAAGATAAGCAAAAGACCAGTTATCGGATTCGAATATTACGGTAGGGCGGGTAAGGAAGATATTTTAAGAGGGATAAGGATTATGGAACTTACTTCGCTTATTATTCTCATCTTTTACATTTCGGTATTGATATTAGTACAGGCATAAAAGTTGCCGCAATCCGTGCAAATCGGCATTGTTATTTTTTTGAAAATAATCTCTTAATAAAAAAACCTTTATGGAGATTATTTATCTTATTCAAAATATTATCGTCAATCTTAACCGAAACCGTCAGGTTTCCGTTTTTTCCGCCAAAAACTCCATCGTCTCCCCTGCCGCTAAATATTATAATTTTATTGTTGTTATCGTTACCGTTCGCGGCGACGCTATTTAATATATCATCTTTTTTAAATTCCAGCGTAATTTCTTCGGATTTTTTTATTCTGCCCATACCATTGCATATTTTGCATTTATATAGGAATATATCGCCGTATCCGCCGCAATCCTGGCAAACTTCGTTAATCTTCGTATCGCGGTTTTTAACCATGCCGGAACCGCCGCACTGAGGGCAGATTATAGCAAGCGTGCCTCTTTCCCTGCCTTCTCCGCCGCAGTCGGGACAATTTACATACCTTTGCAATTGTATGGTTTTAGTAATAAATTCCCCATCCTTTGAGTTTATAACATCATCGGTAAAATCTATCTCTATATTGACATTTCCGCCATCCCTCAACCTTGTCCTGTAAGGAATAATTTTATCCCCTGATCTGGATTTTTTTAGATTATTAAATTCTTTAAAGTCCCTGTCGTATGATTCTCTGAGTGCCCTGTTCATCAATATCCTGTAAGCCTCGTTCAAATCCAAAAATTTATCGGTGTTATTTGGGTTTTTATCCGGATGATATACGGATGCAAGCCTTCTATACTGGCTTTTAATTAATGTTTCGGCGGCATTTTCCTGAATTTCTAAAATCGAATAGTAGTCCTTCATATAAAACCCTACTAAAAACCCTCAAAGTTTTGTATCGCCTTTCTAAGATAATCGGGAATTCTACGCGGCCTGAAACCCTCATTGTCCACGCAGACCAAAACGGTATTGCCTTTTGCTATATTTGCATCCGGTTCGCTTGAATTTTCATTTTCATTTTTACTTTTTTTAACAATATTATATAAAAAATTAAAACTCGAATTTTTAACATATTCTATTTTTGCAAAAATTTTTAAATCGTCATCGTATCTTGCAGGGTTAAAATATTTACAGTTAGATTCCGCAACGACAAAATAAAATCCGTCCCGTTCGATATTTACATAGTTATAACCGATATTTTTAAGATATTCAGTTCTCGCCACTTCAAAGAAAACGAAGTATTTGCCGTAATAGACAACCGACATCGCATCCGTTTCTTCATATCGAACTATTAATTCTGTGTAAAATTTAAAATCGTCAGCCAAATTTTATTTTATATAACCTCTAATTTTTTCATGTTGCGTTGCCTGTTATTTATAATTCCGTATTTAATGTTTAATGTTTAGCATATCGTTATAAAGGGATATATAATCGTCGATTCTTTTATCCCATGAAAGGTTTAAATTCATAGCATTCGTTATAATGCTATTCAATGTTTTTTTATCATTATAATAAATACCTACCGCTATTGAAATAACTTTTTCCAATTCCGAAGCGTCGAATTTATAAAACTTAAATCCCGTCGCAATATTAATGTTTGAACCGTCATAGCTTATGATAGTGTCGTCTAAGCCGCCTGTGGCGCGGACTATCGGAATAGTTCCGTATTTCATGCCGTACATCTGACTCTGACCGCAAGGTTCGTATTTTGAAGGCATAATTAAAAAATCGCTCCCGGCTTCCATTTTGTGGGCTGTTGGATTGTCGTAAATAATTTTAACGGCAAACTCGCCCGGATATGTTTCCGCAATTTTTTTAAATTCATCCTCAATCCCCCTTCCCCCCTCCCCAAGAACAGCAATTATACATCCTTTTTCAACCAAACGGCTGATAATTTTTATAAAAATATCGAAGCCTTTTTGGTCTTCCAGCCTTGAAACTATACCCAATAAAGGCTTGTCGATAAGGGTTTTCGACTTTTCTTTGCCGAAAAATATATTAAGCAAATCCCTTTTGCACGACTTTTTACCCGTTTTAAAATTTTTGGCGCTATAGTTTTTATTAATATATTTATCCATTTCGGGGTTCCATTCGTCATAATCTATGCCGTTTAATACTCCGTATATTTTTTCTTTATTTTTAAGAACTCCCGATAAACCAAAGCCGAATTCTTCCGTTTGAATTTCCGCAGAATATTTTTTGCTTACGGTGTTAACCGTATCGCTGAATTCTATGCCGCCTTTAAGCAGGTTAATCTTGTCGAAATATTCCAGACCTTCGGGATTAAATAAGCTGCTGTTAATGCCCGTGCAAGGAAATTGTTCTTTTGGAAATATTCCCTGATAACCAAGATTATGGATTGTGAGTAAAATTTTAGAAGGCAATCTAAATTTAAATTTTGAAAAAATCGGGATTAAAGAGGTTTGCCAATCATTAGCATGGATAATATCGAATTTTATGTTATTATCCTTAAAAAAAGCAAGGCTAACCTGACAAAACAGGGAAAATCTTAAAAGATTATCCTCGTAATCTTTATCTGCAAGTCCATATATAAATTCTCTATTAAAAAGATAATCGTTTTTAAAGAAATATATATTTACGCCTTTATATTTGTAAGGAAGGATGTCAAAAAATTTTAATTCCTTTGCTATATTCTTTTTATCTTCAAATATTTTAACGCACTCACGGGAAATTTCTATTTCCATTTTAAGAATTTTCCCCGTCATTCTTAAATTTTGTTTTTGAACCTGATTATAGTAAGGAAGACATGCGGCAACATTTATCCCCTTTTTAACTAAATTTAAGGCAATGGCTTCGGAAACATCGGCAAGACCGCCTGTCTTGGCAAAAGGAAAAAACTCCGAACTCATAAATAGGACATTCATAGAACATTCTCCCCTTTAAAGAAAAACGTACGGGCGGGTGGCCCGCTTCAACATTTATGAAATATGGGATTTCTTTTCAAGTTCTTCTTCTTTTGTCTTGCATATAATACACATCGTAGTTTCAGGACGCGATCCTAGTCTTTTTTCCGATATTTCTTCCCCGCATTCCGTACAAATGCCGTAAGTCCCGTTTTCTATTCTTTCTAGCGCCTCTTTTATTTTCGATATAAGTTTCCTTTCCCTATCTCTGATGCGAAGTTCAAAATTCCTATCCGATTCTAAAGTGGCTCTATCAGTCGGATCCGGAAAATTATCGTCTTCTTTTGACATGGTATCCACGGTTTTAAGGGCTTCGTCAAGCAGCATCTCTAATTTTTTGCTAAGGATGTTTTTAAAATATAACAGTTTTTCTTCATTCAAAGACAACAACTCCTTTTCTTTTGAGGATATTGAATAAATTGTTTAATTTTAAGTTAACTTAAATAACTGATTAATGGGATTTATTATAACATACTTTTTTGTAAAATTATCCAATATAATTTAACTTTAATTTTGCAATAGAAAATATTTAAATGTTTCTTTTATATGTAAATACTGGATTCCCGCTTTCGCGGGAATGACTATGTGAGAATTGAGGTTTTAACCCAACGGGTGTCCCAACCCGCTTCAGCGGGAAAGTTTCTTTGAAACTTCACGAGGCTGAAAGCCGAGAGCGAAGCGGTAATCCAGAAAATTAAATTTCTATTGCAAAATCAGGGTTTAATAAAATTTTACTATATCATAGTTATTAAATCTCTGGGCGGGAATAAATCCTGCATCTTTAATAAGCTTTACCATAATTTTTTCGTCAGCCATGACATTTTGAGTCCCTGCCGCTTTAACGACATTTTCTTCTATCATCGTCGAACCCATATCGTTTGCGCCAAAACTTAACGCAGCCTGGCCCATTTTTATTCCCTGCGTGACCCATGAGGACTGAATGTTGTCAAAATTATCGAGGACTATCCTGGAAATTGCCAGTACTTTAAGATAATAGTATCCATATACGCCTTTGGGGTTTAATTTTGTATGCTTGCTTTGAAAACTCCACGGGATGAATGCCCTGAAGCCGCCTGTTTTATCCTGAAGGTCGCGAAGTTTAAAGAGATGCTCTATAATCTCTTCATCCGTTTCTATGGTTCCGAACATCATTGTGGCAGATGAATGCAAACCTGCGCTGTGAGCTTCTTCCATCACTTTAAGCCAAATGCCGGCACCTATTTTATTCGGGCTTATTTTCTTTCTCACTCTATCGACTAATATTTCGCCGCCGCCGCCGGGAATGGAACCCAGTCCGGCATCTTTTAAAAGAAGAATCGTTTCCTTGACGGTAATACTATTTGCATCCGCCAAGTAAAAAATTTCGGGCGGAGAAAAGGCATGTATGTGAATATTAAATTTTTCCTTAATTGCGGATAAAAGATTTAAATAATAATCAAAACCGATATCCGGATTTAATCCTCCCTGCAGTAAAATTTGAGTCCCGCCTAAATCCACCGTTTCTCTAATTTTTTTAAAAATATCGTTATCGTTTAAAACATAAGCGTCCTTATCCTGCGGCTCTTTATAGAAAGCGCAAAATTTACACTTAGATGTACAGATATTGGTATAGTTGATATTCCTGTCGATAATAAAAGTAACTATGTTTTGCGGATGTTTATCTTTTCTTATTTCACCTGCCATCCTTCCAAGTTCGAGAATATTTTTCTTCCTAAAAAGATTGACGGCCTGTTCTTTGTTTATTCTTGAGCTTGGATAAGAAGCCGCCGTTAAAGTATTATTCATAAATAAAAATCCTGTTTTGTCCGTTTTTGTTAATTTAACAGGGTATTAAGCCCTTCTAAACTTTCCTCGTTTAATATTAATCTAATTTAATACAGTGAAATTATATCATAATCAAATTATTAGTTCCATATTTAATGAATAAAATAAATGATTTAAAGAATAATTAGTATATAATTGCGTTAATTATATACAATTCATCGCATAAAAAATATAAAAAGGGATAATAATTATTTAAATCTTGTGTTATACTTGTGTTATAATAAAAACTGATTTTGGTGAAATAGACGCAAGGTTAGCTTCGCAGATAGCACAAATAAAAAAAGCCTTTACAAAAATAACGCCCAATTAAATAAAATATTTAAATTTTCTTAATTTTTTTAATCTTAAGCCTTTCCTTCTTCGAAAGCCTGTGCGGATTCCCTTTTTTCTTGCGATTTGACATATCCTCATCCTCAACGCAGTGCGGAGCAATATCGCTATAACCGCCGTTAATAATATTTCCTGCAAGCATTTTAAATTCTTCGGGGCTCATACACGAACAGTTCACGCCCTCAACGCTCCTTCTGATTTCATTGTCATTCGTGACGACAATAGAATTTTCATACCCTTTTGCAAGTCTTACAATAACATCGTCCGCCTTTTCGTCCTTTTTGGAATATATTATTTCGATATTTTGAAGAACATACCTCGATTCCGACAATTCAAGCGTATTATACCCGTCAAAAACTACTATCACTTTATTTTTTTTTACATTATAATATTTCGATAAAAAATTGACGGTATCGTCTCTCAGTTTTTGGAGCTTCTCTGATTTAACATTGATTTTAAAATATGAGTTGAAAATGAAGTTATATCCGTCTATTATAATTGTTATCATAATATATAGATTATAAATAATATGAGTAACTTTAGTCAAACCCAAAAAAACTTTAAATCATTAGTTTATATCATAATCAAATCAAAGCCGACAATTAGCCTGTTGAAAAACGGACTTAAAAAAAAACTATAGACGAGGCTAAGATAAGCGTACTATAAAAGTCTTGCCGCTTCAATAATTAGCGCCATCAACCTGCAAAAATAAGAGGAGAAGACTCAACACTCACGGCTTCAAATTTAATATAAACGGATTAATGTATTTTGTATAGATTAAGACACTGTCCATGTCCATATTTTTTATTTCGTCCGGGGATATCAGCGGATACAAACCGGATGCGACCGGCGTTTCATGAAGGGCATCGTACCATAAAAACTTAATATCTTTTTTTATTAATTCTTTGTGAAATACATATTTTTCCCCCGACAATCCAGAATAATATTTACATGTTTCATGGCTTGCGTGACCCATTACGATATGGGTTCCTATATTGGACGCGATCAAAGAAACATCCCCGTACCTGCTTTTTATAAAGGCGATATCCTGCACGGTTAAACACACGGCGGTGTTTGTTTTCCTTAAGTTCGCAAGTTCGACATCGAAGTTATTTAAAGATAACGCGGGAAACTCGTCTAAATACATAAAGATGTCGCGAGGTTCGTTCCTTTTATTTTCGCAGGCATTGATTCCGCAGGTACCGGCTCTTAACCTTTTTCTTCTATCCTCATATATTTCGTTTATAAAAATACCGGTTATAAATGACATAAGTTTTGCCCCGCCGGAATTTATCTTTTCCTTCGGTATGCCGATTATAAAGAGTGTGTCGTTTTCGAAAAAATCCTCGATAAAAAAATCCCCGCTTTCGGTTTCGCTGTTTTCGTTATTACCCCCATCGGCATTGCTTTTAAAATAAGCAGCGACATTTTCGTCATTTAAAAAATCAAGGGTATTTAATATGTCCGTGATAATCTTTGCTCTTTCGAAAGGCGGAAGTTCCAAAAAGTTATTAAATAATTCTTTTATCTTTTTATTATTTTCCCCGTCAAATTTAGTTATTTCTCTTTCGACGAATTTAATGCCCTTTTCAAAGAAACTCTTAACGGTAACAAGATTAAAATATTTAACCTCATATTTGTATTTAAGATACAAAAGGCATCCGTAAAATATATCGGACGACCTTTTTGAATAATACCTGTGGGCATGCGCATCTCCGCCGGTTATTTCCGTTTTATCGGGATAAAAAAGCAAGGAAGATAAATTATACAGCTTATCGTTCGAAAGATGCTTTTTTTGCCTGTCTATTAAGGGATTAAAATGGATTCCTTGAAGGGCGCCGCCCTGCCGCACCGGAAAGTAAGGATCAAAATGCGCGATTCTTTTCCCGGATTCTGCTAATTCTTTTTTAACGGATTCATAAAGGTAAGGGCTGTCGATGTCTATCGTAAATATGCTTAAATTGGCATATTTTGCGTCATTTATAATATTAGGAATTATGTAGCGGGATGTCTTTCCGCCTCCGGTAGGAGAAACAATGAGCGTATGTTCAAACCTTTTTTTCCTATCAAGCCCGATTAGCAGATTCGGAAATTTTTTATTTCCGCTTAAAATACCCAGGTCAAACGGCTTATTTTTTTTATAAATCTCGGTTTGGCAAGATATATTATATAAGCTATTTTTAAAATTATCGGGTAAATTTTTTGCGTCAATTTTTTGACTTATATTTATATCACTATTAATCTTATTTTTAAAAACCGTTAAAAATAGGAATAATATTATCCATATGCAAATATATTCCGTAAAAATAAGGACAGGGTTAATAATCGTACTTTTATTTAATAAAGCAACGAGAATTATAGATAAGATTAAAGATACCGCAAGTAATGCTATATTAAAATTTACAAGATTTGCATTCTTGGCGGCTTTGCCGTCTTGCGTCCCCTTTCGTTTTTTAGAATTAAAAGGCGTAAAGGCAAAATTAGAAACTATTTCGCCGTAAGCGGCAAAGCGGGCGGTTGCGGCAGGATGAGGGTTCTTATTCTTATTGAAAAATATATCCATACCCGCGGTGTCCCCCCCGTAACGGTTAATTTTTGAGCGCCGATTTGATATGCCTGTAAAGGTATATTGTTATAAATATTGCAACAATCAATATTATGAAGGTTCCAAATTTGCTAAAGTATGGGAGGATAACCTTTATATTTTTCCCCACTATCAAACCTAAATATGTTATACCCGTATTATAAACAAGGGAACCTGATATGATGTAAAAGCTAAATTTTTTATAATTCATAAGGGAAGCGCCCGGCGGAAAACCTATATAGGTTTTTATGACAGGCAGGCAAACGCCGACAAATACCGCAAGACTCCCATATTTTTTAAACCACGCGGTTGCTTTATCCATATCCTTTTTATTAATAAGAAAATA
Organism: bacterium; assembly: GCA_021831025.1. Lineage (GTDB taxonomy): Bacteria > SZUA-79 > SZUA-79 > Acidulodesulfobacterales > Acidulodesulfobacteraceae > Acidulodesulfobacterium. The sequence continues at coordinate 56,638 of JAKBNN010000080.1, read as the reverse complement.
TCGCCCGTATTTTTCGATTAACGGTCTTCCGCCCTTTTTTCCGATATAATAAAGCAGGGATGAGCCGATAAATGTTCCGACGGTTGCGCTCAAAACCACAAGATAAAAATTTATCTTACCCTCTCCCGATAAAAAACCGGAAAACCCTAAAACAACCTCGGATGAAACGGGAAGGGCGCAAGACTCCAGAATCATTAAAAAAATAATGCCCGGATACCCTAAAGAAAGCGCCCAATGTATAAAAATTCCAATATAGCCTTTATTTAAGTCTTTAAGATTCCAAGTCATGCTTCCCCGCTAATTTATGTTTACGGACTTGATAGAGTCGTAAACTACCGATAAGAGCGTGTCAAGGGTTTGCCTGTCAATGATAAGGGGCGGCATTATGACGATAACATCGCCGAGCGGCCTTATGATAACACCCATATCCCGCGCCTTAAGAATAACTTTATGCCCTATTCTTTCTTTTTGTGCGAAAGTTTCCTTTGTGTTTCCGTCTTTGACCAATTCTATGCCCGCCATAAGCCCTATGTTTCTTACATCTCCCACGATGTTAAGCAGCTTAAAGTCCTTAAGGGTTTCGTTAAAAAAGGGTATTAAGGGCTTAATTTTATTCAGCAGGTCATATTTTTCGAAAAGCTCGGCGGATTTGACGGCAGCAGCGGCGGCAAGCTGGTTCCCCGTATAAGTATGCCCATGAAAAAAAGTTTTATTGTCTTCATAATTTCCCAGAAACCCTTCATAAATTTCCTTGGTAAAAAGCGTCGCCGCCATCGGGAGATACCCTCCTGTAATTCCTTTGGCAATACACATTATATCGGGATGAATATCCTCGTGAAAGGCGGCAAACATTTTGCCGGTTCTGCCAAACCCCGTTGCGACTTCGTCCAATATCAAAAGAACATTATTATCCTTGCATGCCTTTTCTATTTTTTTCATATATCCGATCGGCATAGTTATCATGCCCGAGGCTCCCTGTATCATAGGTTCGATAATTAGCGCGCATGCCTCATCCGCATGAAAGCCGATAACCTTTTCGGCTTCCTTGGCGCAGTGAAGTTCGCAGTCCGGATATTTAAGATTAAATGGACACCTGTAGCAATAAGGGTATGTAATTCTTATGGCGTCAAAAAGGAGAGGCTTATAAATGGAATGAAACAGCTCTACCCCGCCTACCGAAACGCTTCCTAGAGTATCTCCGTGATAAGCGGAGGTTGCCGCTATGATTTTTTGCTTATTTTTAAACTTTGCGCCGCTTTGTTTAAAATATTGAAACGCAACCTTCAAGGCTATTTCAACCGATGTCGAACCCGAATCGGAATAAAAAACCTTTTTTAGATTTTTTGGGGCAATTTCTATAAGTTTTTGGGCAAGAATAGCGGATGGAACATTTGCAAGCCCAAGAAGCGTGCTGTGGGATATTTTATCAACCTGTTCCTTAATAGCTTCGTTTAATTCCCTGTTATTGTGTCCAAAGATATTTACCCACAGAGACGATACGCCGTCTATATACCTGTTGCCGCGAATATCGTAAAGATAAACCCCTTCACCCCTTTCTATAATAATGTTTTGCTCATTTTCCCAGTTTAGCATCTGAGTAAAGGGATGCCAGACAAATTCTTTATCTAATTTTCTCTATGTCAATCATTTTTATTATATTCCTTAATCCTGCGTTAGAAATTATATAATTTACTTTAAGACTATGCAAATTCTGGATTCCCGCTTTCGCGGGAATGACTATGCGAGGATTGAGATTTTAACCCACAAGTGTCATTCCCGCGTAGGCGGGAATCCAGCCAAATTAATTCTAATGCAGGATTAAGATATATCTAATTTGTTATATTTAACCGGTAAACTTAATCTGGAATAGTCCGATAAACTTCGATATTATTGGAATAAAGATATGTTATTTTCTTCCATCCGAAATATACATCTATCTCAACCCTAAAAAACGATGAACGAGAAACCGGTTCTATTTTGTACGCCAAATCTTTATTTTTGGAAGAAAATATCCTCGCGCCGTTATGAAACAGGCTTATAACAAATCTATTTTTTTTAGGATTAATCTTAATGCCGGAATATATTATAGCATTTTTATCTTTTTTGTCCATATTTAATGTATCGCCGCTAACATAAAACTTATCATCGTAAAATATCTCGAAATAAAAACCTTGCGGGTGTCCAAACATATCGTATGAAAAATAACATTTTCCGTTTTTTATTGCCCCTGCTATAAGTTTTTTATCGTTATCTTGATCTCCCGAGGGCTTTTTATCAAGCAAAATGTGAGTCCTTGCAACCGTGAACAACTCCTCGTATTTAGGCATTTTAATCTTAAAATTCTTTGTTATTTTAACATTGGAATGCGCATCCGTCGAGGCTATGCCCGTTTTTAAATCCTTATGTTTTTGAACGCTATCCCAAAATTTTATGGTTTTTTTCGGTTTATGCGATAAAAAGTGCATGGCATAAAACGGATTTATCCTGTATGTTAAAAAAACAAGAAATATGTACAAAGGGTTCATCCCTCTCCACTGTGAATCAAGGTTTATGATTTCAATCCCGTCATAACCTTTCACCTTAAAATTTTTCCATGGAGTCCACCAGTTGTGCGGGTGGCAAATTATAGAAACGCCGTTTTGTTTTTTAATTTTGGACAGCACATCGAAGTAATCCCCCTTTTTAATCTCATCATTTATGCCGATCGCCAAAAGATGTCCGAACCCGGTATTTATTTCTTCGGCGGCAAAATAAAGAAGTCTGCCGTAATAACCCTCTAAGCCGTCATATTTTGGCTTTAAGGTATTATGATCGGATGAAATTAAAAAATCGGCTTTAAGCCTTTTTGCAATTTCAATGATATACTCGATTTTTCCCGAGCCGTCCGAATAAACCGTATGAAAATGTATTATTCCGTTTAATTCAACAAGGTTTTTGTGCCTTTTAGACGGTTCAAAATTTAAAAAACTAATTTTTAATTTAAAAAGTTTTACCCTTATGTATAAAAATAAAAAGAAAAATATTAAGAAGAGCAAAGCCGATTTAGACATTAAAACTAATATAGGCAGGTTCATATTATTGTTATAGACATTATTGTTATAAGTAAAAGTTTTTTATTTTTACAGGGATTTAAGGTTTTATAAAATTAGCGGATAAATAGTTAATTAAAGCCTCTTTTGATTTATCCCTTTTTTCGAGATAATAGTTTAAAGCGTTTAAGCCGGTATCCCGCCTGTATATATCATCATTTATAAGTTTATATAAAGTATTTTTAAAATCCCGCTCCGTGATAACCGCTACGGCGTTATTTTTTACCATAGAGTTAACGACATCGCGAAAATTAGACGCGTAACTTCCGGTTATTACAGCCTTTCCGAATGAAGCCGGCTCTAATATATTATGCCCCCCTCTTTCGCTTTCATACAGGCTTTTACCTACATACACGATATCGGATAACGGATATATGCCGCCAAGGCTGCCGTAATCGTCAACGATAAGCGATTGAAAACTATTATTTTTCAGAAATCCCGCCCTTATATCTTTATCGTTAATATTTTTAAGGTATGCAGGTTTAAGATTTAAATTTGAGGCAATTTTAAATAATTTCGATGAAATTTTTATATTTCTTGGAGCAAAGATAAATTTTAAATTACGGTTTTGATTTAAGTCCTTGTCAAGTGTGATTTCTTTAATCATTTCGAGGATAAACTTTGATTCATTTTTATGAATGGATACGAAAGATATGACTAAGTCTTTATTGTTATCGCGTCTAACTTCCATATTATTCCCGTTATTATCCAAATCTAAATTAAATTTTAAAAAATCCGGTAAAACGGTTATTAGAAATGGATTATTTAAAGAATCCGAATATATAATTTTTTCTAAAAAAATTTTATTACCCTCGCCGGATACCGTTATAAAAATAGTTTGCGAATGTTTTAAGGACAGGGTCCTGATTTTTTTAAAAAAGAGCGGATTTATATCGAGGAAACATATCTTTGCGTTAACATTTAAAAGTTCCCTGATTAACTTATTAGATACGGGGTGTTCGATAGATATAAAATAATCCGGCTTAATTGTCGATACATAAAGGTTCGGCAATTTTTTAAAAATACCGGACGGATGAAAAAAATATATTATATTGTTAAAATCCGCGGGCGGATTTAATATTTTTTTAGCAAGGGCATAAGTGGAATTTGTCTTAAAACTAATAAAAAATAGCGGTTTATTTTTATCGTTATTTTTTTCCGATATATTATTAATAATGCCTATAATGTATAAAGCCCGTCTGAATTCGCCAAGCGATTCGGCAAAAAGCCAGAACTTTTTAGGTCTTAAATTATCGCCGTTTGCATTGCCGCCGCTAAAAATATTTTCTTTTATTTTTAAAAAAAGGGCTTCGTCAAGCGCTAGAGTTTGTTTGATTTTTACAAAATTATCCATTTATGAATTAATTAGCAGGTTATTTATTTATTTTTTTGGCTTCTTCTATGAGAAGTATCGGGATGTCATCCTCGATTGGATAATATACGCCGCAAGCATTGCAAGCCAATATCTTTTTTTCATTCTTGTCATCCTCCCGCACCGACATGAACTCAAGATGTCCATGGCATTTTGGGCAAACAAGAAATTCATCCGCCATTTCTTTAATATTCATATATACCCCGCCCCATCCCTCCCCTGACATTATATAGTAAAGGGGGATGATTTTCTTTTTATCCGTTTATTGTTTTAAAAGTGGTTCCATAATTGGAATCTTCCAGTAATACCCCTTTTTTCAGCAGCATATTTCTAATTTCATCCGCCGATTTATATTCCCTTTTCTGCCTAAGCATATTGCGTTTTTCAATAAAAGCCTGTATTTCTTCCTCCGTTAAAGATATTTTTGATGTATCTTTAAGGTTCGTTTCAATGAAAAGTTCAGGATTTTCTTTTAAAATTCCAAATATGTCCGAAACTAAGGGGATAAGTAATAGCGCTTTATCCAAAAAATTTAAGTCATTATGGTTTATAGAGCCGCTCAATAAAGAATCGTTAATAATTTTATTAATTTTTCTTACGAGGTTGAATATCACCGATAAAGCCGAAGAAGTATTGAAATCGTCATTCATCGCATCATAAAAATCGTTATTAAAATCTTTAATTTCTTCCGTTTCCCCGTTTAATAAATAGTTAATCTTAATGCCGCCCTTATCTACCTTGTCTTTAAAACCTTTATATAAATTTATAGCCTGATAAAGCCTTGCAAGGCTATGTTTTGCGCTTTCAAGCCCCTCAAACGAAAAATCTATAAACGACCTGTAATGGGTAAACATAAAAAAAAGCCTTATAACCTCGGGATTGTATTTTTCAAGCAAATCCCTGACCGTAATAAAATTTTTAAGCGATTTAGACATCTTTTCGTTATTTATATTAACAAATCCATTATGAATCCAGTAATTCACAAACTTTTTTCCCGTATAGCTTTCGGATTGGGCTATCTCGTTTTCATGATGCGGAAATATCAAATCTGACCCTCCCCCGTGAATATCTATGCTTTCTCCCAGAAACTTCATACTCATCGCAGAGCATTCTATATGCCAGCCCGGCCTGCCTTTTCCCCATGGGCTGTCCCATGACGGCTCGCCCGGTTTCGACCTCTTCCAGAGAGCGAAATCTAGAAGGTTTTCCTTTTCTTCGTTTAACGGGATTCTTGCGCCGGCCAAAAGTTCGCCCAAGTTTTTGTGCGAAAGCTTTCCGTATCCTTTGTAAGAGTTCACCCTAAAAAAAACATCCCCGTTTTTCTCGTACGCATGACCTTTATTTATAAGGCCTTTCGTTAAATCGATCATTTCTTTAACGGTTTCGGTAGCCCTTGGTTCATATGCGGGCGGCAAAAGGGAAAGCGCATTCATATCTTTATGATATTCACATATATATTTTTCGGAAATCGAACTTACGGTGGTATTCTCTTCATTCGCCCTTTTGATTATCTTGTCGTCTATATCGGTAAAATTCCTCACATATACAACATCATAACCAAGCCGTTTTAAATATCTGTATATTATATCAAAGGTAATGTATGCGCGCGCATGCCCGATATGGGACAGGTCGTAAGCGGTAATTCCGCAAACATACATTAAGACCCTGTTCCCTTCGATAGGTTTAAAAAGCTCCTTTGACGAGGAGGCGGTGTTGTAAATATATAACTTACTATTTTTATTCATATTCTTTATAGATTATCATTTAAATTTATTTTCATTTTAATCCGGTTATACCTTAAAGGATAACGGCAATGTTATATATTAACATATTTCCCTAATTTTTTTAATCGTTTTTACACATAAATTTAACAAAAATTTAACGCAAATTTAACAAAACTGTCATAATATTGAAACATTATAATGATATATTAATTTTATCGTAAATATTTATCATAATATTGTTCGAAAAATGATAAGGAGCAATGTCGTAATGGAACTTAATATCGTGGAAGACAATAAATTTCTGGGCGGTAAAATCAAAAATGAAAGTAAAGACGGTTTATCCCATTCTTTAGAAAATAAGAACAAATTCAAGGATATCGAGAACGGGGAACGGGAGATTAAATCGCTTTTAAATTCCGGCTTTATAATTAAAAACGACGAGGATTTTTTGTGCAATACTTACGGTTTTGTCGATAAGGATGTCAGGAATAATTATAACGGCATATTTCTTAAAAATAATTTTATTGAAGTTCAAGGGGCATCGTTCCAATCAATGACGGCATACGGAAGGAATACCACGATTAAAAATATAATAATGTCTAAAGATAAATTTATTGAAATTAATCTTGCAAGAAAGGCAAATAATTTTGGGGCCGATAATAATTTTAACAATGAATTTAAATTATCCGATTTGACTTTGAAAAATTACTTTTCCCTAAAGGGAAATAATATAAATATCGACCCGGAGAAATATTGTCCGGGAACCATTATAATTAAACATTCTAACGATTATAAAAAAGTAGAATACTTTATCAAAGAAACGCCGTCCGTCTATAATTTTAATAGCGAAGCGCAAACCGGCAAGGGCATCCGTAATGATCTAAAGCCGTCCCTTGGAATATTGCGGGATTACAAAAAAATAACCGACGGGTTTAAAAATGTCAAGGTTAATATTGACGGGAAAAATATTATCGAAATGGAATCTATCCACAACTGGCAAAAAATTAAAGATTATGTAAAAACGAGGGATATATTGCATATGAATATAGAAGGCAAAAACTTGGATAAAATTCAAGTGCATCATATTACACAACTTCAGGACGGGGGAAACGAAAATGTAAAAAACTACATCGCGTTAAGCGAAAACATCCATAAACTTGTCGATTCCTATAAACTTCTTTTAGATAAAAATAGTTCCGTGTACAGGGAATTATATAATTCCAAAATCACAAACGCAAAAGATAATACCGTAAATATGGAGGAAAAAAACGCCGAAAATATTGTAAGCAAGACGGGAGGATTAAATTTGAGCGATAAAATATTTTTAAACAGTTTAAAGTTAGAGGTGGAATCTAATTCCGCTTTAAGGCTCAATATGTTAATAAATAAACCGGACGAGATTAAGCTGCTGTTTATAGATCAAAAAACCGCCGAGGAGTTCAGATTAATTGCGGCAAAGACGGCGATGAATAACGATGAGGACAAAAATATCGTTAAAGCGGCATTAAATAACTTTATTAAAGAATTGGCAACAAGCCTATAAAATTCAAAATTTAATTTATATGGAAAGATTTGACAATATGAAAAATACTAACGAAAACGAAACGCAAGTCCTGCAAGACGCAAGTCCAGCGGAAACGGAAACCGCCTCAAATGAAGCAAAAAAATATGATTTATTAAAAGAGCATATCGATGCATTCAGACAATCGTACGACATAGACGGCGAATATAATAAAAACGATAAGGAATTGGATGAAAACGGAAAAAGGATATTGTTCGATAAAATAATATGCAATTACTATGAAATACTTATCGGGGGTTTTAAAAAGCTCGCAAAATATAACAAAAAATACACTGATGAGCTTATAGCCGTATATGCGGAAATGTGGAAAATGTCTCCCAGAGTGAAGGACAAAGATTATTTTACCCCATATCTTTATGATTTATGTAAATTTTTATTTGAAAATAAAGAATTCGGCAAATTAACATTTTTCTACAACTTAATGATTTTTAGCAGGGAGATTCCGTTTTTGGCATATAATGAGGAAATGGAAAGCTATTTAAGGGATGCGCATTTGCAAATGGGAGAGGAAGACCCCTTCGAAGAATTCAGGAGAAAGAAAAAGGAAAATGTATCAGGCGGATTTGATATTAATTCGTTCAACGAATTATACGAAAGATTCTTTCGAATACTTAAATTATGGAAAGAAAGAGCCGAGGGATACTATTCAAAGGATGAAATATTTTTTATGACCGGACTGTTTATTTTAGATGAATTAATAGATTTATTTTATATTAACAATGAGGAAAAGCTCTTGGAAGTAAAGGATTTTGAAAGTATTGGCGGGGATAGGAGCATATATAATTCCATTTATAACGAAAAAATTTATAACGAATTAATGCTTTACTATAACAGCGCCTTGAAATATTTAAAGAAAGCAACGGCATACAATCCGAATAACCCGAGGTATTTTTATGAATACGCAAGATGCTTAAAAAATTCGGGGAAATCAAACGAGGCGGAAATATTTTTTAAAAAAGCTTTTGATTTAAATACAAACGAAAAGAAAGACGCGCCGTAATAATAAAATTAAAATCAACTAAAGCTGATAAATTTAAGGTCTGTCATTTCTTCCAGCGCATATTTTATTCCTTCCCTGCCGAGCCCAGATTCTTTAACTCCGCCATAAGGCTGATGATCTGCCCTTGTTGTCGGAATGTCGTTTATTAATATTCCGCCCACATCTATGTGTTTAACGCAATACAGGGCGTTTTTAATGTCATTCGTATAGACGCCTGCCTGAAGACCATATATGGAATCATTTACAAAATGAACCGCCTCGGTAATTTCGTTAAAGCCGACGACCGAAACGATTGGAGCAAATACCTCGAGACAGGATATTTTCATTTTAGGCTTAACATTAGAAAATATGGTTGGATTCATAATGTTTCCGTTAAAATCACCCCCAAGTTCAACCCTCGCCCCTTCTTTAACCGCCTCGTCAACCCATTGGACTATTCTCTGTTTTGCCCCGGGATTAATAATCGGACCTATATCGGTATTTTCATCTGCGGGATCGCCTGTTTTTAATTTTTTAGTTTCCTTAATAAAATGCTCTATAAACTCTTTTTCGATATTTTTGTGGACATATATTCTTTGAAGTGAAATGCAGACCTGCCCTGAATTATAAAACGACCCTACTACGGCCTTTCTTGCCGCTTCAATAATATTTGCCGATATATCGATAATGAGGGCGGAATTACTGCCAAGTTCCATAGTATATTTTTTAAGCCCGCCCTTTGACATTATCTCTTTTGCCGCTTTGGGGCTTCCGGTAAAACTGATCATTCGTATCTTTTCATTTGAGACAACTGCTTCCCCCGTATCCTTATCGCCATACAAAAGGTTTATGGCCTCTTTTGGCAAACCTGCTTCGATTAAAGCGCTGACAAGATAATGAGCGGCGATAGAACCGTTTATGGATGGTTTAAAAACTATGCTATTGCCCGCGGCTATTGCCGGAGCAATCTTGTGCGCGGGAAGGTTTATCGGAAAATTAAAAGGGGTGATGGCGGCAATAATACCTATCGGGATTCTCATATAAAAAGCGATTTTATTCTCGAACCCCTTAACAATGTCCATCGGAACAGTTTCTCCGTGTATCCTTTTTGCCTCCTCGGCGGCAAGTTTAAATAAATTAACCACCCTTTGCGTTTCGATTATGGAATATTTCAAGGCCTTGCCGACTTCAAGAGAGATAAAACGGGCTATTTCTTTTGAATTTCGTTCTAAAATTTTCCCTGTTTTTTCTAAGATTTCATACCTTTCATAGGCATGAAGATTTTTCATTTTTAAAAAACCCTTTTCGGCAGAAGAAACGGCTGATTCGATATCGGCTTTATCCGGCTTGCTTAATAAGCCCGCAACTTCATTGTTAAAGGGATTTATTAAATCGTAAGTTTCTTGTTTTTCTATCCATTCCCCGTTTATAAATAAGGGGTAATTTTTGGCGCGGTCCATAGGCATTGTATATTAGTTATTGGATTTATTTGTTTAAAAATCTAAGACAATCCGTCAATGTGCAGGTATTATTATAGCTAATAGGATGCCCTTTGTCAATTGGCCAAACTTGGTTTGTCAAGTTGCTATTTTTCGTCCGCCGTGAAGCGTTTCATGTTTAAAATATTTCTTAAACGTCTGCTAAATGGCTTAATCTGCCGTCCAGTCCCGACCCGCTGTAAACAGAATTTTAAGCTCAGAAGTTTAACATTTTTTGTCGTCAATTTGAACTTGGCGCAAGCGAAGGGCTGTACGCTTTTGCGCTTAAATTGCCGGGTTCTCCGGAAGTTTCGTATATAACGGCATTACTGCCGCTGCCGTACTGATATTTTTCAAACCTTAAAGGAATAACCATAAGGACTTTAGGTTTTTCAGAGGCTAAAGTGCTGCCGATTAATAGCGATGGATCAGGCAAACTCCGGTTGTTATATGTAAACTCTTTGTAACAGATGCCTGATGAATTAAAAACCGCCGTAATTTTAAAAGAATTTACTTTAAACAAATAAGCGTTAACGCCTATCTTTTGATAACTTGCAAGATGCTGCGGGGACACCGCATAAGCTAATTTAACAGATGTCGGCGTTCCTATTTCCTGCGTCATTTGGGATAGGCTCTGCCCCACTGCCCCAAGAGCGATTTTTGTATTAAAAAAGATTATCGAGGATACAAAGATTAAAAAATAGATATATTTAATAAATTTATTTAGTTTCATAAGACTTACATACCCCCCTTTAATTTTAATTATAGTATGATTTATTGTTATAATCAAAGTTGCGAAGCAACTTACGTGAGCACTAAGTGCGAAAGCGAAGCGGTAAATTAGTCTACCCCTAAACCCCATGGGCTAACCTGCCAATAATAAGTTGCGTTAAACAAAAACGGCAAACCGAAATCTTCTATGCCTCCGACGTTTCCGACATCCAAAACATAATATTCGTCAAGAAATGGATTTGACGTTGACGTTGTTGTTAAACCGCAGAATGAATCACTGCTTGATTTGTCGGTAGTGCCGTTATAAGAAGGATATGTGGGGTAGGTATTACCTGAATATCCGGAAGGGCTTAAAAAATACATATCAAGTCCTAACCCGCCTATAAGCATATTCAAGTTTCCGGAGGAACTATAACCAAGAACAGGGGTGCCGCTGGAACAGTTATAAACCATGGTGGAAGAACTAAAACCTGTAATAGCATCTGTAAGCGCATTTGTTCCTAAATACATAAAATTACTTCCCGTATCAAAAAGGCTTAAATAAGGGTTTCCTGTGCTTGGGTCGGTTGTTGTAGCGCCAAACTCCGACTTAATCAAAGGAAAATTCTGCGGAATTCCTAAGGTATATCCGTCATCCGGAAAAAACACGGAACTGCTGCTTAGCGTATTATTAGTTTGAGTATTTAAACCAAAGGTTATAGCGCTGCCTGTGCCAGCCGAACTGGAATTATCATAACCGTTGCTATTGAAATTAGTATCAACAAGGTTTAATAAAAACCCGTTGTTATAGTTTTGCGAAAAGCCGTATACAACTGATGGAACAAATACCGGCTGGGTTTTGCTACTACTATCGTAACCAAAAGTGAAATAAGGCGATAGCCCCATTCCAAAATCACCTTGCAAGTATGAACCGAATATATAGCTAATACAATTTGTCTTATCTACCGCTATTGGAAAATATGGCGAAGTAGAAAGTCCTCCTGAGGCAATTGTAGAAACCTGTCCATATGTTATATTTCCGGAATATCCGGTATTTGGGGTTGAAGAACAGCTTGAACCAAAAGAACCTGATAATAGATAACTTGTTGTCGGGAGAGTTAATCCGGCAGATGTTAAAGCCGACTGATTTATCATAATGCCTGTTGCGCCTGTATCCAACAGAAGATTAAATGAAGCTCCATCAATATAAATAGTAACATATGGTACATCGATGTGGCCGCTTGAAAGAGTTAAAAAACTTACCGTTAATGTATTATTGCTAACAGTGGTTGTATTCGGCATTAATGGATAAGGCGCCTGCGGAGCTATTTCATAAGCCGTGCCGGAAAAAGCGGCAATCGTATTATTGCCACCGGGTCCCGTTACACCGTTTAATGCCATGCTTTCCGTGCAATACGAACCAGAACCAGATGCGCAGGTAAAAGAAGAATATGCTGTTAAATTATTTAATAGAGATTTGGCAGCCGATAATGCTTGACCTTGCTGGGATGAATTAGTATCATAAGCGCTTTGAACAGCGGAAGCAAGTCCATCCGCTATCGTATATACTTCATATTGCAAGGAAGTAAAGCTTGTAGAAGCGGTATTGTTAGTTGTGCTATAAACGGTCGAAAAATCCGCCAATAAATTGGTTCCGTTAGTTTTCACATTTATGCTTCCGTTGGAATTAATGCTTTCAGTTGCCTGATTAACGGCATACATCGTTTGGACGGTTGAAAGTTCGTCTATATTTACAGTAGCCGGCATACTTGAAGCGCTTCCCGCAACGGATATCAGATGACCTGTGGACAGATCTGCTACCACATAAAGTATAGGATTAGAAGAAGATGTGTAAGTGTATGAGAAACTGTAATTGCCGGTGGTATTCGTAGTTGTAGTAGCGCTCAGGTTTGTATCTCCTGCCACATATAAATCAACAGAAACACCGGATATTGATCCTGTTCCGCCCAATACCTGTCCGGAAATAGTAACAGTCGAAGACGACGGGGATGGACTGGATGATCCGCCTCCTCCTCCACAGCCCGATAGGGCAAAGACGGGTAGTAGAAACATCAGCATTAATACTAAAAACTTAAGGGATATTCTTTTTCTTTTCATGACATCCTCTTAAAAATTGTTATATTATAATTTTAAACTTCTATTATACACCTTGGACCTCAGTCCAGTTTTTGGGGAATATTATAAAATATTATTAATTGAAAACTTTGGGTGAGGATTAAATGAGCCTAAGGCGGATAAAGCCTTTTTAAAGCGCTTGCAATACAATTATCATGGGGGGGTACTCAATATAGGGCTACAGATAGATAAATAAAACGAAGAAAGGCTTTTATGTAAAAACCTTGATTTCATAATTAACCCCATATGCTTATAAAGAGGTTAAAATTTAATAAACCGCTATTTAATGTTATATGAAATAAATGTCATAGTTTATGTATATCACGTTTTTTAAAAAAAGCAAATAAAATTTTTAACGGTCTGGAAATTGGAAAGCAATCAGAAAGCGCCGTGGAAACATTTAGAACCGCCCGGATTAGTTGAAAGCAAAAGCGGGTACGGTTTATAGCCCTCTTTTACCTGCAAAGGCGGCATGCGCCTTTAAACGCAGGTAAAAGACATGGTATTTAAATGGCCCATCTAGAGCTTTTAAGGTTTTGAAGTATAACCTATTTAATAACCCCAATCAAGAGATTCTTATGTTTGTTATTATATACCTTTACGCATGCAACCTTTACGGTTAAAATATCATTTTTCGCCGTTAAAGGAACAAAGTAGTATTCCAAAAAAACCGATTTTTTAATATGCCCAAAGGTACCTGTCCTTTTATTGATGAAACTTTCGGCATCATTTTCGGGCATAGTTAAAAAATTAAAATCTCCCGCATTTTTATAGACAACGGTTAAATTGTGAAACAGGTAATAGATGTTGCCGTGCTTGATTTTGATAAAATTAATATTCCTGTGGGTTTTCATTCTATTTTCTATAGTCCTGTCAGACTTGTAATATGTCAGATAAAACCCATGTTTTTTAAAATTATAACTGCTGATGTCCGCCCGGATATATTCTTTAAAATATTTTACCGAACCTACAAACTTCATTAACTTTTCTAATTTTTGTTTATCTTCATAAAAAAGTTTTTTCCATAAAAACGAATTATATCTGTCATGCATATATTGAGCAGGATTGACAATCTTTATGTATGTCGTAATATCCTCTTTATTAACCGGCCGGTTTGCGGCTTTTAAATATAGCGCGTAAATAACCGGATCTGCGGCGTAAACGCCATGGCAGACTCCGGTGCCTGTACCGGCAAAAGCCCTGCTGCCGAATACCGTATTTAAAATCGAAACATTCAAAACAACCGTCAAGAATAAAAAAACCGTCCAAAATATCCTTTCCCTCGTTCTGCCGATTTTTCCTTTCATACCCGTATCCCCCTCTTATAACATAATTTAAAAGTATCGTTATCTTAAGGCATAAATTAATTATTTTCAGTTAATTTTAATAAAATAGTCAAACATTGTCAAATTTTAAATAATTCATGCCCTGCTCCTGCTCTTTCGCCAATAATTTCTCGGGCAACATATTGCTGCTTTGCGAACTTAAATTGAGAGGTTAAATCATGAAATGAATAATGAATTTTGATTATTTAAAAGCTGTGAAATTCTTTTTTCAGCGAGGTCTATATACTCCTGCTTTATATCATAACCTACAAACTTTCTTCCTGATTTCAATGCCGCGACAGCGCTGCTGCCGCTTCCCATAAAAGGATCGAGAATAATATCGTCTTTGAAAGAATACAGCTGAATTAAACGAAACGGCAATTCTTCGGGAAACGGCGCCGGATGCCCTATTCTTCTTGCGCTTTCCGCTTTCATCGTCCATATGGATTTAGTCCATTCCATAAACTGTTCTTTAGTAATAGTGTTTTGCTTTCCCTTACCTATTCTGCTGTAATCCCCTTTCGAAAAAACTAAAATATATTCGTGTATATCTCTTAAAATCGGGTTTGCAGAACTCATCCAGCTTCCCCATGCCGTCGATGGACTTGCGCTTGCGGCTTTATTCCAGACTATTTCTCCCCGCATATTAAAACCCATATTAATCATCGTCGTCGAAATATAATCGGAAAGCGGAATATAAGGTTTGCGCCCGAGGTTCGCGACATTAATACAGGCTCTGCCGCCGTTTACCAGAACCCTGTAAGTTTCTTTAAAAGAATTTTCCAGCAATTGCAAATATTCTTTCAGCGAAAGATCATTATCATATTCCTTTGAAACATTATAAGGAGGCGACGTTATCATTAAATGAATAGAATTATCCGGTAATTCTTTCATGCTTTCGGCGGAACCAAGTATGAATTTATTAACTAATTCTTCCGGCAGTTTCCTCTCCGTTTTGTCCTCTATTTCTCTAACTTCAAGAGCTGAATAGAGTTTAGAATTATAAAACCGGGAACTGTCATGATTAATTCTTCCGTTTGTGCCGAATGTGCTTGTTTCTGTTCCTTTTGTTATTTTCATTATAAATTCCGAATTAAATTTAAAAATTTTTCTGCCTTTGCAATATTTGTAGATTCTTTATTAGCCGTTGAAATTAATTCCCCAAGATTTTGCTTGGAAACCATTGACGAGAAATAGTTCATATCGCTTTCGACAAGTTGTTTTGATAACTCAAAAATAGTATCCGGCATTTCAATGGTTTGAAAACCCCTCTTTGGAGTTATTTTAACAAAATCTCCTTCTGCCGGCATAGGATTAAGTGACCAGAAACCCTGAATAACTCCTGAAGTTTTTAAAAAATCTACTTTTTTAATATAACTTTCCGTAATCGGGCTATTACCTAAAATAACAATAGGAACTTTTGTTGAGGCGAGTCCGGAAACTCTGATATTAATTGATTTACCGATTGCTTTTAGCATAGAGTCGGAGCGAAGCAAAGACGGATTGCCCTTGTGTTGCTTGTAATCTCCTATAAATTCTATCTTGTCGGGCATAGTAAACTTGTAATTAGAAACTACGCTCATTTTAATTTCAAAGATTAATTTTATGTTATCAGGTTGTTGAATAATATTATTAGCCGTGCAAAATGCAAGGTCTGCGTTTGATTTATTTGTAAGTCCGAGTTCCTCGCAAATAACCCCGTTTACTGCAAATAGTCCTAATCTTTCGGCAACAGGCTCAAACAGAGTTTTACACCATTTTTCTGTAAATTGTCCTATAAGCGAATTTCGGCTCTGCAAGGTCTGCCCTTCAGTATCAGATCCCTTTGGAACATATGCGTAATAACCGCTTTGTAAGTTATAAAAAAGTTGCTCGGGTGAAGCAAAATTTTTCAATGCCTCTTTGAAAAATTTAATTTCAATATCGTTATTCCAGAGGGTCATAATATAAATATCCACTCTTAAATTTAATATTTTTACGACATTATAACATATTTTTTAAGCAATTTTATTTGCTTTCCATTTTTCAATGTTTCAATAATTTTCTGTAATAATCATAATATTTATATACCCGCATAATATAAATTTCGGTCTGTCGATACGGGGGGATTATAAATTTAGGGCGGTTTTTTATATATATCGTCCTGACGGAACCTGGACCTGCGTTATAGCAGGCTAAAGCAGGAACGGGGTTATAACCGAACATTGTCAGGCAATAGCGCAAATATTTGGCGCCGGCAATTATGTTTATCAAAGGATTAAAGGCATTTAAATTCATGGTTTTTGCGGTTTCCGGCATAACCTGCATAAGCCCTACCGCCCCCTTAGGGCTTACAGCGTCAATGTTAAAATTGCTTTCCGCCCTTATCACCGCAATAAGAAATGGAGCGGGTATTTTGTATTTATTCGATGCAAACATTATTGCTTTGTCAAATAACTTATAAGAAAATTTATATCCTTTTCGGGAAAACCCAAACCCAAAGGAAGCATAAGCCCGCAATATACAGTTTAAAAAAATAGTAAACCAAAGCAATGCCGTAAATATCGATTTTTTTTCTAAAAAAAATCTAATTTTAAAATTTTCCATTTTGGCTTTTAATTATTTTACCGATGCGTATTTTGTAACTATTCAGTATCTTATGTTTTTTTAAAGATATGTTCGAATTTGAAATAAATGCGGGATGAAACAAAGGCAAAGGTTTTAATTTTACGGAATGTTTATTTTGATTTTTTTTATTTTCCCCGCTTAATATATTTTTGATTTCATTACCCGGTATATCGTTCAATTTCAAAGAATCTCTTAAAACCTCTTTTTTCAATTTATCCGCGCCGTTGTAATGCCTTAAGCCAAAACTAGGCGGATTTTGGGCGCACCCGGACAGCAAGAAAATAATTAATATATTACTTAAACAAAATACATTTAAGTATTTATATTTATAAAATTTGTCCAATAACTTATCATATCTCATAACTTATAATTCTCCCCCTTTCCCATCTTCCGGCCGTTTTTAATTATTTAATATATTATTTATCCTTAACCTGACAAGTCTTCCGCTAAGAAGCACATGGATGGATAATTTAAGGGTATCTCCCGTTCCAATTTCGGGCTCCTTGAAAATAATCACATTTTTTACGATTTTATAAGGCATATATTTAGTATTATGCGGAATGTGATTTATAATATATACCTCTTTAAAAACATTCGGATTATAGCCGTTAAAAAAATTTCCGCCCTCTTCCCTATGTAGATATATATTCCTGATAAAAAACGGTTTATTATCGTTATTGGTTATCTGATACTCCAAATAATAAACCCTTTTTATATGGCTTATAGATACAACGGTTAATGTTAATCCATGTTTTCTCGATATTTTGTTTATTTTTAATCTATTAATTAAAAGTATTAAATTCATAACATCCTTCTTTTCTTTTTTCAGCTTAAGTCCTTTTTCGTTTAATATTGCAAACTTAGATTTATATTTTTGCAGTAAAGCCGTTTTTAATTTATCGATTTTGCTTTCGATGTAATTAGAGGCAAAGACATTTTTTAATGTATTTGCGAGGTTAAGATTGTATGTTACTAGTTTAGCGTTTTTTATTCTTAAAAGTATATTTATAAGGCCGTATTTGGTAAATATCTCGAGATTGCTTGTCGCGCCGGTATTATATGTTATCGGTTTAATAAATATCTGCCTTCCGACAACCTGCTCCGAAAATGCCCCCATATTGCCCATGGCAACATCCAACGGAATTGTCGGAAGCGTGATTACGCTGACATACCCTAAGGCGGTATTAAGTTTATATATAACCCCGGATTTTATCTCTAACTTATGTATTAGGTATCTGTTTTTGAAGCTGTATTTTTTAATATTCGAATAACCCGCGGCGTTTGCAATGCCGCTGCCGCAGGTGCGATAATTTAAAATAAACAATGAAAAAAGCGCTAACGCCATTGAAAATAAACCGGTGATTTTAGATTTATCCTTATTTCTAACCATATTTACTCCTTTTTACTATTTTTTTGTTCCGTTAAATCAATTTTTATTTCAAACGGGTTATTAAAATTAATTCCCGTAAGCCCCGTTTCCGTCTTCCTCCTTTTCTTTGTATTTTTCTAATTTATTATGCATTTTGAGCTTCGAACCCGTAAGCCTTATCTCGAAAATTCGCACATACAGGCTGTGCGCTCCCGCGAAAAACATAAGAAGATTTGCGGCGTAAAGACTTACTACGACCGGATACCGCTTAAAAGAGTAACCGATAAACAGATAAAAAGAATTAATGAGATATTTAAAATCATGATTGGTAAAATAAAAAAGAACGAACAATCCGCTAAAGACAAGAAAGATTAATTCAAAAATATCGAGTTCATAACCTGATCCGGACCCATTCGTATTTTTCATTTTTTTACCCCCTCCCTTCGTTTTATATATTCATTATATTTGCGCTTGTCATCATTGTTCGAAATAACTTTTTAATTTCGGTTTATAAATCGGATGAAGATAAACAATCCCGGGTCCTTTTATTCCGTTACCCGAATATATTCTGTAAATAGCTTGATTTAATTTTAAAGCGGCAAAATCGTTCGTATCGAAAGAAGGCATTTTTTCATAGGTCTTGGTCGTACCCTGCGAAATGGTGTTGTCTTCCGACAGGAGTCCGCCGACATACGGGTTGAATCTGGCTCCGTCATCCTGTTCCGTTATATTTTCCGTTATTTTTAACTTATATTCCTTGTCGCATATCTTTGAAGCCTTTTCCCTCGAATAATCGTCGCTTAACGAAAGCCATACGGAAGACCTTATATTGCCAATCAATGAATTAAGCCTTTCTTCCGACCCCAGTTTTAATTTTAAAGAACTGTAGCCCTGCGTAAGGACTATGTTTATTGCCTTTGACTGCCTGCATCTTGCAAAAAATTCCGCGTCCGATTCTATATCTCCGGATGTTACATAATTTTGATATTCGTCGCATATAAAGACCACCGGTCTTTTAATATTAACGGTGCTATCCACCGCCGAGTTATAAACCCTGTTTAAAACCGTCCTGAAATAGTCAAGTTTAAGCATGATGCCGATTGCCTTGCCCGTTAAACCATATTTGGATTCAGGCATTCTTAAGATAACCACTTTCCCGCTGTTTATCACATCCTGAAAGCCGGGAAAATTGAGTTTTTCTTCCGGCGGACAGAATGTTTCTTTATACAGCGGTTTTATAAAATCGGAACAAACCCTCATGGATTCGCTTTTTATTATCGCCTTTGTCCTTTCATCGAGCTCGCGAAAATCTCCGCCCGTAAAATATGCCGCGGCAAGCCTTATTTCGTCTAAAGCGCTATAATCGTCATAATTTTCATAATAACCCCCTGCCTGAGCTTCGTTATCGTCCTTTTCAGCCCCGCCGTTATTTGCGCGCTTTTCTTTTGCGTTTATCAAATTGCCGGCATAGTCGAGCATGTCTTTTAATTTTATTTCGTCCGCAATTATTTCGTATATGTCGCTCAATGTTGCATAACCAAAGCACGATCTTATTAACCCGATAGAGTTTGCAAGCAGGTTAATAGATTTATCTTTCCAATAGCTGTCCTGTCTTCCGTCGTTTGAATTCATATTTTCTATAACCGAATATAGCCTTTCGGCAATAACTTTAGCGTCCAACTGCGGGTAATGTACCGGATTAAAATAACAACCGGAACCCGGCTCGATTATAATAATATCCCTTTGCCTGCCGTTTCTTTCGAGAATTTTTACGGCTTCCTTCCAAAAGTCTCCTTTTACATCAAGTATAAGCCCGCCGATTCTTTCGTCTTCCGCCCATTTTTTGCAATTTGCCAGCTGGTCGAAATATGGATATGCGCAGGCGGTTGTTTTACCCGTTCCTGTTGCCCCGAAAATAATCAGCCCCGTATAAAGACCGTTTTTATCCATAACAAGCCATTCGGGCTTTTCTTTTCTGCTTCCGTCTCTATTATGAATTTCCCCGAGCACAAGTTTGAAATCTCCTTCTTCCGGCCATATCGGTTCATATTTTCTTGAAAATTTTTTAATATTTTTATTTTCCGGCTTAAAATACAAATATTTGTTATAAAGCATATTAGAAAATGTATAAGCCGAAATAAACCATGTTGCTACCGGCGTTAAAATAAAAAAGAGCCTGACATATTTAAAATAATCAAAATAATAAACTATGCTTTTGTCCGAAAAAAAATTTGAAATTATAAAAGTATAAAACAGCTCAAATCCGCATATTAAAAGGGATATGCCAATTTTTACAATCAATCCGTTATTGTTTTTCTTCAAGCCTTTGCGCCGTTACCCTTTTAATAATATTTTTTACCGCCCTGATATCCGAATAATATGTCCATAAAGAAGATTCCAGAATCTTAATGTCTTCGGTCTTAACAAAATCTCTCCCGTTTAAAAAGGCGTTAACCTTTATTATTCTAATCACTTCCTTCCACCGCCTGTCAGAGACGATAACCTGTTTGTTTTTTAGCTCTTCCCTTATTTCATATAAGACATTAAAAATTTCATCCGAAAAATAGACGCTGCCGGAGGCACGAGTTAAAAGATTTATATCGTTAAGGTTTAATCTCATATTTTTAAAATTGTAATCATTTTGTATTTCCAGTAATTTCTTAAAATTGCCCTTTTCATTTATCGGCAGTATTTCCTTGCGAAATAAAAACCTGTCATAGAGCGGTAAAAGATTTGAATTTGATGATTTATCGGGCTTTTCGTTCGAGGTTGCAAAAAGGCTTATTAGAGGAATTTTACGCGGTTCGGGCGCATATATTATTCTTTCGTTCATAATAGCAAGAAGAGAGTTTAGCGTGGAATGCGGTCCCTTAAAAAACTCATCTATCAAAGCTATATCACAGTTGTCGATGCCTCTTTTATTTTTAGTATTTTTAGATAAAAGATCGTTTACATCCGCTGCCGGCGTCATTTGAAAATCGAACAGCTTAAGGCCGCGCACATGTTTTGTCAGCGCTTTTAATATCGCGGTTTTGGCAAGTCCAGGCTCCCCTATCAATATCGAATGTTTTTTTGACAGGATAGCCGATATGATAATATCCACAGCCTCTCCCCTTTCTAAAAACTGCGAATTAAGGCAGTTTTTAATTTCGTCAAGCTTTTTCATAATTAGTTCTATTTTCCCGTTATTATTGCCTGTTCCGCCATGTATCAATTGCTCCGCCGCCTCCATTTTTATTTTATATATGTCTGTTTAAGAAACATTATCTTTATCGGCGTATCTTTCGGGAGCGTTATACTGATGTTTTGATTTGAATTTGCATAGCCGTTTATCCCGTTTTGAGCTTGATTAAGCTCATTTTGAGCCACATTTTCCCGTACCTGATTTTGAAATGTATAAGGGTTTGAGGAATTTATTCCGGAACCCCCTCCTATAAAAATAGATGCCGCAGAGGCAACACCCTGGGCTATCGATGTAAGAATATTTCCTGCGTAATGATAATGCACTTTCCCCTTTATCCCCCCCGAGCCGTCCGGCATCATTGCAACGGCATCTATGCTGACCCGATGCCCGCTTCCTTCTATAATTTTATTAAACAAAATATTTAGCCTGTTTAATGAATGTTTAACGCTTACCGTTCCAAAGAATTTATCCCCTTTTTTAAACGCCGTTTTTCCCCGATAATAGTAATTGTTGGACAATATTGCTATAATCGGCACCTCCGTATTATAAGAAAATATCTTGTATTTTATGTAGGCGCTTACGACCGTTCCCTGCGGAATAACAATATCTTTATAGCGGTTATTGTTATCATTATTTTGTTTTGACGGCGCGGGTTTATAATCCGCCGTTTTAACGGAATGCCCGCCTTCGTTTATTCCTCTTTCCCTGTCTAAAATATCTTTGCCGTAGCTTGCCTTAACAAAAACAATCATCTTTTTGTTTATTTGAGGCATAGCGCGAAGCGTATTTTGATATGCGCTATTTTGCCTGTAAATGCCGTGATTATTTGAATTTTTATTGAATTTAATATTCTCGTTTAGCTTTTTCATTTCTTTATTAAATTTAGCATTAAACTTAGCCGGGTTTTCCGGCGCAGCCGTTTTACCGCCCTTTCCTCCAGTATAATTAAAAACGGATGGAGAAAATCTTTTTTCGTCTTTTATCGTTTTATTTTTATAAAGGTTAAGGATCCGTTTCTTATCTTTGCCTATATCTCCTATATCTTTGCCTGATTTATGAAAAAATAAAAATTTTAGCGCTAAAATTATAGCTATCAAAAAAACTACGGCAACAAGCGGAAGTTTAAAAAATTTTAAAAAATCTTTATTAGAAAGCTTGTTCTTTTCCGCTATGCCTGAATTATAAATATCCGGCGCAGCAGGGTCGGTTTGCTCCAAATCTTCTTCTCTTACGACATGGGGATTATTTTCGTCGATTTTATTTATTTTATCCATACCGGATTAGGCGCCCCCCAGTTTTAAACTGCTAAAATAAACTACTTCCAGTCCAAAAGGATATTGCACGCTTCTTTTTACCCTTTTAAGTATTAATTTATCTTCGTATGCCGCGTTGTTTTTAATATTAGAATCGTCATCGGAAACAACCGTTCTAACGATATAAAGTTTTAATTCGTCATGATTAACCGTCTGCCTTATTAATTTTATCTTTTTAAATTTGATTATAGATGTGATACCGGCTTTTTCCATTTTCTGAATAAAGCCGTTTTTCACAATCATTTTAAGGGTTTTTTCTCCGTAATCCGGCGACATTTTATTTAACGCCCTCGAAAGTTCGGTTTTTATCATTAATGAATTAAAACCCGTAAACTCTCTTACAAAGCTTTTGGAAAAATATACTATTTCACCCATGCCGACCCTGTTATTAAATGGCAAGTTCCTTAAAACCCTTGCATTTCCGACGCTATTGACCCTTATAACTATCGGAACCCTGTTTATTTTATATGTGTAAAAAGATGTAAAAAGCGCAGCTATTAAAATTAAAGACATTAGAAGTATTACAACCTTAAGCGCGGCGTTTTGAGATTCCAGATCGCCCCAAATCTCATAGAAAAGCCTGCTATTTCTCTTTTTGATATCGTCTTTTGAATTTAAAAGATTTCCCATATCGCCCTATTTTAATAATTATTTTAAAATTTCTAAATTATCCGCGCTCATCATCTAATACTAGAATTTCCAGTTTTAACGGCTATACTTTTAAACGGTTTTGATATTGCTTGAATTCTTTCATGCGCGTCATTGCTTATACCCTCGAATAATTTTCCTACAAAATACGGAACGGTAACATTGATAAGAATCATTACGATAAAAATAGTTACAGCCTCGGCAAATGTAAAAACTCCGAGTATATTACCCATTCCGGTTTCGGAAGACGGAAGATTAATCGATACGATTTTTCCTAATATGGTAAAAAATATAAGCTGTTCCAATGCAACCATAACTCCCCAAAATGAAATTTCGATAAACATTTTCATCCATTTTCCGAAGATGCCTCTTGTGTACGGTATGGTTTCAAACCCGAGGATAATCGGGCATATGGAAAATAATATCCCCAGAAGTATCAGCTGAACGAATGCCATAATCAACTGTATAATTAAATAAAAAAGATTAAATAAAAACCACAATATTCCCATAAGTATAGTTCCCGTTATTGCGTGAACCGCGCCTGCAAACCACGATACCGGGTTTAAATTCCAGCCGCTCTTAACGGAAGCGGTTCCATTCGACGATACGGTTGGAATCGATACATTGTGAAGACTGCCCGAAATGGAAGAAACGATTTGCGAAACCGATTCGCCTATGCTATATACATTTTGCTTTATAAGATAAAGCTGGAGCCTGTCTGCAAGGGTTAAAATCATCTGGGCAAAGTTTGAAAAACCCGTCTGTTTCCATGATAAAAAGGCTATGGCAATAAGTCCCGTTCTTAAAAATAAGCCGTAATAACTAAAAGGCTTATCCGTTAGCTCCGACCTGTAGCCTTCAAAAAAGGACAGCACAATCCCTAGAGCAAACAGAAAATAAAACATATAAGACATAAAATCGCTCATTGTAGAATCACTGTTAAGCGCCGGCGGGATAGAATCTATTGAAAGTATGGTAAGGTCCTGCCCGTCGCTCAGTTTAGATATGGATAGGGACGATTCGTTTATATCCGAACCTGCGCTTGCGGAATTTACGCTGCCCGTTGACGGCGTCGGCGCAGGGGTTGGTGCGGCCATCGCAGACTCAGTTTTGTATAAAACAAAATTCATAATGGTAATTATAAAGATTATAACCGTCAAATATGATAAAATCTTCCCCATTCTATTCCCCTGCGCATCCCGCGCTCCCGCATATCCTCATATTAATTGGGCTTGTATTAATTCAAAAAAATCTCTGGAACGCCCCCCTCCCGTACCCCTTGCTCCCGCCCCCTTTCACGATTGTGCAACAATATATAAACGGTAATAATCACACGGGTGTCCCAACCCGCTTCAGCGGGAAAGTTTCAAAGAAACTTCACGAGTGTCGTCAGACACGAGAGCGAAGCGGTAATCCAGATAGTTAAACCGGATATAAACGATAATAATCACAAAGTCGTTTTATTATAAAAATTCATAGCCGGAGTATTATTACTTTGAGGCAAAATAATTGCCCCTACGTGCTCTTTTTTAATCTCGTCTGCCGATTTGGATAATTCCATTTGTTTTAATTGACTTTCGATATATCCGAGGTTTTTTAAATTTGCGGCATCTTCCTCCGCTATTAATGTTAAAACCGAACTCTGATATGAATAATAATTGGTGCTGTTATTTAATGCCCCGCTTGTTATTTCATTTATGAATCCATCCCCTTCAAGCTCGGCTTTGTGAGCCCTTGCGGCAGAAACGCCCGCATTATAAAGATTTGAAGATGCCGCATCGATCACAAATCCGTTTACCGGGTCAGTGCATCCCGCCGTGTAATTTCCTTTAGAGTCAAAATAATAACCGTCGTCGTAGGAAGCGCAATTTACAGCCGGATTAATATTTCCGCTGTTTCCGTCCGCATTATAAACAGCTCCGCCTGTAAACTGCCGCGATTCGTTTTCAAGACTGCTTCTATTTAATGCCCCCGTGCCTGGCTGTGAGGCGCCGGAAATAAAATCCTGAGGGTTATAGGAACCGCTTTCGTTATTAAGGTTTTGAAATTCCGACTCTTCTATATTAATATCGGAAAGCATATTTTGGGGCGAAGAGGCATAAACATCGCTTTGCGTTAATTCCTGCGGAATCTGAGCAAAAGCAATATTTATTTGATTGTTCAAATTATTAACATTATTTACGGCATTTTCGACCGAATTAACCAAATGCCCCAATTTATCATAATTAATTATGATATTTTGATACTGCTCCTGCATTTTTGAGACATCTGCCGTCAGCTTATCTACGGTTGCCATTGCCTCGGACAGGCCCGGTCCGGGATTAAAAAGCGGTCCGCCGGAGGCTCCGGGGGCATAACCGAGCGTTCCGGCAAGACCCTGCAAAGCCGAAAAAGCTCCGCCTGCCGCAGTCTCGACAGACTGAATCTGGGCGGAAATAGCGCCGATGTCCGGCAGCGGAAGCCCCATTCCGTAAGCCGCCCCTAAGTATAAGATCGTAGCCGTTATGAAAGGAATTAAAACTTTTGAATAAAAAACATATTTTTTATTTTTATTTTTTTGCATAATTTGCTTTTACCGTGTTTACCGTGTTAACTTTGTAAATTATTGCCGAATTTCCGCCTTCTTCCCGGCGGCATTTGAGGCTGCGCTATCAACCGTTATCCCGTACGGGCCGTTTGGATAATTTTCTGCCAGTATATAAAGTCTTTCTTTTAGGGATTTATCGGGATATGCTGCCATAATCTGCCGTTCTATCTCTTCATCGTCGGAGGATTTACAGCATAGCCAGTATTCGAAAGGATCGGGCTTATTCCTGATTACGGCCGAATCTTGCCCGAATTTTAAAAAATATTCGGCATAATGCCCCTTTACGACCTTAAGATTTTTTACAATTTCTATCTCTTTTTCATTGAGTCCGCAAAATTTTAAATCGTCCCCATCCACATCGCCGTCCAATTGGCAAAAGATCTTAACGGTGGAATTTTCTATTATACTTTTACCGACATTTCCGGCTTTTAAAATGTCCCTCGGCTCCTGGGTTACGCTCCACACCATAGACCCCCATTTGGCGGATGTTTTATAAAGATGCGTTATAAGCTCCGCTATTTTAGGGTCATTCATAAATTCCCAGCATTCGTCGTAAAAGAAAAAAACCTTAGCCGATTTGTCGTACATTTTTTTAAACGAAATATTTTTTATTATCGCAAATACCACTTTTTGCAGGTCTTCATGCCCTTTTAATTTTTGCAAATCGAATATGACTATCTTTTTACCTGTATCTATTCCCCCCTTCCTGTTTAAAATCATACTGTAGGGCGAAGATATATCCGTCCATTGAAATAGATTTTTCCCCATTTCCATTGCCCTTTTTTTATCCTCTATATCTCTTCCCTCGTTGTAATCAAATAATACATTGTTAATGTCCGAAATTACCGGCATATCGCCGTCATCGTTTATCCTGTCGTACGATGCCTGAATCGCCCTTGCTATAATAGTTTTATCGTTGGGCGATAAATTTCTCTCCGGTTCGACCATTAAACCGATTATTCCCGTTAGAAATATCATAATGTCCGGGTCAAAAACTTCCTCGTTATTTACAATCTTAACTATATGCCGCTTTGGCGGAAACGGATTTAAACAATATGTTCCATCCAAATCCAGCTCGATGTATTCCCCGTTAAATATTCTGCAAAACTTGCTATATGTTCCTCCTATGTCAACCCCTACAATATGGTAATTTTCTCCCGACATATAAAAGTTAGTTAAAAATCCGTTAAGCATAAATCCCTTTCCGCTTCTTGTTTTACCGAAGACGATTCCGTGTTTTGCAGGCAGCGCGTTGTTGCATAAATCGATGCTTACGGCTTCCCCGCTTGTGTTAATTAACGGTATTGCGCAGGTTTTTGTTCCGCCAAAACTCTTATGCAAGGGGAAAAAGGCGGAAACAGCCGGCGAAATAGATGTTTTAAACCGCCGGTTAAAGCGCGTTTGGGAGGGAAGGAACGATAAAAATAGATTATGGTGTTCCATGTCATCCGTAATTCCTTCCATTTCGTTAAAATCTTTAAATGCTTCCAAAATTTTTATAGCCCTCGAATCCAGATCGGAGGCAGTTTTAGATTTAAGCCTGACGCACAAGGATATATTGACAACCTTCTTTTGCATTTTCGAAACGGATTTAAGAAAATCGTCCAATTGCGCCGTAATGCCGCCGCCTTTATAATCGGTATATCCTCCGCCGACGGCCTCGGTCAAGCTTGCTTTAACATTTCTATCGGATTGAATTTTATTAATCGTCTTTTCCTGATCCGGTATGTTAAAGGCAATCTGGATATCGTACGGAAAAAAGTCAAGGATGCCTGAATTTTCGATATTTAACAAAGGGGTTATACCGTAAGCATCTATCTTATTAGGTAATCTATGCATATTTATAAACTTATAATAATAACCGTCTATATAAAAATAATCCCTTTTTATTTCACCGCAAGAATACATTAATTGGCTCCTGAATGTGAATTCGCGGGACATATTTTCCCATTTTGGAGAATCAACAAAAATAGACCTTTCGGGATTTAATTCTTTATAATAAAAATCGGTTAATTCCTGATTATTCATTCTTTTTAGTCCGATATTCAGCCTCGAAGCCAAAAAACTTAAATTATTTTCCACATTATCCAATTTTTTACGGACGGCATCGAAATCATTTTTAGCGTTAAGCCTTGAGTTAGAATTATTAATATCTCCAATCGTTATTTTGAATAACCTTGAATTAAAATTGATAAAATTCGATAAAAACCCGTCTTTATCCGCCAATCCTAAATGTACATTATTTATTGTGCAAAAAAGATATATTTTAATATTTTTTATGCTTTTCGCCCTAAGAGCCTTAAGTTTATTTTCTTTAATATATTCATAATCTTTTGGCGGAATAGAAGATATTTGATAATTCGATATAAATTCATCATTTCTGTCGTCTATTTTATAAATCCACTGCAAGCCGATATTTTCATCCAAAAGATTTAGAAGAAGGTCGTTAACATATGCCGTATCGTTGATTATCTCATCTTTGGAAAGAATATAATCAAACCCTTTAACCATAAAACCGATAGTAAAAGAACCGTCAATGCCGATAATTATATTCTCATAAATCGTCAAAAGATTAACATAATTATTAAACGATTCATTTTGATTCCTTCTTTTTAATACGGATTTGAGCATCATTATTTATCTTTATAAATTAAATAAATTAAATTTAAAAAAGGGGCATCTAATTTATCGCTCCCCGGTTCCAAAATAAATAGCTCCTTTTTAATTAATATAAACGACAAAAGCGAACTTGTATAAAAATCTGGTTTGCCGTTTTTATACTTTCTTAAAAAAATTAAGATAAGCATATCGATTAATATTGCAAGAATAATGAACTCTTTAAATGCAAGAATCAGTATCATCGTAATAAAAATAAATAGCCCCCAATCGTATATTTCCAAGCCAAACCTTATAACCCTGTCGTGAATTCCCCTGTGAATTTTAAATCTTGTATAACCTGTTTTCATATACCCCCCGCAGCAACATTACTTAAACGCCTGTCATGAATCATGGCTGGCCCACTGTAGTCGAGCCGTTTCCGCTGCCCATATTGATGCCGTTTGTCGAACCTCCCGCGCTTTGAACGATACCTAATATTGCGCCTGTTATGGTCGGCGCAAGCATCACCCCCGTCCCTGCCGCCGCCGTTATAAACGCCTTCCTTGCCGCATCCGGCTTATGCTGTTTTATATCGTAAAATCCCTTTACAAGGCCGATGGTAAGGGTCGCAGGAGCAAGCCTGTAGCATATCCATGTTGTCGCTTCGTTTAAAATGCCCGATGCCCCGATCCCGAGCGAACCCTGATTTAAATTAATCATTGCTAACGCCCTCGAACTTAAGGATAAAATAGATCCAAAAACAAAAGAAAACAAAAATAAAATGCTTTTTGATCTGCCCCTGCCCCATTTCATCTCTAATTTCAACCTGCCCTTAGCAAATTTTTCTTCATAAATTTCCGATTGGAGACGAGCCATTATCATAATGGAATAATCATTGAAATGATTAATGTAATTAATGACATTTTTAAATCTCATTTTTTCCTCCTTTAGTTTAGTTTAATAATTTAAATTTTATTTACCGTAAAAATATTTATATCATTTTAATATTTCAGGATTATGAAACATTTGTTAAAAATATATTAATTTAATGTTACATTTTGATTACAAAATGCCTTAAAAGTTATAATTTACTTGGATTTAAAATAAAATGTGGTTATTTATTGTTTTTTAAATTTTTTATTTTTTAAAAAATTTCATCAAATTGAAATAAAATTGTCATAAAACTGTAATATAAATATGATATAAATAAAAACTCGCACTTGTAAAATCGATATTTAAATTGCAAATACGCCTTTAAACATCGGCTAATCGTTTTGTTTAATATATTAAATAATTAATTAAAGGGGAATCTTGTTATGGACGGAAAAAAACGGTCAAAAACAAAAGAAAAAAGGCTAAGAAATCGCGTAAAACACAAAAGCTATCAAGAGTTTATCGATGAAACCCTCGAGAGATTAAAAGAAAAAAAAGAGATTGAAGAGTTGTTTAAACGTGTTATAATATTAAAAGCGGACGATGTATTAAAGGAAATGGAGATAAAGGAAAAAAATAATGAAATTTTAACGGGGCTGCATAATGAAAGAAAACGGGACAAATCGGACGGATAGCCGTAACCGCCAAAATATAGAAGATATTTTTAATAACCTGAAAGATTACATAGATAAAATAAAAGATAACGCAATTGCTTCCGGCAACAAGGAAGACGCTTCAATTTCATTATCGTTTAGCGGCATGATATTTGACGAAATATCCAATTCGTTAAAAAAGGGCGGCTTAACCGATATAAACGGGCTAACGGAGGATCTCGACGACAACATTAAAATAATGCTTAACGGCCTTAATTCGTTTAAATCCGAAAAAATAGTCGCCGAAAGGCTTGGCGATCTTGCCGCTTACGCAGATAAAGTATTTATGGAATTAATGGCGGGTGTTTCCTGCGCTATCCCCGAAAAATAATTAAAATATCCGCTTTATAGCCTTATAATCCTGACAAAATCCGTAGAACCAGGCTCTCCTAACGGTATGCCGCCGCTTAAAACGGCGTATTTAAAATTCTCTTTAAAATATTTCATCTCTTCGCTTTTATTTATAAAATCTATGACATTTTTAATATCGACATTTTCTTTAATAATATCCCGCATAATAAAACTAATTACCCCGAAGTTAAGAGAAAGCCGCCTTTTTATCCGCTCGTCAGGTACGATAGATATAATAGGAACAAGGGGGCGCAATGACGATATGAGACCGGCGGTATAGCCCGACCTTGTAACCGCCGCTATAAAAGACCCGTCCACGGAATAGGAAGCAAGAACGGCCATTTCTGCAACTATGTTAGAAATATTATTATACTCATTATAAATATTATATCCCTCATAGGGATTTATCCTGTAATTGCCTGTATATTCACGGCCGCCTCCGCCTTTGCCGTTAATCCTTCTTATGCCTATATTTCTATAATTGTTTTCAATAAAAATATTGCTATTTTCCGTCGTTTTTATTATTTTGTTCATATATATAACGGCTAAGGTAGGGTTATTTCCTATGGCGGTCTCTTCGGAAAGCATAACGGCATCCGTTCCGTCCAATATCGCGTTGGCAATATCAGTAACCTCCGCCCGAGTGGGAGATTCGTTTATGACCATGGACTCGAGCATCTGTGTTGCGGTAATAACAGGCCTTTTATAAATATTTGCAACAGAAATTATCCTTTTTTGCTTCAGGGCAATGCTTTCTATCGGAGTTTCAACGCCGAGGTCGCCGCGCGCAACCATAATACCGTCTGAAACCATGGCGATCGCCTCAATATTTTCGACTGCTTCGGATTTTTCTATCTTTGCTATAATAAAAAAATGCTTTTCCGGATAATTCTTTTTTAAAAAATTCTTGACGGTTATAATATCTTCCGGCTGCCTCACAAAAGAAACCGTAAACATATCGGCGTTATGTTCCGCACCAAATTTTAAATACTTAAAATCATTCTTTGTAACGGATGGAACGCTAAGTTTGATATTAGGAAAATTCACCCCTTTTTCTGCCCTCAAAATGCCGTCCCGCAATATTTTGCATGAAAGCCCGTTCTTATCACGGGCAATATCGGTAACTTGCAGTTGTATTTTACCGTCGTCTATAAAAATTAAGTCATTCTTTTTTACATCTTGAGTTAAAAACTTGTAGTCAATCGATATATTTTTATTATCGGAATGCTCTTTTCTATTAACGACATTTATATGCCCGCCCTTTTTTAAGATAATCCCGGCTTCTTTCTGCTTGCCCGTCCTAATTTTCGGCCCGGGCAGGTCAATAAGTATGGCAGTATCGTTTGAAAGTTCTCTAATCAGCCCGATAAGGCCGTCAAAAAAAATCTCGTTTCCGTGCGAGAAATTCAGCCTGGCGACATCCATGCCGGAATCTATTAGTTTTTTTATTACGGCTTTGCTAGAACTTGAAGGTCCAAGCGTGCAAACAATCTTTGTTTTTTTATATTTTTTTCTGTAATAATCGTTTTCATTTTTTCTTGCATCATTCATATGACAATTATATCGTAATATATATTATATATGTATAAAATTATACGGATATATTATGCATCATAAGAGTTATTAAGATTAATTTTGGTTAATTTTCAAATAGTGCTTTTCTCTTTTATCTTGTCAATTATACCGCTTGTGGATTTTCCTTTGACGAAATCTATTAAAACCACTTTTCCGCCCGAAGGTTCGACAATATCTTTACCGACTACATCCTTTCCGTTATAATCGCCCCCTTTTACCAAGAAATCCGGGGTTATCTCCTTTATTAGGTTATACGGAGTGTCTTCGTCAAAAATTACTACATAATCAACCGGTTTTAAATTAGCTAAAATATATGCCCTGTCTTTTTCGTTTATTATCGGTCTGCCCGGACCTTTAAGCCGCTTAACCGATTCATCGCTATTTATGCCGACGACCAGCACATCGCCGAGGCTTTTTGCCTCGTTTAAGTAGCTCACATGACCCGCGTGTATAATATCGAAGCATCCGTTGGTAAAAACAATTTTTTTAAAATCCTTCTTAAGTTTCGATATTTCTTTTTTTATATTGTTAAATTCGATTATTTTTCCCGTAGTATAGGCGGCCATATTCTTGATTTTAGATGATTTTAGGGGTTAAATTAAAAACCCCCAATATATTCGGCATATATTGGGGGAAAATGGAGAAAAGAATTACAAGTATTATTTTACATAAATATATATTTTTTTGTCAACAAAAAAATTTAGTTTTGAAAAATTTAGATAAAATAAAATAGTCGATTTAAAAAATAACCTTTGAATATATTTTACATAAGTGTTAATCTATATGATAATATATTATTAGTTTTATCGGTTTACATTAGGTCGTAAAAATATTTAATTTTACTAAATTATTCAGCAAGGAGAGATGTCCGAGAGGCCGAAGGAGCATGACTGGAAATCATGTATAGATGTAAGTCTATCGAGGGTTCGACTCCCTCTCTCTCCGCCAGTTATAGAATAAAAGACGGTTATAATAATAATTTTAATTATGACAGTATAGAGAGGGGGTCGAACCCTCGAAGCGCGAAGCGAAAGCGAAGCGCGCAAGAGGAAAGTTCGTAGGATTTAAAACTTTTCAAAGAAAAGTTCCTCCCTCCCTCTCCGCCAATTAAAATGAAGATAGTCTGTAAATAAAAAGACGACGGGAGGTGAATAAAATGTTTGGATTCAGTCCAATTGCCATAGTAATTATACTTGTAATTGTATTTTTAATCTTTGGGGGGTTCGGCAAGTTGCCAGATATAGGAAGCGGCGTCGGTAAAGCTTTAAAAAATTTCAAAAATAGTCTTTCCGGAAAGGACGAAATAGATGTTACGCCGGAAGAAGAACCTGCGCAAAAAAAAAGGCAGATAACCGGATCAAAAACTGCCGCGGCTTCTAAAGGGAAAAAGCCTGCGAAGTCAAAAACGGCTAAAAGAGCTTAAGCGGCTCGTTTATTTTTTTATCCTGTAAAAATGGCTGACTGTTATAGAGTAGTTTTTTGAATTTGAAGCTATATCAAAAAATACAACCATAAATTTAATAGGGTGATCCGGCAGGATTTCCACATTTGACAAATTATCCCCTAATTTATTATTAAGTTTCATATCAATCGCAACATTCGTCATATTTTTAAGTCTTTTTATATCGATAAAATTTCCCGCATACACATGTTTCGTCACAAGAGTAATATTTTTGGCGCTGTAAAGTCTGCAGGCAAGCTTTACATAGCTTATCGGGAAACTATTTTTATTAAGCAAATAACCTGTAACGACAAGATTATTCTCGGGAAGCACTTTTGATCTAAAAACTTTAGTTTCTAAACCGAAAAGTTTTATGTTTAGATTGTCGCCCGGAAAGAATGTTCTAAAAACATAATATGCAGAGATTACGGCGGCTATCCCCAATATTATATAAAATATCTTTTTAAAACTATTTCTTTTGTAGAATGACCTGCCGGTATTCGTTCCATCCCTTTTAGGCTTATCGTCTTTCACTTTATTTTTTTTATAAAATGAAAGATCTAAATCCTCTTTATCATCGCCCTCATTCTTATTTGATTTTCCAATTGTAAAATCTTTTTCGTTATCGTTATGATTATTATTATAAATATTGTCGTCGCCTAATTTCCAATTATCCATATTAGATATTTACCGCTTCGCCTATTATACTTTATTTATACTTCTATACTTTTCAAATCATTAAACATCAGCGTTTATCTTTTTATAAAATTATACCACATAAATCTTTGCCTGAAAACATAAAACTAAAGCTATTAAAGGAATATCAGAGGGCTTGAATAATAAGCAAAAATGTATTATAATTCAGCTATATGTATGAAGTTAAGGAAGCGGAAGGAGGGCTGGTGCCTCTCTTTGACTTCAAATCAACAGGCGCAAAGGCAATTTGCGCGGTGGGTTCGATTCCCATACGCTTCCGCCATATAAATTAAATTTATCTCAATTTCTCATAAGTACCGGGCAACATTTATTATCTAAAATTTATAAATTTTATAAATAATATAGGAGGGCGAAATGTCTTTAATATCCGCAAAAGAAATACTCGACGATGCCAATAAAAACCTGTATGCCGTCGGCGCTTTTAATGTGAATAATATGGAATTTTTACAGGCGGTATTTTTGGCGGCCGAGTCGGAAAAATCTCCCATAATTATTGCCGCAAGCGAAGGCGCGATAAAATATGCAGGCCCGGATATGCTTTTTTCGATGACTAAAGCATTATCGGATACTTACCCAAACATTCCAGTCGCCCTTCATCTTGACCACGGCTCAAATTTAAATGCCGTTATGGTTGCTATAAAGGCGGGGTTTACCTCCGTTATGATTGACGCGTCCCATTTTCCGTTTGAAGAAAACCTTAAAATTACGAAACAGGTAGTAAGCATCTGCCATCCGCTCGGAATATCCGTCGAGGCGGAACTTGGAAGGCTTAAGGGTGTCGAAGACAATGTGTCCGTCGCCGAAAGAGATGCCGTTTTGGTAAATCCGAAAGAAGCAAACGATTTTGTTGCATCCTCTAACATCGACTTTTTAGCGCCCGCTATAGGCACTTCTCACGGCGCTTTCAAATTTAAAGGAGAAGCCAAATTAGACTTTGAGCGGCTAAGGAAGGTAAAAGAGCTGACGGGTATTCCTCTTGTCCTGCACGGCGCTTCATCCGTTCCCGAAGCGGCATCAAAAAAATTCGAGGAGTTCGGCGGAGATTTAAAGGGCGCAAAGGGCGTCCCTTTCGATGTCTTGAAGGATGCTATAAAATTTGGAATAAATAAGGTAAATACCGATACCGACCTCCGCATTTCGTTCCTTGCAAAGGTCAGGGAAAGTATTGCAAATGATAAATCTCAAATCGATCCAAGAAAAATTTTCGGTCCGGCAAAAGATTATGTTATTGAGATTATTAAAGAAAGAATGAGGGTTTTAGGTTCGTCAAACAGGATATAACCGGCGTTTTACCGGCGGATATTAATAATCGGCAGTTTTCTCGGTCTTTTTCACCTTGCGATAATAAGTTTTATTAAAAATGTTACCAATATAAGCGAGGCAAAGATAAACGGCAATAATACCGCCAAAATAGACCTCGGCGTTGACAATTCGTTAGTTTCTTTAATTCCTATTACCATTAAAGCCGAAAGCCACGTGGCGGATATATTGTATCCGAAAATCGGGAATATAGAGAAAAATCCGACGCCGGCGCTATAACAAATTATTCTAAATGTATTTTTTATGCCTTTCTTTCCCCCCATAACCATAATGAATCCGTGTATTACAACGGTCAGCAATATTAAGAATACCGTAAATAAAATTCCCAAAACCAGCAAAAGAAAAATAATCCCGAACACGATAAAAAAATCGATTGTGTTTTTATCGGTAAAAAAAAGGGGTATCTTCGGTAAAATTGCATAATTTTTGTAAAAACCTATTTTAAAAAAGAATATATCCCAAAAAAAGGAAAATACTAAATTAATATATGTAAATATTATTGCGTAAAAATACGGATGCAAAATTTCGTTATTATTTTCGGTATTATTTAGTTCTTTAAAAAAGGCTTCGGGAGTAAAAAGAGACTTTTTCCATGTCAAAATCAATGCTTTAAAAAAACCGGTTTCTTTTATTTTATCAAAATCAACCATTATACTTCCCTCCCCTCCTTTTTCTTTTATATTCCTTCTTTAGTGAGTTTATAGGTTATACTATCCGCCAAAGCCTGATAAGAAGCCTCGATTATATTTTCTGATACTCCAAGAGTAGTCCATTTATCCTCCTTGTCCGACGATTCTATTAATACCCTGACATAAGATGCCGTTCCAGACTTAGTTTTATTGCTAATAACCCTGACCTTAAAATCGGCTAACTTCATTTCGCTTAATATCGGATAAAACTTCAAAA
This sequence comes from bacterium, assembly GCA_021831025.1. Lineage (GTDB taxonomy): Bacteria > SZUA-79 > SZUA-79 > Acidulodesulfobacterales > Acidulodesulfobacteraceae > Acidulodesulfobacterium. Next base: position 20,040 of record JAKBNN010000080.1, on the reverse strand, counting down.
GGGCTTTTCTTAGGGCATTGTCAAGCGCGTTAACGGGTCCGTCTCCCAGCGCAACGGTATGTTCCCTCTTTCCCTGAACTTCTATCATAACGACGGCTTCGCTAAAAATATTATTCTCTTTATTATTCTCTAAAGATAAAGGCGCAGGCCCCGTATTATTGACATTAGAAAGATTTGCGGAATTAAGCGGATTTTTTTCCGTATTTACCCTGAATGCGAGCAGTTTAAAGTAATTTTTTGCCTTTTTCGATAAATATTTATCCATGAGTATTTTAAAGGAACCGTCGGCGCTTTCAAAGTCAAAACCGCCCCATTCAAGCTCTTTTATTTTATTAAGCAGCTCGGCTTCTTCCGAAATCGTAAGTTTGCTTAAATCTATCCCCAGCTCTTTAGCTTTTGCCTCGATATTGCTTTTGCCCGATAAATCGGATATTAAAAATCTTCTATTGTTGCCGATAGCCGCCGGGTCGATATGTTCATAGGACGAAGGATTTTTAAGCACCGCATTGGCATGCATTCCGGCCTTATGGGCAAATGCGCTCTCCCCTACATAGGGCATATTCTTAAGAGGCATATTATTGGATATTTCATCGACTAAACGGCTCACCTTGACGAGACCTTTGAGCTTTTCTTTTCCTATAACATCAAATCCCAATTTTAATTCTAAATTTGGGATTATAGATGAAAGATTGGCGTTTCCTGTTCTTTCCCCGTACCCGTTTATAGTCCCCTGCACATGCCTTATGCCGGACATGACGGCGGCAATGGTGTTTGCGACTGCGCAATCGGTATCGTTATGCGTGTGTATTCCCAGTTTAGACAAATCTATTTTATAATAAGATTTAAGCCTTTCGATTGCTTTCGATATTTTATGGGGTAAAAAACCGCCGTTCGTGTCGCACAAAATCACCTTATCCGCTCCTGCCTCCAGAGCAATTTTTATCGATTTCACGGCATATTCCTCGTTATGCTCGAAACCGTCAAAAAAATGTTCCGCGTCAAAAAATGTCTTTTTCCCTGATGTTTTCAGGAAATTAACGGAATCCGCTATGATGTCTAAATTTTCGTTTAACGATATTTTTAAAACGCTTTCGACATGCAAGTCCCAGGATTTCCCGAAAATAGCGGCATAATCAACAGGTATGTCGCTTAATGTCCGCAAGTTGGCATCGTCTTTTGCCGCCGTATTTTTTCTTTTTGTACTGCCGAACGCCACTAATTTGGAATTTTTAAATCTTTTTTTTGCCGCAAGTTCAAAAAATTTTCTGTCTTTTGGATTTGAAGACGGGAAACCTCCTTCTATAAAGTGCATCCCTAAATCACCTAGGATATCGGCAATCATTAATTTGTCGTCTATTGATAAAGAAAACCCCTCTCCCTGAGTTCCATCCCTTAATGTCGTATCGTAAACCTCGATATGTTCCATATGTTCCATTTTTTTATAATCAATATTATTTTTCATATATATGCCTCTTTTACTTATCTGTTTTACCTATCTGGGCAAGGTCGGTCTCAAAACTCTTCCGCTCCCTAATCTTATAAGCCTCACTTTTTTCCAAGATTAAACGCCTCGTGCAATATTCTCGTGGCAAGCTCGGCATATTTTGCGTCGATAATGCACGATATTTTAATTTCCGATGTCGAAATCATCATTATATTAATATTTTCTTTAGATAAAACCGAAAACATCGTCGAAGCCGTCCCGTAATGATTCCTCATGCCGACCCCTATAACCGATATTTTAGCAATTTTATCATCGCTGATAACTTCCTCCGCGTTAAGCTCTTTAGCGACCCCGTTTGTTATATCTATTGCATTTTTTAAATCCTTCTTTGAAACAGTAAATGTCAAATCCGTAAGCCCGTGAACGGATATGTTTTGAATAATCATATCGACCACTATATTTGCATCCGATATTTTCGAAAAAATCTTTGCGGCAATCCCGGGTTTATCGGGAATACCCCTTATAGATATTTTTGCTTCCGTCTTATCGTACGCGACGCTCGACACCTGCAATTCTTCCATATTTTCCTCGTCTCCTAAAAATTTGATTTGGGTCCCGGGGCCCTCCGCAAATGTTGATTTTACGAACAAATTTACCTTATATTTCATTGCAAATTCGACGGACCTGATCTGCAATACTTTTGCCCCCAGACTTGACATCTCTATCATTTCGTCGAAATAAACCACATCTAATCTTCCGGCATCCGGCACAACCTGAGGGTCAGCCGTATAAACGCCGTCAACATCGGTATATATATCACACCTGTCGGCTTTAATTGCGGCGGCCACGGCAACGGCCGTGGTATCCGAACCGCCCCTTCCTAAAGTAGTAATAAATCCTTTAGAATCTATTCCCTGAAAGCCGGCAATAACGACAATTTTACCGCTTTTAAGCCCGGTCCGTATATTATGGTCGTCGATAGCGGATATTCTTGCCTTTCCGTGAGATTCATCAGTCGTTATCTTTACCTGATGGCCGAGAAGAGGAACAGCGTCATAACCCTCATTCCTCAAGGCGATAGAAAGCAGCCCGGAACTCACCTGTTCCCCGCTCGATATAATCATGTCCGTTTCTATATCGTCGTATTTTCCGCCCATTTTTGTTGCTAAATCTAAAAGTCTGTTGGTTTCGCCGTTCATAGCGCTGACCACGACAACTACATCGTTGTTATTTTGCTTTTCTTTTATCACCCGCCCGGCAACCTGTTTTATCCTGTCTATGCTGCCCATCGATGTCCCGCCGAATTTTTGAACGATTAAAGCCATAAATTTATTATCCTTTTCTAATTTTTCTTTGCCGTTCTCGGATTAACCTTATGTATCGCCTCGCCTATGGAATCTAATGCGGACTCCGGAACAATTTCTGAAAGCGTCGGATGAGAGTGAATCGTTGCTTCTATGTCAAAAACCGTTCCGCCAAAATGCATATACGATGTAATTTCGGCGATTAGTTCCGGAATATCCGCCCCGCTTCCCGTTGCGCCCAAAATCCTTTTGGATTTCTTGTCCACGATAACCTTTAAAAAACCTTCGCTTTCTTCCATGGCAAGCGCCATCCCGTTTGCCGCATACGAAAAACGGCCGACATTATAATCCAAACCTTCCAGCCCTTTATCCCCCTCTTTCAGGCCGACCGTCCCGATAGGCGGATTTGTGTATATCGACCATGGCAGTACCGAATAGTCCTTTTCTTTAACGATACCGGCGATATTATCCGCCGCTATAATCCCGTCATAAGAGGCTTTATGGGCAAGCATCGGTCCGTTTATTATATCGCCGCAGGCATAAATCCCCTTTACGGCGGTTTCGTTATGGCTGTCAACCTCTATTTTCCCTCTTTTATCCATTTTGACGGCTAACTCTTCCAGTCCCAATCCATCGGTATTCAGTTTTCTTCCGATAGAGACTAAAACTTTGTCCGCCGTAAACTTTTCTCCGGTTTTCAAATAAACCGCCGCCCCTTTGTTTCCCTCAACAGGTTCGATACTTTCAACCTCCACGGATGTCATAATATCGATATTGCGGGATTTAAAGTTTTTTTGAACAAATTTTGAAATATCTTTATCTTCTGTAGATAATATAGACGGTAAAAGTTCTATCATTTTAATACCTGCGCCGAACTCGCTAAAAATATTGGCAAACTCGCAGCCGATAACCCCCGCCCCGATTATAATTAAAGACCCCGGTATCTCTCTAACCTTCAGAATCTCGTCCGATGTCATTATATTTTTATGGTCTATATTAAAAGACGGAATCATAAGCGGAGACGAACCTGTGGATATAATAACATTATTTGCGTATATTTCGGTTTTTAATCCGTCTTCGGATGTTGAAGTTAATATAAAACCTGAATTATCGTTATTTTTACCTGTAATTTTTCCCGTACCGTTAAAAACCCTGACATTTCTTGCCTTTAAAAGTTTTTCGACTCCCCCGACTAAGGTTGAAACAACCTTTTCTTTATAATCTATTATATCATTATAATTAACGCTAAATCCATCCACCGAAAATCCGTATTCGGGGTTTTTTAACTTGCTTAAATACTTTGCTTTCGAATATATCACCTTTGTAGGAATACATCCCCTATTAAGACATGTGCCGCCAAATTTTTCCTTTTCTATAATGGCGGCAGACAGCCCGTTAATGGCACATTTTAAAGCGCTTACATATCCGGCCGGCCCTCCGCCGACGATACAGACATCAAAATTATCCAACTGGCGCTCCTCCAATATAAAATGCTCTTTAATTATATTTTATTATTTTTCTATAAAATTTTTTCTATTTTTATATGCCTTTTGTTTTTTCCTTCCCCTTCTTTTTCTGCCACTATATGTACCTCATAATAATTGCCTTCTATATATTTTTTATAGTCTATAGAAATATTATCCGCCCATTCGGCTATAGTTATTACCCCGCTCGCCAAAGAATCAAAAAAACCGCAATCCTCCAATTCATCCCGTCGTTTTAGGCGGTAAAAATCAAAATGATTGACGGTAACATTACAGCTATAATAACTATTCATAATAGTATATGTGGGACTTAAAATATGACCTACGCCCCTTTTTTTATCCGTACAAAAAAAATCCACTATACCGGATGTAAATTTTGTTTTTCCGGCGCCAAGAGGCCCTATTAACGATACAAAATCAAACGGTTTTAAATTCCCGGCAAATTCTTTAGCTATCATTTTAGTTTTTTGCGGTGAATTTGATTGAAATTCCTGCACTTTTATTGTTTCTCTTTTTCGGAAGACATCAATTTAATAATATCATACCTTGAGACAATGCCGATAATCTCCATGCCGTTATTTACCACGGGAATGGAATAAAACTTTTTATCGGCCATTACCGTTGCAATATTAAATATATCTTCATCTTCTTTTACGAAAAATACATTTTTATTCATTATATCCTTTATCTTTGTTGCGGTTATTTTCTGCACATCATCTTTGAAATGTTTTGAACTTCCCAAATAAAAAATGCTGTCGAAAATTGTAAAAACCGTGGGTATGTGAAGATTAGTATCCTGATATACAAGATCGGTTTCCGATACTATTCCCGTCAACTTTTTATTCTCGTTAACCACGGGAATCGCGTTTATTTTATATTCTAAAAATATATCGGCCGCCTTTTTTATTTCGTCTTCCTCGCCCACAACAACAACATTTTTCGTCATTATGTCTTTAGCCTTAAGCATGGTTACACCTCTTATTAATTTTTTTAATTATTATTAAAATCAAAGACTCCTTAATTTTTTCACCGCATAAGGAATATTACCGGCAATTTCTGCGGCTCCAACCCCGAAATCGCCGTATCTTAAGCTTAAATCACTTGCTGAATAGACAATCAAATAAGAGGCAGCCCTCATCGCATTATATAAAGGTATTCCCTGACAGGCGAACGATCCTATAAGACCGCTTAAAACATCGCCGCTTCCGCCGCTCGCCATAATCGGAGAATGTTTAACCTGCACGCTCGCATCTATGCCGTTTTTATCGAAAATATACATGCTCGAACCCTTAAGAATTAAATATACCCCGAACTCCTTTGCAAAATCTAATCCAACTTTCAGCGGATTCTTTGCTATAATTTCCCTGCTTATTCCCGTCAGCCTTTCCATTTCTTTAAAATGCGGGGTCAGTACGATATCGTTTTTACCCTTAATATCCTTTAAAAGTCCTAAATCTTCCGACAAAATATTTAAAGCATCCGCGTCAAGAACCACCGGAACCTTTATAGCGGTTAAAAGCCTGCGTAAAAACAGCTTTGTTTCCGCGTTTAAACCGATACCGGGACCGATTACGACCGCGGTTTTACCTTTTAACGCATTGTCTATTATACCTTCGGCGCTCTTTTCGGTAAAAAATCCTTCGCCGCCGTCAAAAGCCGGATATGTCATAATCTCCGTAGTTTTTATTTCCATAATGTCGTTTAATGCAGACGGAATCGCCGCCGTTACAAGACCTGCTCCCCCTTTAAACCCCGATAAAGACGCCATATATGCCGCCCCGCTTTTTCCGTAACTTCCCGCAACGACAAGTAAATGACCATAGTCAAATTTTGTAGCGGCAGGATTTCTCTCCGGCAGATAAGATAAAATATCCTCCCCCGATAATATTTCAAACCCGGAACAATATTCTTCGAGCAGTCTTTGGGGCTGGTTTATATCGATTAAAGTTATCTTTTCATCTAATAAAAGCCTTTCCCCTTCGTTGATATAAAAGCCGACCTTTAAGCCTCCAAAAGTAAAAACCCTTTTTATGTTGTTTTTTATAGCGGCGCCCATAAATTCTCCGCTGTCCGAGTTTAAACCGCTCGGCACATCGATGCATATAATATCCGCGCCGCCTGCCACACTTTTTTTATCCATTAAATCTATAATATCCTTAAAAAAACCGTTTATTTCCCTGTTTAATCCAATGCCGAATATTGCGTCAACGACGATTTCCGCATCTCCAATAATACCGGATAATGCAGGTAACCGCCTATTTTCCGAAATTTCTATAATTTCGGCGCCCAAATTCGTTAAAATATCTAAGTTTGTTCCTGCTATCCCTTTATATAAATCTTTCTTTGCAAGAATTACGGTTTTTACATTAAACCCGCCGTTAAAAAGATAGCGGGATAGAACCAATCCGTCCCCGCCGTTATTGCCCTTGCCGCAAATAACGATTATATTTGCCTTTTTTAAAAAACTTTCGTCGTATAATTTTAATAGCTCCCTATAACATCCGCTTCCGGCGTTTTCCATTAATATGTTTTCGGAATATCCAAAAGCTTCGCGGGCGCCTTCGTCTATTTTTTTTAAATTATCGGAAAAATACAGTTTCATTTTATAGCCTTTAACCTTTTTATAACATTTCTATTATCACAAAAGCGCAGGCAAACCCGTTTTCATGGGTTATGCTCAAGTTTACGGCATCTAATCTCTTTTTAAACTTTCTATAAATTAAATCTCTAAGATTTTCGTCAACTTTAATATACGGCTTTCCGGTTTTCTCATTTAAAACCGATATTTTATTAAACGGTATAGAAAAAAGTCCGGCGCCGATTGCCTTTAAAAAAGCCTCCTTTGCCGCAAAAAACCCCGCCGCTTTTCTAATGCTTCTTCCTTCGTTTTTATTTTTTATTTCTCCTAATACTATAAGCTCTTCCTGAGAAAGCATCCTTTTAAAAAATTTTTCTTCCCGAAGACAAAGTATTTTCTTTAATTTTTCTATCGAAACCAGATCGATCCCTATCCCTTCTATCAATTTTTAATCTCCCCCGGTATTTTTTGATGCGGCGTCTTTTAATTTTGAAAATTCGGCAGATTTTATTATTTTTAACATTTCTTTTACGGCGGCGCCGAGTCCGACAAACAATGAATGAGAAATAATGGAAAAACCGATATTGAATTCGAAAATACCGTCAAGAAGGGCAACGCTATATATATTTTTATAATCCAGTCCGTGCCCCGCATTTACTTTTAGTTCAATTTTTGAAGCAAAATCTATAGCCGTTTTTATCCTCTCAAGCTCGACCGATTTCTCTTTTTGCCTGATTGTATCCGCATAGCTTCCCGTATGAATCTCGATAAAGTCGAATCCACCTTTTTTGGAGGCCTCGACCTGCTTTAAATCAGGCTCTATAAAAGCCGATACCGTAATATTTTTAGACTTAAATTCTTTATTTATTTCCTCATATCTTTTTATATCGTTTAAAACATTAAGACCGCCTTCGGTTGTAAGTTCCTGCCTTCTTTCCGGAACAAAGGTAACGCTTCTCGGCATAATTTCCAGAGCTATTTTTGTTATATCGTCTTCCGCCGCCATTTCTAAATTAAGCCTTTTTGTTAATGAAGATATTAACCTTACATCCTCATCCTTTATATGCCTTCTATCCTCTCTCAAATGACAGGTTATATTAAACGCTCCTGCTTCCAGCGCCACAAAAGCCGCATGTACGGGGGAGGGGAAAATCCCGCCCCGGGCATTTCTCAGTGTGGCCACATGATCGATATTAACGCCAAGTTCCATTAGTTAAATCCCGTTCTTTTTGTAATAAAAATTTTCACCGGAGGTTTTGGATTATATGCTATTATTGTTTTTAAAATACTTTTCTATTTCTTCCTTAATCTCAAGTCCGATTTTATTTATCTCGTCATAATCTTCGCCCTCGACAAGAACCCTTAAATAGTTTTGAGTCCCTGAATATCTCACGAAAATTCTTCCCCTGTTTTTTAATATTTCTGTAAAATAAGCAATTTTTTCACTTACTTTTGGCAGTTCCGCTATGTCTTTTTTATACGGCACATCGATATTGAACAGGGTCTGGGGATAAGGGACAAAAATCTTTCTTAATTGCGAAAGGGGCAATCCCGACTTTACCATAACGGCCAGAAGTTTTAAAGCGGATATTATGCCGTCTCCAGTGTTAATATCATCTAAAAATATAATATGTCCCGACTGCTCCCCGCCTAAATTATACCCGTTTTTAAGCATTTTTTCCATAATATACCTGTCTCCGACATCCGCATAAATGGTTTTAATCCCGTTCTTTTTTAACAACAGTTCAAGGGCTATGTTAGACATCGGGGTCGTAACAATCCCGTTGCTTTTCAATAAACCCTCTTCCTTCATATATAACGAACATATAGCGAGAAATTCATCTCCTAAAAGAATATCACCGTTCTCGTCGCTAAAAATTACCCTGTCGCCGTCTCCGTCAAAAGCTATCCCTATATCCGCGCCGTTTTTTTTGACCAATGAGCTTAAATTTTGCGGATGCATAGAACCGCAATTTTCATTGATATTTAAACCGTCGGGATTAACGCTGTCCAATATTACCGATGCCCCCAGTTCCTCAAAAACCACCGGCGCAGCCTTGTAGGTCGCTCCGTTAGCGCAATCTATAACCATTTTAAGGCCGCCTAAGGTTAAATTTTTTGGAAAGGATAATTTGACAAAAATGACATATCTGCCAATCGCATCATCTATTCTATGAGCCTTCCCGATATTTATTCCCGTGGGTCCGGCTTCCTCTAAGCCCTTCATGGATGAAAAAAATAACCCCTCTATTCTCTGCTCTATTTCATCGTCAAATTTATATCCGTTACTGTCAAAAAACTTAATGCCGTTATCATAAAATGGATTATGAGATGCGGAAATAACTACGCCGGCATCGGCTCTCATACTTGAAGTTATAAAAGCAACCCCGGGGGTCGGCATCGGACCCACCAAATAAACATCGGACCCCATGGCGCAGATACCAGACGAAAGCGCAGTTTCCAGCATATAACCAGAAATTCTGGTATCTTTTCCTATAACTATTTTTAGTTTTTTTCCACGGGACTTTAAAACGCCGACTAAAGCCATCCCCAGCTTTAAAGCAACCTCGGATGTTAAAGGATACCTGTTTGCCTGTCCGCGAACGCCGTCGGTACCAAATAATTTCCTCATACTTAGCCTGCCTTTTATTTTCTTTGTTATTGCTTCATTAATCTATTTCGACTTAACGATTGCAAGGCTGACATTGACCTTTTTATTATACAAAATTTTTACCAATTTTGTCGGTTTTCTTAATGCGACCATTAATAATTCGCCTTTTTTATAATGACTCAAATCTATACTCTTTGTGGTGATAACCGAAAGATGTCCGACTATATCTTTAGGACCTTTAACCTTAACATATTGAGGAAATACATTGATATTTTGTAAATAATAACCGGCTTGAAGCTTTCCCGTAGTTATCGGCAATACCTTTACGTACCTTATAACAACCCTACTGATCATGACGGGTATTATCTTTGGATGTATGCTTATCACCCTTATACCGGAAGGAAGGTCTAAATAAGACCCGCTTAATACAATGGTATTCTTTTTACTGAGAAGCGAGCTTCCGTCAATTTTAAAAGCAATTTCTTTATTTAGTTTTCCCATGGCAATTCTTGAACCGCGCAATTTAACATGAATATCGTTCGGCAATATATTGCTTATGGCGTAGCCCTTTGGAAGAGGATGAATAACTAATCCTGCAGTATAAATAACATCATGTTTTTTGCCGCCGATTACATAAGCCCAGATAATAATAGCAATACATAAAGAAAGCAGCTTTAGCCAAAAATTTTTTTTTAATAAATTTTCTATATTTTTATTCATTTTTTATTCATTGCCTAAAACTATTATTTTTCGTCGGTCTTTCCGAGCAAAAGTTCATAAATTGTTTTTATCAAAGGTTGTTTGCGCTCATGCTGATAATTTAGATTTTTCAGAAGCAGATTTCTTAAATCATCGCTGCTTTTAATTTTTTCAACCTTTTTAGGCTGCACAACCACAATATTTCCCGTTTCTTCCGAAATTACGATTGAAAGGGCATCGGTGAGTTCGGAAAGTCCAATTGCAGCCCTGTGTCTTGTGCCGAATTTTTTATTGATATCCTCGTCGGCCGATAAAGGCAGATAACAGGATGCCGCCGCTATTTTTCCTTTTTGAATAATAACTGCGCCGTCATGAAGCGGTGACGGAGGCGTAAAAATGCTTATTAAAAGCTCTTTCGAAACAATAGAATCGAGTTTAGTCCCTATTTTCAAATAGTCTCCCAGAAAAACATTTCTTTCGAAAACTATAATTGCGCCGATTCTTTTTGAGGCCAATTCGAAAACGGCTTTTGAAGTTTCCTCTATAAGGCCGACCCTTTCTAATTTATTTTGCGCAACGGCAAACGGGTTTTTCCCGACCTCGATTAGACCCCTTCTTATCTCGTTTCTAAAAAGTACGATAATTACTATAATAATAGAACTTAAAAAATTTCCAAATATGTACTCGGTAGTATAAAGTTTAAGGCCTACGGCAATCAAAAATACCGCAAAAATTATTATAAGCCCCACTAATACATGGAACGCGCCGGTTCCTTTAATAAGTATTATCGCCCTATAAATAATAAAGGCGACGATTATTATATCTAAAATATCCCGCCATCCAAAGCTTTGTAAAAGGGAAATCATTTTTTATTTTTTTACTTTTTAACTTGATTGGTTATTTTAATTGGTTATTTTATCCAGCGCGGCAAAAGCCTTTGCCGTTTGTTTAACATCGTGAACCCTTACCATATCCACCTTTTTTAGGTTCATATAGGATGCAACGGCGATATTGCCGCTTAAAATATCATTTTTATTCTTTCCTGTTACGGCATTAATAAACGATTTCCTTGAAACGCCGCACAAAAGCGGTAATCCTAAAGATTTAAACGATGTAATGCCTGATAAAATATTATAATTGTCATCCAACGATTTTGCAAAACCAAAGCCGGGATCGATAATTATATTGTTTCTGTTATAACCCTTTTCTTCCAAATATTCCATTTTTTCATTAAAATATGTTAAAATATCATAAAAAATATCGTCATAAGCTCTTAAATCTCTTTGCATGTCTTCCGGCAATTTTCCCCGCGAATGCATAAGAATATAAGGGGCGCCCGTTGCGGCTAAAACACCTGCCATACCCTCTTTATCATAACTGAGACCCGATACATCGTTGATAATAGATGCGCCCGCTTTTAAAGCCTCTCCTGCAACGCCCGGTTTTCTTGTATCTATAGAAATCGGCAGGTTAATGGTTTTTGACAATTTTTCTATCACGGGACATACCCTGTCTATTTCTACCTGTTTATCGACATTAATCGCCCCCGGCCTTGTAGATTCTCCGCCTATGTCTATTATATCGGCGCCTTCCCGTTCCAAATCCAAACCCCTTTTAACTGCGGCATCTTTATTAAAATAGTCGCCTCCGTCGGAAAAAGAATCCGGCGTTACATTGAGTATCCCCATAATATATGTTTTCCCGCTAAAAACAATATCGCCTTTACCGGTTTTTAAGATTTTAGCGTCTTTATTGTCCGACGCGGTTAAAATATTTTCCAGATCTTTGGACAGCCCTTTTAACCCAAATTCCTGTGTACTTATTTTTTTAACAATGATTCTTAATTGGACAGGCGTCCCAAACAAAATACTATCGGATTCAGCAATCTTTCCTGTAATGACATCCTTATGATTGGCAAGTTCCGCGCCTATACTTAACGCTTCTTGTTTAAGTATGTTTAATGCAGTCGAATTTATATTTTTGAGTTTAATGACGATAAATTTGAGCTTATCCCCCATAATAATTCTGCCTGAATTGGACACGCCGATATTTATAAGCTCCTGCGCGGCGTTTGTGCTGTCAAAAATATCTATAAGATATGCTTGCATATTGTACTTATTCGGGTCAAGCCTCAACATTCAAAATTTGTGTTATTTGCGGTTTGCAGGTAATGCGCGAAACTTAACCCCCGTCTCACGCATATTAAAAGCTAAAATTAATCCTCTATATCCAATCCCTCGCCGCCGCCCTCATTCGGGTCAACTTTGCCGCCGCTTTCATCTGGTTTATAATCGGGCTTATGGGTGGTAATAATCTCGTCTATTTCTTTGCCGTTTAAAGATTCTTTTTCGATAAGCTTGCCGGCAAGGTCGTTAAGTATATCGATATTTTGAGTAAGAATCTCTCGAGCCTTTTCATGATTTTTATAAATAATATCCATAACTTCTTCGTCTATAGAGATAGCCGTGGATTCGGAGTAGTCTTTGTGCTGGGCAAATTCTCTGCCCAGAAATATCTGTTCCTCCTTTTTTCCAAAGGTGATGGGTCCCAATTTTTCACTCATGCCCCACTCGCATATCATTTTTCTTGCAATATCGGTAGCCCTTTCAATATCGTTGGAAGCGCCGGTGGTCATCTGATTAAAAATAATTTCCTCCGCAGTTCTTCCGCCCAATAAAATTGCCACCTCATTTAGCAGATATTCCCTGTCGTAGTTATGTTTTTCGTCGATAGGAAGCTGCTGGGTAAGCCCCATAGCCATACCTCTTGGAATTATAGTAACTTTATGAATAGGGTCGCTTCCGGGAAGCATTTTAGCAACAAGTGTGTGTCCCGCTTCATGATAAGCGGTTACCCTTTTTTCTTTTTCGGTTATAACCATGCTTCTTCTTTCCGTACCCATCATAACCTTATCTTTAGCCTCTTCCAGATCGTTCATAGTAACGGTCGATTCATTTTTTCTTGCCGCAAGAAGGGCCGCTTCGTTCACCATATTGGCTAAATCGGCTCCGGAAAAACCCGGCGTGCCTCTGGCTATCACCTTCAAATCGACATCTTTATCTAACGGGATATCCTTGACATGAACCTTTAATATCTCTTCCCTTCCCTTAATATCAGGTTTTGGAACGACTACCTGCCTGTCGAACCTCCCCGGCCTTAAAAGCGCGGGATCAAGAACATCAGGCCTGTTAGTTGCCGCAATTAAAATAACGCCCTCGTTAGGTTCAAATCCGTCCATTTCGACGAGAAGCTGATTTAAAGTCTGTTCCCGCTCGTCATGACCGCCTCCGAGACCGGCGCCTCTGTGTCTTCCGACCGCATCGATTTCGTCGATAAATATTATACACGGCGCGTTTTTCTTTCCCTGAGCAAAAAGGTCTCTTACCCTCGAAGCGCCGACGCCGACAAACATTTCCACAAAATCCGAACCGCTTATGCTAAAAAACGGAACACCCGCTTCACCGGCAATTGCTTTTGCAAGGAGCGTCTTGCCCGTCCCCGGAGGACCCACAAGCAATACGCCGTGCGGTATCCTGCCTCCCAATTTAGTGTATTTTTTGGGATCTTTTAAGAAATCTACTATTTCCGAAAGCTCCTGTTTCGATTCTTCTATGCCCGCTACATCTTTAAAGGTTATTTTATTAGTGGTGTCGGTCATAAGTTTTGCCTTAGATCTTCCGAAAGACATAGCCTTTCCTGCCCCGCCCTGCATTTGCCTCCAGAAAAAATACCAGAAAGCAAAAAGAATAATTATCATCGGCAGCCAGTCTATTAAAAAGCTTAAATACCATGGAGAAGCGGGTTTCGGTTTGGCGTCTATCGCTACATTATGTTTTTCGAGAAGGCTTATAAGTCCGGGATAGCTTGGAGCATATGTTTCAAACTTCTTGCCGTCTTTATAAACTCCGATTATATTATGGGATTCTATGGTAACACTTTTAACCTTGTCTGATTTTATATCTTGCAATAAAGACGAGAATATAACTTTTTGGGTTTTCGGCGGATGATGATTTAACATCGTAAAGATAAAAATCATCAAAAAAATTATAAAAACCCACAATAAAAGGTTTTTTAGTCTTGAATTCAAATTGTTTTAACCTCCTTAAACTTTTTACTATTATAACTATGGCATATTTATATAAATTTTTCAATAATTATTTGTATCCTGCGCAATTGAATTTTAAAGCAAGAATCCGTTTTTCGGATAAATTTAAATGAGCGCTTACTTAATAAACATAATGCCCGCATATTTGGTAGATTCGGTTATTTTTATAGTTTCGCTGATAGAATTAAAGCCGACCCATGCTATTTCATCTTTAAATAGGATAATAGGAAGAATTTTCCTTATTTTCATAGGGACTTTTTTATCGATAAAATAACTTTTTACCTTTTTATGCCCGCCGGCGCCCAAAGGTACAAATCTGTCCCCTTCTTTAAATGTTCTCACCGCCACGGGAAATTTAAGTTTTTCGAAATCGAAAAAGGCAACATTGGCGGAAACCAAAGTATTTTTTTTAAATTTTAAAATGCCGGCCTTTATTCTGTAAGTTTCCTTCTCCTTTAACTTTTTTATAAAAAAAGACCTGCCTAATTCTTTTATTTCTATATCGGAAACATCCTTATATTTCGTTTTATCTAATTCGTTTAATATGTATTTATATTTAATTTCTTTTCCGTTCCCCGTAAAATTAAAATTAAACGATTTAAATGTCAGTTTATTATTTAATAAAATATGTTCGATAAAAATATTGTCATATTCTCTTCTAACGGATATTAAGTGTTTTATATTAAAATATGCGTTCGGTTTTTTACTTTTAACTAATTCAACGAATGCTTCAAAATTTGAATAGGAAACTATTGGTTTTTTTGAGAAAATATTTTTATCTACAATGTCTTGAGGCTGCCATAAGGACAAAATAGAAATTTTTAGCAATCTGTACAATAAAGCGCGATGACTGCCTATTAAATCCTTGCGGTTAAAAACAATCTGCGATAATAAAAGCCTGTTACCCTCCGTTTTAGAGAAAAATAATTTTGAGATATTATCAAATAAATCTTTTGCGGCGGCATTTATAAACTCGTCGTCGCTCCTTAAAACCCCGGATGTATTATAAACCGTTTTTAAAAAGGATTTATTATGTTTTTTAAGCTGCGGAATTATGTTTAATCTTACGAAATTTCTAAAAATTTTTTTGTCATAATTTGTATAATCCTCTCTAAACTTAATCGAATTGTCTCTCGCGAAATTTATAATTTCCTGCTTAGTATGCCTTATAAGCGGCCTTATTATAATATTATTTTTTGCGGGAATTCCCGCTATGGCGCCGCCTCCGCCGCCGACAGTCAGCCTCATGATAAAATTTTCGGCAAAATCGTCCAGATGATGAGCGGCGGCCATTTTTTGGGCGCCAAAATCAAGAGCCGATTCCATTAAAAAGTTATACCTTAAAATTCTTGCGGACTCTTCAAGATTTAATTTTAATCTTTTTGCATAAACTTTGGCATCGGCCTGCCCCGTATAAAAAGGAAGGGAAAATTTTTTGCATAAGCCGCTCACAAATAAAATATCCTCATGAGACGACGGTCTTATCTTGTGGTCAAAAGAAGCGCACGCCAGAGTTATTCCAAAATAATGCCTTAACTCATATAAGGAATAAAGCAGGACGGTGGAGTCAACGCCGCCGCTAACGGCAACAAGCACCCTGTCCCCCCATACCAAAAGGCCTGAATCTTTTACCGTTTTAATTAACTTGCTTAAAAAAAAGGAACTGAATTTATCCACTAAAGATATTATACCCCATACCGCCCTAAAAAAATATTCCTTAATCCCCTTTTCTAGAAACTAAAGTAAAGGATGCAGAATATAGCGGAAGTGATTTGATATCCTTAAAATTAGCTTTTTTAAGTATGTTAACCGCCTCTTCGGTGGAAACTCTTTCCCCCGCGGGAGGTCCCATTACCGGATTTAAATCCTCTTTTTTCCAATCTATGAGGAAGAAAGTCCCTTCATTCTTTAAAACCCTTTTTATCTCTTGAAGATAATTCGATTTATCTTCTATTTCATGAAAAACATTTGCCAGCAAAAGAATATTTACCGAATTATCGGCAAGGGGCAGAAAATACTCCTCGCACTTAAAAGATTTTACTTTGGAAAAATTTTTCCAGCCAACTGCGTTCCTGAGATTATCATTAAATATGCCGAGCATTTCATCGCTCACATCCAAAGCAAACAGAAGGATGTTTTTATCCTGAAATCTTTTCATTATAGATAATGAAAAAAAGCCGCTTCCGCAGCCGACATCTGCAATAGTTACAGCCTCGCCGCTTTTTAGATTTGCCTCTGCCGTCTTTTCTATTTCATCTATTAGTAGTTCCGGCGGCATTATCCTGTACCGCCCTTCCGAATTTAATCTTTTATGATTTGCCGGATCAAATTTATGCATTCTATTCCTCTATTAAGTTATTTATATTTTATGATTTGGCGTTAAGACTGTGGTCGAATGAAACCTCGAAATAGGAACGCTTTTCAATCATATTGTGAACGGGACACCTTTTTGAAACCCTTTGCAGTTCTTCGAGCTGGTCATCATCGAGATTGCCTATGAATTTTATATTTTTTTCTATCTTATGAACATAACCTCTTTCGTTATCAATTTCGATGCCTGATTTTTTAAGCTCTTCCACCCTGACTCTTTTGTGAATTAAATTTATTTCGACATTCCTTAAGTCGTATTTCATTCTTTTTGCAAACATCATTAAAACGGAAATTGTACATGCGCCCTCGGCGCCTAATAAAAGCTCCACCGGATTGGCGGCCAATTCATCTCCGCCGGATTCTTCGGGTTCATCGGTTATAATGGTATGATTTTTGGTTATAATCTGATTTTGCAAATTACCAAGGTGTTTTACCTTTACTACTATGGTTTCGGCTTCGGACAATATATATCCTCCTTAATATATCCACACCCGCATCTGCGGTAATCAAGTTTTTCCGTTAATCGTATTCCAAAAGTTCTCTTCTCACCCTTGCCGCATCAAAAGCATTTAATTCGAAGGGGAAACTCCTTATGTTTCTTGGCGAGGAATCGCCGAACGGACGATTACATGCCGATATTTCGGTTTTCCCCGGACAACCGGTGGTTTGAAAAGCAGTTCCTCCCTCGATTATCTCGGCCACATTTTTAAAAGGAATGCCAAAATCCACAACCTTGCCGCTTTCTTCAAATGTCATTTCTTCCGCTCTTCCCATATCGTAGTCTATTATATGCCTTGCAACCTGAACGCGCCTGAATTGACCCGCCGGGCATTGGGGATGATTTTCTAATTTTGAACCCTTTTCCTGATAAAAAGAAAAAAGGTGGGATCTTCCGCCCTTATCACGAACGGATTGAATCCTGTATATCATTTCTTTTTCGGTTTCGCCCAATCCGACGACTAAGTGGCATCCCACGCGATTCTTGCCAAAAACGGAAACCGAATAATCTAAAATATCATTATACTTTTCCCACCTGTGAGGGCCGCCTACGCCTCTTCCCCTGTACTCGTCAAAAAGTTCCGGCGTTGCGGCATCCAAGGCAACGGTTAACATGTCTGCCCCATATTCTTTAAACTTATCGATATCGTCATGCTTTAATATCGTCGGAGTCATTAATATCGAAACCGGACAGTGAAGCCCGCCCGAAAATCTCTTTAATATGTTAAAAGTATCCTCTTTCGCTCTCTCGTGGGTTATCATCGATATGCAAATCCTGTGTATTATCTCTTTTTTCTTAAGGGTAAAATCGATAATATCGTCCATCTTAAAAACCGGCCAATCCACCCTGATAAAACTCTTCTCGTTATATTCGCCTTCCCTCGACTTTTGAAGGCCGCAATATGCGCAATTTGCCCTGCATCCGTCATCATAAGTAAGAAGCACATTTACGCAATGAAGACAGGCATTGCGATAAAACATTCCGGGAACAAAACCAAGGGTCATTGCAGCCGCAAGACTAACCTTTAAATAATCGGGGGAATTTTCACAAGAAGCCGGAGTCCTGCCCTCACCTCTGTCCGCGTAATCAACCGTGTCCGCCGCTAAAGGATTTTTGTTTATAAGACCCATAAAACATTGTCCTCCTTTAAATTTCTGATGGAAAACATTTTTCCATATTATTTATATATTTTTAAACTTTCCAGAATATTAACGCCAAGTTTAGTTTCTTCTTGAAAGATTCCGTTATATGCGTCCTCTTCCTTGTTATAATGATAACATAACGGCGAAGATATGTCTATTAACAATGCCTTTATCCCGCTTTCAATAAAGGCTTTATTTCTTTTTATATAAAACTCTTTGCAGCAAAAGCCGATATATGATTCGACATTCTTATCTTTAAGCTCGATTAATGTTTCGACCAAATTTTCATAATTTATTATTGTCTTTGGATGGATATTGTATTTTTTGGCAAATTTATAGGCTATGCCCGTTTCGCATTCGCCGCAGGAAGCGCAATTATCCACATTTCTATAAACGCAGCCGGCTTTCTTTGCGCAATAAGGCAAAAGAATAAATTTAGCGCCCTTTATATCTTCGGACTTCATTCCGTTTATAAAAATACATCTCGACAGCTCCGCTTCGTTAATACCCGCATTTTTTGAGAAATTAACCTTGTTTATTATTTGAGCCGCAATATTAAAAAAATCCTCTTTTTTAATATTTTGAAATTCGGGTTTAAATTTTTCGAAGTAATCGCCTATTTTAAATATAATTTCATCAAACGGCGTATCCTTTAAGCAGCCTTCCAAATCGGATATTGCTCTTGCCGGAGAAACAAAATAATCGCCGGTAAAATAAATATATTTTAATAAGCTCCTTTTTTGGTCAATCTTGGCATATGTTTTAAAAATTCCGCCTTTACACTTATAAATCTCGGAAACCATTTTCGTTTCCACAGGGTCAAACTCATTTAAATATACCCAGTCTCTCGAAGCATAATATGCGCGGTTTTCTTCCAAAAACTTATGTTCTTCTTCGGATATGCCGCTTCCGTAAAAACCTATATTTAAACTTTCCTCAAACCCTGAAATAATGGCGGATTTAATTGAGTCTAACTCCGGTATATAACCCAGCAGATTTTTAACGGAGGTTACTCTTGAAAGTATAGAATCGAAATTTTTTGAGGTCAGCTTCTCGAGAGGAATTTTTAAAGATTTAACCATATTTTCGGGATTAAAATCCAGAAGCAAAGTCCCTTGAAAAAAATAAACGGATGACTCATAAGTTCCGCCGGTTCCCGAAATCTTCCTGCCATCCACCTCTATATCGTTTCTCGGCCTGAATTTTGCATTTATGCCGAGTCTGTTAATTCCTTTAGTGAAAGCATTGCAAATGGTTTCGGTAAGCTTTTCGAGGTTGTTTATCTTTATGCTTTTTGAAGAAAAAACAAGCTCCCAGCCAAGCTGCGTTTCGTCAAAGTATATAGCCCCCCCGCCGGTAATTCGCCTGCCGATTGCAATGCCGTTATCTTTGCAGTAATCGTCCCTTATCTCGCTGAATACGGATTGATGATACCCTACAAGAGCGCAGGGCTTAAAACTCAAAAAACGAACGGTGTCCGGAATCAGCCCTTTTTTCCTTAATTCCACAAGGGCTTTATCCATACATATATTAAATGAAAAATCGTTTACACCCGTGTCTATTACCCTGAACATTTTTTATTATTTGATTAATTTCCCGACTCTATAGCCGGCAAAGCCATTTCGGAAAAAATTAAAGAACAGCAAACCTCGGAGAATTTAGGCTTTAATCCTAATTTTATGCTAAAAGGTATAATGCCTTCGGAAGGATATGCGATGCCGTTTAATCCCGATTTTACGGCTAACTCCTCGATTTTAAATTTATTTAAACCGTAAGGCCTTTCGCATCCTAAAAGGATGGGGGT
>JAKBNN010000084.1 GCA_021831025.1 bacterium | reverse complement strand
CGATCTACCGATACTTTATACCACAAATGATAGCCCGGCGTTCCATAAAGGGCAAAACCTGCATTTCTTGCATGAATTAAATTAGCGCCCTCAGTGTCATATCCAACGCTTAATCCCTGTCCGTTCTGTACCGGACCTCCTAAAATATAAAACGGCGCCTGCCGGTAGAAATACGGGCTTGCGGTTGTAACCTGACCTAATTTTAAATTAAACAGATGCGACGGCACGCCAAAACCGGTGCCCAAGCCGTTGATAGATGCGAAAATCTGTTTGTCTTTAAAATGACCGCCTGCGCTAAATCCGTAATGCACATAGAAAGATAATGAATTTGCAAGAGGCGTGTAAAGTTTAAACGCACCTGCATCGACCACATCTACGCTCGCGCCGAAGGCATCGGTTGCGGGAGATACGTTTTCATTTGTGTAATGCTGATAAGAAATAATCGGCTCCACCATTATCGGAATCGGCCACGGGTTCGGAAGGCTTAAACCTTCTGTAATCTGCGTTGCGTCCGACGGTGTTCCGTTTGTTCCCGGAAGTCTGAAGCCGTTTCTCCAGAACGCTCTTCCGAACGGGTTAAGATTTGGGAAAACAGTGTGACAAACTGCGCATGAAAAATGATACTTTTGCGCAAAAGCCGGAATTGCGTTTGCTTTTTTCGGCGCTATAACAAATGAGAACGCCAAAATAAACAAGGCAATCATAGTTACTACTAATTTCTTTTTCATAACTTTCCTCTCTCTTAAAGTTAAAATTAAAAATTAATAAAAAAACAGAACTAACAAACATTCTTTGAACCGCGCCTCACCCGTCCGGATACTCTGCGGGGATGGCATGCTTTAATCTCTTTCTCCCTCTCCACCTCCTTATATTTAATATTTTAATTTATTTTTCCAAACTTTAATTCCGTATTTTAACCGTTTTTGTTCCCTCATATCTTGCATTTACAGGCTTAAACCCACCGTTATAAGCAATATATGATTTAATATATATAATATATATACTTAAATTTATCGCTTGTCAATACTTAAAATAAAATCGCCAATTAATCTATATTGATATATAGATTAATATATCGGCAATACCGTTATTTTTCTTTTATGATTTTATTATATTACCTATTTTGTTAATGTCAATATCTTTCTTCTTCTTTGATTTTGCAATAGAAACTTTTTTTCTGGATTCCCGCTTTCGCGGGAATGACAATGCAGGGATTTATTTTTTAACCCAAATGTTGTCATTCCCGCGAAAGCGGGAATCCAGAAATTGCATAACTTTAAAATGGATTTCATAATTTCTATTGCAAAATCAGGGTTCTTTGTTGGGCTCGGGTCTATTTTCTCACATAAACTATGTACTCGGGAAGGCTTATTTCGTAAGACAGGAATTCGTGGTTAGTTTTTTTGCAGTAGCTTTTTAAATCCTCGACGATACCCTCGTCCGAAGCCACGACCTTCAGTACGGAACCCTCGGGTATGTTTTTAAACTCCTCCGCCACCTTCATAATAGGCACCGGGCAGGATAAACCGAATGTGTCAATCTCGTAATCGTGCTTCATAATCTTTTACGCATGCTCGAGCAAATCGTGTTCGTTCTCGTCATGCTCCGGCGTTTCCACCCTGCCTATCGGTCCCTTGCCCGCCTTTCTTGCCTTGTAATCCTCCACGGCAAGATGAAGCGCGTCCGCGGCAAGATTGGAGCAATGCATTTTAACGGGGGGAAGCCCGTCTAAAGCCTCGGCAACAACCTCGTTAGATACCCTTTCCGCCTCTTTGAGCGTCTTTCCTTTTACAAGTTCGGTTACCATTGAACTTGTTGCGATAGCCGCTCCGCAGCCGAATGTTTTAAATTTTATATCGTCGATTTTATCGTCCTTAACCTTTATATATATTTTCATTATATCGCCGCAGGTCGGATTGCCGAGTTCCCCTATCCCGTCCGCATTTTCGATTTCTCCCACATTTCTTGGATTTTGAAAGTGTTCCATAACTTTTTCCGAATATACCGGCATAATGTTACCTCCGTATTTTTATTATTAAATTTATGATTTAAATTTATACTTTATTTTTCTTTTTAACCTCTTCGTAAAGGGGCGACATTTCCCTTAATTTATTTACCACCCCGGGAAGTTCTTTTACAAAATAAGCGGCGTCCTCCAGCGAATTGTCCTCGCCCAAAGAAATAAGCAACGAGCCTTGCGCAAGCGCGGGGTCAACCCCTATCGCGCTTAACACATGGGACGACTTTAAAATTTTGGATGTGCAGGCGGAACCGCTTGCCACCATAATTCCGTTATTGTTCAGCCACATCAGCATTGATTCGCCCTCGATATATTTAACCACAAAGTTTAAATTGTTAGGAAGCCTTTTTTCGGGATGCCCGTTAAGATATACCTCGTCTAAGGAGCCCAATACCCCGCTTACTATATCTTTTTGAATAGGTAAAAGATGAGCCGTCCTGTCCTTTAACTCTTTTTTTGCCAGTTCGCATGCAACACCTGCGCCCGCAACGGCGGGAACATTCTCCGTGCCCGCCCTTCTTCCGAACTCCTGAATACCGCCGTCTATTAAAGGCATTATCCTGATTCCCTTTTTAAGGTAGAAAAGCCCCGTTCCCTTCGGACCGTAGAATCTGTGAGGGGCGGCCGAAAGCATGTCAATGCCCAATTCTTTGACATCCGTGGAGATAAAGCCGCATGAAGTATTTGCATCGGTATGCATATATGCCCCCGAGTTTTCATGAACTATTTTAGAAATTTCTTTAATATCCTGAATGGTGCCGATTTCATTTGACGCATGAGTTATACTGACAAGAATCGTGTCCTTTCTTAAGGCGTTTTTGACGTCCATAGGGTCAACCGAACCGTATTTATCGACAGGGATTTCGCTGACCTCGAAGCCGAGTTTTGCCAAAGCCTTAACGGCATTCAACACGCTAAAATGCTCTATTTTAGAAACGATTATATGTTTTCCTTTATCCATTCTGGCGAAAGCCGTTCCTTTGATTGCAAGATTATTGGATTCGGAACCGCTTCCGGTAAATATCACCTCGTTAGCCGCAGCGTTTAAAAGCTCCGCCGCTTGAAGCCTTGCCTTGTTCAACGCCTCCCTCGGCTCGTCTGCCAGCGTATGAATGCTCTGCGGATTGCCGTATTCCTGCATAAAAAATGGTTCCATTGCCTCCCTTACTTCAGGTCGCATCTTAGTTGCCGCAAAATGGTCAAAATTTATTATCTTCACTTTTGCCTCCTAATCTATATATATATAAAAAAATATAAAAATTAGTTTCCCTTTCTTTCATAGTTGTTCTTTCCTAGTTGAATAATTTACTTTCTTTAAGTAAAACATACTTTACTAAATTAGTCAAGTATTATTGTAAAAAAATTTTTCATTAAAAAAGGGGTTAATAAAAAAGGGTCTGATTTAAAATCAGACCCCTTTTTTCTATACAAAAATGATGCTTACTTTAATGAGTCTAAGTATGACGCAAGCTCAAAAAGCTCTTTTTTGGAAAGCATTTTGTGGTCGGGCATAATAGCCATATATGTTTTGCCGTTTATTTTCACCATGGAACCAGATTTAAAATGCTTGGACGGCGTTGCAATTTGAACCTCAAGCCATTTAATAGAATGTTTAAGCGCGCCTTCTTTTGAAAGGTTGGGTCCGACATTGCCGCCCTTGCCATTTATCGTGTGGCAGGCAAAGCAATCAATACCGCTTTTATGGGAATGAATGAGTTCGGCTCCAAGCTGCGCGGCCGTTAACTTAACCGGAGCGGTAATTGCATGAACTACAATATAGCCTAAGACAATAACAAGAACGATAAAAATAATCGTAAAACCCTTTTTCATAAACCCCCCTTAATTTGAAAAAAATATTTATTGAATTTATTTTTATATAGATTACCGCTGAAGCGGGTTGGGACATTGGGACATCAATAATCGAATTTCATTAAAGAATTAATGGTTTGGGGCTTTAGTTTATCTGCCCCGTTTAAAAACGAAAGCTCCGCTAAAAACGCCGCATCCACCACCTCTGCGCCAAATTCTTTTACAAGGTTAATTGCGGCAAGCGCGGTACCGCCCGTTGCTAAAACATCGTCGGCGATAATTACCCTATCCCCTTTTTTTAATGCGTCTTTATGAATTTCAAGCGTCGCGCTTCCGTATTCTAAGTCGTAGCATAAAGAATTGCACTCGTACGGGAGTTTGCCCGGCTTCCTGACAATTATTACCCCGGCTCCAAGCCTGTAAGCAAGCGCGGCACCCACCACAAAACCCCTCGCCTCTACGCAAACGACATAATCTATCTTTTCGTTCAGATATTTGTTTGCAAGACTATCGATGGAAAATGCAAAAGCCTTGGGATTCGCAAGGAGGGGCGTTATGTCTTTAAAATTAATCCCTTTCTTGGGAAAATCTGGAATCTCCCTGACAAAGCCCTTTAAATCATAGGTTGAATTGACTAAATTTAACTTATCCATGTTTTATTATAGTTTTATTATACCCCGACTTAAAAAAACTAAATTATTATACAATATCGTAAAACGAAATTCAAATATAAAAAATATATACCCACGTATCTACGAGGCGGAGGTTTTATTTATAAAGCCCGAGCCTGAGCCTTATTACAGCGAAAAAAGCCTCAAAAATAATGCCGTTTGACATCTTGGATTTACCCTTAGTTCTTTCGTAAAATATTATAGGGTATTCCCCGAGGATGCAGCCTGCCTTTTTCATCCTGTATTTCATCTCGATTTGAAAGGCATATCCCCTCGAGCCGATGCCGTCCAAATTTACCTTTTTAAGGCAGTTTACATCGTACATATTGAAGCCGCCCGTCAAATCGCTGATTTTAACTCCCGTAACCAATTTGGCATAAATATTTGCAAAATAGGAAACCAAAAGCCTTTTCATGCTCCAGTTTATTATTCTTATCCCGCCGTTATATCTTGAACCGACAATCATTCCGCACTTTTTATCGTTCATAAAGTTAATAAAACCGGTAATTTCATCTGGATTATGGGAAAAATCGCAATCCATCGTAATAACATAATCGAAGCCCCCGTCTATGGCAAACTTAAATGCCGCAACATAAGCCGTCCCAAGACCCAATTTCTTTTCCCTTGAAATAAGAAACAGATTCCCTCCCCCGACCCCTCCCTCGTGCTGGGGGAAACGCTTTTGGTTACCGAAGGTAAACCCCTTTATGATTTCCTGAGTTCCGTCCCGCGAATTATCGTCTATTATTACAAGGCTAATCGTAACATTCAGCCCCCTGAGCGCTTCATTCTCATTTAGATTCAGAACGGATTCTATCATCCTTCCCACATTTTCTCTTTCGTTATATGTCGGTATTGCCACAAGTATTTTCATATCTTTAATTTAAATTTAAGATTAAGATTAAAACATCCTTTTTTTAATATGCCTTATAGCCCTTTTTGCGTTAAAATCTTTCATTAAATACAGATAATAAACCCTAACCGGCCTAAACTTAATGTATATATCTAATCTGCCGATTTTTTTTATCGATTTAAAATCCTTCTTATATGTCCGCATCGGATTTATCATATATTTATTATCCATTATAAAGATGCAATCTTTTCCGTTTATTTTGTTTAAATTTTGCCACAGGTCATATTGATTTAAAAACCCCGATATATTATAAATATTCAACGCCGGTTTATAGCCCCCGTAATACACAAGCTCATCCGCAATAGCATAATGATGCGTTAAAACAAAAAGCGGATGATAAACCGCCTCATATCCTTCGTAAACAGCACCGATATACCTTGCCCCTTTCCTCCACCCAAAAAGGTCGTTTGCTATGTCGGCCGTTTTGGGTTTTCCGGGTATATGGGGAATTAATGAAAATATCCAGTGTCTTCTAAGGTTTTTTTCCTTGTCGATATACCTTATTATTTTTCCTATCGGTATCGAATTATAGTATATCTGGTTGTATAATACAAAACTTAAGAAAAAACCGGAAAATATTGTAAAATACACTATAATTTTATAGATTACCGCTTCGCTGAACTTTGTTTGCTTTGAAACTTTCCCGCTGAAGCGGGTTGGGACTGCGCGAGCTATTGCCTTCGCCGCCGGGGCGTGTTTTAATTTATTCACGGATTTAACATTATTTTTGCCGAAGGAGATTTTATCCGCAACATATCCCATGATAGAAAATGCGGACATGTAGCCTATATCCGGCCAGTGAACGAGTATTCTATGGGAATAGCCGTTTATGATAAAAAAAACCAGAATGGGAAAAGACAAACAAACGGAGTACAAAAAACCCTCGGCAATATCCGCGTAGGATTCTGCCTTCAGGTTATCAATAAAGGGGTCTGATTTGAAATCAGACCACTTTATATTTAAATCATGCCGCTTTTTAAACAAAATAAATTTTAAAGAATAAACGAATGTCCCGATTAAAAACAGGTAAATGAACGGCGTAACCACTAAAAATTGCCCAAGCCATCCCTGTATAAATAAAGATATTCCGGGTTTCGGGTGCGAAAACCCGTGCGAGAGCTGAAATTTAAAAGACATAAGATTATGCGTAATATTCCAATAAATTACGGGCGAAAAAACAAGAAGGGCGGCGGCAAGAGCCAGATACGGATAAAATGTTTTTAAAACGGCTCTATTTTTTTTAGAAACTAATAAATATAATAGAACGGAGGGCGGAATTAAAGCGGCGGTATATTTGCTTAAAAATGCAAGACCTAAAAACAAACCGGTAAGCATCCATAAAATCAGGTTATTACGAAAAAAGTGGTCAGATTTTAAATCGGACCCCTTTTTTATATTATTCGAGCTGCCGTTAGCGGCTTTATAAAATAATATCAGGAAACACAGGTAGAAAAACAGCAGGGGTGCGTCGGGCAGCATCATAACGGATAGGACGGCGCTAAATATTACCGCCGATAAAAAAAACAAAAAGGCAAAAAAAGACGCCCTTTTATTTTTAAAAAGCGAATACGAAAGATAGTATATTAAAAAGCCGTCTAAAAACGAAAAAATAACCGCGCCAAGTCTAACATTAAGCTCGCTTTTTCCAAAAAGCCCCGTAAAAAAATAAATAACATAGCCGACGAACGGGGCGTCGTCAAGATAACCCAGCGACGGTTTTAGCGACCAGACATAATAGTGGGCTTCGTCATTACCTAAGTTTAAAGTGGAGGCAAGGTGCAGATGAACGATAAATGCAAGTATAGATAATAAAACTAAATAAAATTCGTACCTGTACCTGTCGTAATATGTATTAAAATAACCCAAAATTTTGTCTATTGCACTTTTCAATGCGTAAAGCTGTTATCCCCTTTTATTTTTTTCATCACATAATTAAACCGCTCGCTTAATTCCAAAGACGCATCCACGGTTATAAAGCAAAAACCCCGGGTTTCCGTATGGTTTTTAAGTGATGATGAGTCTTGAGGCTCCGGCTCCTCAAATGCCTTTTTCTGGTTCAGATAAACCGAAACACCTGCTTCCGAATACTCTTTTTCTAATTTCCTTTCCCCGCCTCCGCTGCCCTTTTTACTATCTTTGGGGTCAGACTTAAGTCTGACCCCGTTGTTTCGTTCGGTTGCCTGCCTGTCTTCAA
The DNA here is from genome assembly GCA_021831025.1 of bacterium. Classification (GTDB taxonomy): domain Bacteria; phylum SZUA-79; class SZUA-79; order Acidulodesulfobacterales; family Acidulodesulfobacteraceae; genus Acidulodesulfobacterium. Next base: position 64,124 of record JAKBNN010000084.1, on the reverse strand, counting down.
GCCTTTTTAATATAACATGCTCTTTATCTTCATATATTTTAGAGTATATAACGACAAAATTACAGTCTTTTTTTTCAAAATAGCTAATAAATTTTTCCCTGTGCTCTTTTTTTAAAAAGGTTGCATCGAATATTACGCTTTTACCCTCGTTAAACCGCTGTGCCCCCTCCTGAAACATATTGTCATAAACCGTTTCGCTTGCCTTCCTGCCGTATTTGAATATTTTATCCGTAAAACCGAACATTTCCTGTCTTAATCTATCCGACTTTATGTTTTTGGCATAAAAATAGCTTGCCAGCAAATCGGAAAGGTTAGTCTTTCCGCTGCCTGACAAACCGATATTAAGAATAACAACCGGTTTTTTAAAAAACTCGATATAAAACAGGGCTAAATTTAAATGTTTCAGTCCTCCGCATGTCCTGCCTGAAAGAAGGTCGATTTTGGTTCTTACGACAGACCTGTATGCCTTAAAAAAAGGGATTATAAAAGGTTCGTATTTTTCATACTTTTCTATATCTTTTTTATAGTTAAAAAATCCCTTATAATAATCAAAGAATTCGGCGGATTCGTAAAAAAAACCGTGAAACTCGAAATCCATAAGCAAGAATGCGGTATCTAAATATAAATCCTGATTTCTAAACTTCTCGTTAAACTCCACGCAGTCCATTAAACATACGCCTTTAATCCTTTCCCTGCCGATGACGGCAATATGCTCCATTCTTAAGTCGCCGTGAAGGTCTCTAATAAAGCCGTTTTTGATTCTTAAATTAACAAACTCGTTAAACATTACCGATTGCAAAAACTCATTGTAAAACTTTTCCATATAGTTCAAAATATCAAAAAAACTTTTTATATTTACCTGTCCTTTTATATCGTCTTTAAAACTATTAAGAAGTTTCCTTACGGCTAAAAAGTTATCGTCCCAGTTCTCCGTATAAACCTCTGCTTTACCAAAACCGCTTATCCTTTTTGAAGAGTTTGCGTTTTTATGAAATAGATAAATTCTTTTGGCAACCTTTTTTAAAACATCTAATTTATTTTTATTAAATATATAATTTTTAACGCCATTTTTATTAAACGAATCCAATATATTATTTAAAAACCTTTCGTCCGCCGCATATCTCATTCTTACAAAAATATCTTTTAATATCCCGCCTTGAAAGCCGATAAAATAACCGCCCCTATTTTGCCTTAATTCCTGCAAATCTATATAAATGCCTGAGCAAGCCCTTCTGTTTAAAGAAAGCTCGCGCCTTGCAAAAAATCTTCTTTTTTCTAAGGACGAATAATCGACAAATCCAAAATTAACGGTTTTTTTTTGCTTATAGACAAATTTTGGCGTTATAAAAACGCGTGATATATGGGTTTGGATAATGCGGATTAAGTTTGAAGAGATTTTTTCGTATTTCGATATAGCGTTAATAATTTTTTGGGTTTCCTCTGTTTCCTCTGTTTCCTCGGGGTTAGTTCTCAGCATTACCCCTCCATACCTGCTTCCTCTGCCATTTTTTTAAGTTTTTTCAATGCCTTAACCTCTATCTGCCTGATGCGCTCTTTGGTGAGATTAAAAATTAACCCTATCTCGTTAAGCGTTCTCGGCTTTTCATAGTTAAGCCCGTATCTTAATATTATAACCTTTCTTTCTATATCGCCAAGCATGAAAAGCCATTTGTTTAAGAGTTTTAATGTTTCTATTTTATCGAGCATATTAAAAGAGGATGTGCCTTCCTCGTCTTCTTTTATAACATTTGCAAGGGCTAAATTTTGTTCGCCGTCCTGATTTTGATTTTGCGGAAAGGAAGTATCCAAGGAATAAACATTGCCGATAAAACCCAAAATTTTTTCGAGTTTTTTCTCCTCTATTCCCATGTGTTTTGCAATTTCGTCGATATTCGGCTCTCTTTCCAGTTCGCCCGTCATCTCTTTCGCCGCCCTCGAATATTTAAAAAGGTTTTCGGAAATGTGTATAGGAAGCCTTATAAGCCTGCCTGAATTTAAGATGCCCCTTTCGATAGACTGCCTTATCCACCATATAGCATAGGTTGAGAATCTGAAGCCTTTTTTAGGAATAAATTTATCTACGGCCTTCATAAGTCCGATATTTCCTTCCATAATCAAATCGTCGAACGAAAGCCCTCTCCCGAGAAATCTTTTTGCCACATTGATAACAAGCCCAAGGTTGGATTTAATCATTAAGTCTCTGGCTTCTTTATCTCCTTCCTGAACTTTTAAGGCGAGGTTATACTCCTCTTCCTTTGTTAAAAGAGGATTTTTTTTAAGATATTTTAAGTATTGACGGGATATAACATTATCGTACGACGGGGGGATGGAGACTTTTTCGCGGTTTGCTAAAACTTCAGGCGCATCGAAATCTTTATTAATTTTTGTTCTTGGCATTATAAATATAAGATAAAAGATTATAATTATTTATAATAATACAAATATAATAAAGAAAACCTTATATGGAAGACCGCTCAGGATTTAAAACCGTTCTTGCCTATAAGTCTAACAAAATTTGCAGGGGCAATATTATTAGAATACATTTTACCATTTTTTTTTTCTATTACAAAGATATTTTGTGAACCGCTCATTTCAAGGGGTATAACCATTATGCCGCCCTCGCTTAACTGGGCGAAAAGCGCCTCGGGAACATCGGGAGAACAGGCCGTAACAATGATTCTATCGTAAGGGGCATATTCCTTAAACCCGATAGTTCCGTCTCCGATAATAAATGTCACATTATGAATGTTAAGTTTTCCAAGAATATCTCTCGCCTTTAAAGACAGATCCCTTATCCGTTCTATAGTAAAAACACTCGTGCAAAGCGTGGACAAAATAGCCGCCTGATAGCCCGAACCGGTTCCTATTTCAAGAATTTTGTGGCTTTTATTTAAACAAAGAGACTGCGTCATTAAAGCGACGGTGTAAATGCCGGATATTGTTTGATTATGGCCTATGGGAAGCGGCGCGCCGGTATAACTTAATTCTTTTAAAGGTTCCTCGACAAACTTTTCTCTCGGAACGATTCTTAGCGCATAGAGCACATTTTTATCGGTAACTCCTTTCGAAACAAGAGCCTGCTCGACAGTCCCGTCTGCGGAGTTTTTAAAATTTACCATAAAGTTATGCCCTCAAATCCGGCAATAAGATTCATTAAGCCCTCTTTTAAGTTCAGGATTTAATATTATAAAGAAAATCGATATTTTTTAATCTTTCCATTGCTTTATAATTTGTCATATCGAGGTGTATGGGCGTAACGGAGATAAGCCCCTTATGAACGGCCTCGTAATCGCTTCCCTCCACATCTTCGAACCTGATATTTTTACCCCAAATCCAGTAATATTTTCTTCCGCGGGGGTCTATCTTTTCGACGACAAAGTCCTCGAAATAACGCTTCCCCTGCCTCGTAACAAGATATTCGAAGCTGTTTTGTTTATTTATTACCGTTTGAGGGATATTTACATTGAGCAGGGTATATTCGGGTAAAGAATGCTTATGAACGGCGGAGGCAAGATTGGAAACAAATTCTGCCGCCTTTTGGAACGATAATTCAAGATTGTCTTCGAGAGAGGGGTCTTTCGGCAGATACCCGCCGCCCTTATTTACAACCAATGAAACGGCTATCGACTTTATTCCCATAATAGCTCCCTCCATTGCCGCGGACACGGTTCCGGAGTAAATGACATCGTCGCAAATATTACCGCCATAATTTATACCGGATATGATTAAATCGGGCTTGGACTTTAAAATGGAATGAACGGCAATATTAACGGCATCCGTGGGCGTGCCGTCAACCGAAAATATGTCCGGTTTGATTTCATTGACCCTTAACGGCCTATCGATGGTTAAAGAATGGGAACTTGCGCTTCTTTCTCTATCGGGAGCGACAATTACGACATCGGCAAACTTTTTAAGCTCTTCAAATAAAATATTTATACCTGTTGCGTAAACCCCGTCATCATTTGAAAGAAGAATATTCATTACTATTTTTTTCTCGATAACAAAAGGGACTTAACAGAATTAAGTTCATTATGAATATTTTTTATAAGCTTGATATTATCGTCTTTTTGAGATGATTTTGCCTTTATCGCTTTTTTTGCCCCTTCTATCGTAAATTTTTTATTATACAAATAATCCTTTATCAGCAAAAGCTTATCGATATCGGATTTTAAATAAAGCCTGTGGGAACTTTTAGATTTATACGGCTTTAAGAAATTGAATTCTGTTTCCCAGTATCTTATGACATAAGGCTCAATTTCTATTATTTTTGCAACTTCCCCGATTTTATAATAAAGCTTCTCATCTACCGGATCCATTTTTATATTTTTTATTTATTTTCGATTTTAAGATGACCGAGGACTTAAACTTTAGCACCTTTCTTTCGCTGATATAAATAGGTTCGCCTGTTTGTGGATTCCGTCCCTTTCTTCGCTTTTTTTCTTTAATGAGAAAACTTCCAAAACCGGTTAATTTAACCTGTCCGTCTATTTCCGATTCCGATTTTATAAAATCAAAAAAAGAGTTTACATAGGTTAAAGATTCGGCGGAGGTCAAGCCAACCTTACTGCGAATCTTATTCGTTAAGTCGGATTTAGTTAAAGACATTTATTATTAAGTCCCTCGTTTATTAAAGTCTAATCAGGGTTAAATTTAATAGGGTTTTAAAAATTTTAATTGGATGTTATTTCTTTAACCAAACCGGAAAACGCGGCCGGATCGGTTAACGCAATTTCAGCCAAAATCTTTCTGTTTAAATTAATCCCTTTCTTATTAAGCGCATTAATAAATTTTGAATAAGATATATCGTTTGCCCTGCATGCGGCGTTAATCCTAACTATCCATAGCCCTCTGAACTGCCTTTTTTTGACTTTTCTATCTCTATAAGCGTAATTAAGCCCCTTTAAGACAGTTTCCTGCGCCGATTTAAAAAGCCTGCTTCTTGCACCGTAATAACCTTTTGCAAGCTTTAAAACCTTTTTATGCCTTTTTTTTGTTAAAATCCCTCTTTTTACCCTTGACATTATTTAACTCCTTTTTATTATAAATAAGGAACAAGCCTTTTGATATTCATAGCGTCAGCCGAATTAACGACGACGCTTTTCTTAAGTTTATTCTTTCTTTTCCGAGCCTTTGAGGTTAATATATGACTTTTGTTCGCCTTATAATGAACCACCTTTCCGTTAGCCGTAATCTTAAACCTCTTCTTTGCTCCCCTGTTGGTCTTAATCTTTATTTTAGCCATTTTAGAACCCCTTAAAATAATAAATAACGATAACTGTATAGTTTGCTACGCTTTATAATAATATATTTTGTGATAAACAGGCTTATTGCGCCTTTTTTGCTTTAACCGGAACGATTACCGTGCTAAATGTTCTTTTAACATCCGGCTTAATCGGGAATTCGGGGATGCCGAATTCTTTAATATCTTCTATGACCCTTAATATTACCTTAATTCCTAAATCGGTATGCACAAGTTCTCTGCCTTTAAATGTAACGGCTAACTTTACTTTGTTTCCTTCTTTAAGAAAGTTAATTATATTTTTTAGTTTAAACCTGTAATCATGCTCATCGGTATTAGGTCTAAACTTAACCTCTTTTATGTGGATAACAACCTGTTTTTTCTTGGCTTCCTGAAGTTTTTTGTTTTGCTCGTATCTAAATTTGCCGTAATCCATTATCCTGCAAACAGGAGGCGCGGCATCTTTGGATATTTCAACCAGGTCTAAAGACTTTTCCGTTGCAAGTTTAATAGCGGCAAATAAAGACATTATCCCAACCTGCTTGCCTTCTTCGTCTATAACCCTGACTTCTTTTGCCCTGATGCCTTCGTTAATATCTGTCTTAGTATTTTTTTGTATGCGAATCTCTCCTTTATTTATTAAATTATAGTTTTAAAATTATTGCATAATTCACGCTTAGTGTCAAGAAAATTTAGCATCTCAAATTTGCCGATAGAAAATTCTAACACTGGATTCCCGCTTTCGCGGGAATGACGATAAGGGAATTTAAACTTTAACTCAACGAGTGTCATTCCCGCGAAAGCGGGAATCCAGTGTTTTTAAGCTATTGGGGTCAATTTATTGATTTCTATCGGCAATTTTAGGAGCATACCGTTATGCCATTTTCGCATATTTACTTTGCGGATAATCCCGCCGCAAAATATTTTTATAATAATTTTCCGTCTTTTTATCGTTTAAGTTTTTATAGCATACCGTTAAATAATATAAAGTCTTTGGAATAATGGGCATCCCGGGGTACTGCTTAAGGACGGTCTTAAACATATAAGCGGCCGGTTTCCAAAGGCTTGCGTTAAAATAGTAAAGCCCCGTAAAAAAAGTGTTTTCGGATAAATCTATATTTATTGTTTTAATATGTTTAAGAGCCGTTTTAGAATATTTCGAATAAGGATATTTCGATACCAATTCTTCGAACATAAGCTTGGCATGCTTTAATGGACTCTGTGTTCTCCCTACCGCTTCTTTCCTTTTATAATACGACATAGCCGCATAATACATTGCAAAAGGGGTATATTTAGAGCTGGGGTGGAGGCGGATAAAATCCATATAAGCCCCCTGCGCCTCTATGAACTTTCCTCCAAGATAATAGGCATCGCCGAGCTTTAACTCCGCCTCTTGCGTATTGTGATATGTGGGATAGTTTTCGATAAGGGCTTTAAAGTTTTTAGCCGCTCCGGAATAATCATGTTTACCTGCGTAAAAAAGGCCTTTTTTGTAATAAACATCGGGAGGCAGGATATGTTTTTTGACATTTTTAGCGCATCCGGTTAAAAGGATAAAAGGTGCCATAAATACCGTTATTGTCATTATGGTTATAACTGATAACCGATATATTTTACTTTTCATATTACTCCCCGTTAAAATCGTTCATATAAAATACCGAGCTGCCTTTTGAAACCGCCACTTTTATTTTAACATTATAAAGATAATCGTCAACGACTATTTTTAAAGGAATCCTGACTCCGCCCTCTGGAATATAATGTTTAAAATAGATAGTCTCGAGCATCTTTTTATGTTTTACGACGGTAATTTTCTCGATAAGGTATTTTCTGTTGACATAAATATAATAACTATTATGATGACCGTGACGACCGCCGGGTTTTTTATGATATTCGAAAAAGAATCCGCTGTCCGTATTATAAAAAACATCGGAATTCTTGATTTTATAAAGGCTGTTTAAATTTAAAAAAATTCTAAACGCCTGAAAAAGTTTTTCATACAAAAGTCTTTTTCCTTGATATTTTTTCCCTGAATCAAGAAAAAAGACTTTATCTTTGCCCTTGATTATTTTAGCATAAAAAAGCGGAGTACCATACATATCAAGGATAGTAAACTTTATATATTTGTTCTTGATGTATTTATAAAGCCCTGCTTCTTCAAATGGAAAATGCCCATCGTTTGCCGTTATTACAAATCTTCCGGACATTCCTTTAAAATTTTCATAATTCTTTGCAAGCCCCGTTAAAACCTCTTTTTTAGTTTTATATGGGGTGTTAACGGGTTTTTTAAACTTTTCGGTTTTTTTAATGTAATAGCCGCATCCGCTGAAACCTAAAGATGAAAAAATTAAAATAGTAAGAATAGCGGACACCGCTATATGTTTCAACTTTAAAGATTCCAAAATTTTATTAATTTAATTTTTATAAATATCCCCTTTTTCATCTATTACCAATACCTCCGGCGCGTTAATGTTTCCTTTGGTAATATCCGAAAACTCAACGCGCGCCTGCTCAAAATTGTCAATATTATAAAGCTTAAAACTCTCCCTTTTAAGCAAGAACTCTCTTATTAAACCCTCGACCTCAGGCATCCCCGAACCCGACCTTCCATATATCTTTATCATATTGCTTTAGTAAGCATAAAATCCTTAGACAGGGATTTTAGAAGGCAATAAATCTCTCAACATCTTTTCTAAGATTTTTTCGATTTCGTTAAATTTTGAAATATCGGTTGAGCCGCCCTGCGCAAAGTCTCTCTTCCCGCCGCCCTTTCCGCCGACCTGCCCGTTTAAAAGTTTAACTATTTTGGATGCGTCTATATCGCCTTCGGCGGAGCAGACATAAATTAATCTCTCTTTATTAATTAAAGAAGCAAAAATCACGGCGCTGTCTCCCGCGGGAACCCCACCCCCCGATTTTAATATGTTAATCAATTCCTTAAGATCGTCCTGGGATAAATCTTCGAATTTAGAAATTAAACAGGAGGCAGAGCCGATGTTTTTAAATTTCCTGACAAGCCTTTCTGATTCAAAGGTGTTTAGTTTTAACTTAATATCGCTGTTCTCCTTTTTTAGATATTCGTAATCATAATAAAGATTGATTATTTTATTATACACATCGGGTTTTGAAGCGCCCAGCAATGAGGCGATATTATTCAGGTTGTCCTCTTCGATATATAATTGATTTAAATAGTTGTAGCCTGTAACCGCTTCAATCCTTCTTATGCCGGAAGCAACGGAAGACTCGCGCATGATTTTAAAAAATCCTATTTCTCCCGTTCTTGATACATGCGTTCCCCCGCAAAACTCCTTTGAAACATCCCCCATCGAAACAACCCTGACCGTATCCTCGTATTTCTCGTCGAAAAAATGAAGCGCTCCTGCATTAAGCGCGGATTTGACATCGAGCTCTTCAACTTTGACCTCTAAATCGGAAAAAATATATTCATTCGTCAGAGATTCCACCTTACGCAATTCATCGTCAGAAATAGGCTTTGCCTGCGTAAAATCGAACCTCAATCTTTCCGAATCCACGGACGAACCCTGTTGAACGGCATAACTTCCCAAAACGGCTCTCAAAGCGCTCTGCAAAAGATGTGTGGCGCTGTGATTCGACGCCGTTTTTTTTCTGATATTTTTATCGACCGTAAACCTTGCCGGGGCTGATGCGGTATATTTACCGAATATCCTTCCATAGTGCAATATTATGCCGCTTTTTGTTTTAAAAGTGTTGAAAACCCTTAAGCTCCCGTATTCCCATTCTATTATCCCCTTATCCCCCGACTGACCGCCCCCGTCCGGATAAAACGGGGTAATATCGGATATTGCATAGCAGGCATCGCCGTCTTCTAATCTCCCCGTTAATTCACCCGATTCATTCAAAAACCCAAGTATTTTGCCGCTATCGTCAAGATTGTTATACCCGGTAAAGTCTGTCTTTGGAAAATTTAAATCGACATCTAAAATGTTAAATTTTTCCTTTTTTTGTTTTGAACCCTTTTTCTGAATATCCATAAGTTCGTCGAATCTTTTTAAATCTAAAGACAGATTATTTTCTGATGCGATATCTATAGACATATCTAAGGGAAAACCGTTAGTGTCGTAAAGTTTAAAGATAAAGTCGCCCGGTATAATTTTCCTCCTGTTGTTTTTTAACTCCGATATTTTTTCTTCGAGAAGTTTTAAGCCGAAACCGACCGTATCGTTAAATTTATCGTACTCTTCGGACATTATCTTCTCAAAAACCGTGATGCCGTCCCTCACTTCGGGATAAAACCCGCCCATTACAATTACGACGATATTTCCCAAATATATTAAGTTTTCCAATGTTAGATTTAGCTTTAAAGAAAATCTGATAAGACGCCTCATTATCCTTCTAAAGACATATCCTCTGCCTTCATTTGACGGGAAAACCGATTCCGCAGCCAAAAACATCGATGTCCTGATGTGGTCGCTTATCACTCTAACGGCTGTATCGTAATTTTCGTCGCCGCTGTTATACATTCTGCCCGTGATGCCGTCTATCTCGGTTATATACGGCTTAAAGACATCGGTGTCATAATTTGATTTTACATTCTGTAAAACCCTCACAATTCGTTCAAGCCCCATGCCTGTATCTATCGACGGTTCCGGAAGCCTTGCAACGGAACCGTCTCTTTCTTTGTTGAATTCCATAAAAACAAGATTCCAAATTTCTAAATATCTCCCGCAATCGCAATTTATATCGCACTCTTTATGACCCGGCTCGGAATAACCCGTATCGAAAAATATCTCGCTGGAATAGCCGCATGGACCTGTTTCCCCCATCTGCCAGAAATTTGAATCGTCTCCAAGCTTATAAATTTTACTTTCGTCAAATCCGATAATATCCCTCCATATCGAATACCCCTCCTCATCTTTTTTGTGAACCGAGACATAAAGATTATTTTCGTCCATCTCCAGAATGTCTTTTAAGAACTTATATGCAAAGATAACGGCATCCTTTTTAAAATAATCCCCGAAAGAAAAATTTCCAAGCATCTCAAAAAAGGTATGATGACGGGAAGTCTTGCCCACATTTTCCAGGTCGTTATGCTTACCGCCCGCCCGCATGCATTTTTGGACGGTTACGGCTCTTAAAAACGGCGGTTTAACCTGACCCGTAAAATATTCTTTAAATTGAACCATGCCGGCGTTAGTAAACATAATGGACTCGTCGCCGGCGGGAATTAAAGAGGAACTTGGCACAAAGGTGTGGCCTTTTTCCTTAAAATAATTTATAAATATTTCTCTTAATTCGCCTGACAGTAAATTTTTCATCGGTAAAAAACCCTTGACCCTTCTAATCGACTGAGCTTATATTTAAAATGTTTTCGATAACATTAGAAGAAAACCCTCTGCGCTGTAAAAAATCATATAACCTTTTTTTGAATATCAGGTCGTTTTCCTTATATTTAATTAATGAAACCGTTTTTTTGTTTAACGCTTTGACGGCTATATCCTTTTCTTCGTCTTTAGTGTAAAATTTATCGATAAGTTCATCTGCAAGCTGCTTATTTATTCCTTTTTTATATATATCATAACTTAGTTTTATTCTTCCGATAAGTTTCTTCTTGCCGCTTTCTATAAGTCGTTCGGCGAAGGTTTCATCATTTATATAGCCGTATTCCCTTAATTTTTTAACCGTCCTGCTTATTTCGCTGGTTGAAAATTTTTTTTTAATCAACTTTTCCAGCATCGATTTTTCCGAATAAGATCTTATGGAAAGAAGTTTAAGGGAATAATCCAAAGGCGTCCCCGTTGTCTTTAATTTTCTTTTCGATATATTATTCGAAGGTACTTTCAACTCTTGCTACCCCAAACGGCTGCCCTTACTGCCCAAAGACAAAGACCCGTCCACACCCTCGTCCGTTGCGTTTACGCCGGATATTAATAAAGCAAGGTCGTTTGGCGAAGTGGACTGCGCTAACGCATCTTCATAAGTAATCAGACCTGCCTTATAAAAATTATAGAGGGATTGGTCAAATGTCTGCATTCCATATTGAATATTGCCGCTTTTTATATAGTCCCTGATGCTTGTCGTCTTATTTTCATCGGCAATACAGTCTTTTATCGTTTCCGTTCCGACCATTACCTCGACGGCCGGAAGCCTGCCTTCTTTATCGGCTCTGATAATAAGGCGCTGCGATATTACGGCTGAAATTACCGACGCAAGCTGTATCCTTACCTGTTTTTGCTGATACGGCGGAAAAACCGCGATAATTCTGTTAATGGTTTCCTGCGCATCGAGGGTGTGAAGCGTGCTCATAACAAGATGTCCCGTCTCCGCCGCCGTTATTGCCGTTTCGATAGTTTCGAGGTCTCTCATCTCGCCGACTAAAACAACATCGGGATCCTGCCTTAAAGCTTCTCTTAAGCCGTGCGAAAAGGAATAAACATCCATGCCTAATTCACGCTGGTTTATTATAGCTTTTATATCTTTATGCAAATACTCTATCGGATCTTCTATCGTTATCAGATTAACTGCCTTATTTTTGTTAATATAATCTATCATTGATGCAAGCGTAGTCGATTTTCCGCTTCCGGTAACACCCGTTACAAGAACAAGTCCCCTTTTCCTTAGCGCAATAGATTTGATAACTTTCGGAAGATTTAAAGAATCAAAAGAAGGGACGCTGAACGGTATATACCTCATTGCCACGCTTATGGAATTTCTCTGGGAAAATATATTTACCCTGAACCTGCCGACTTCGGACAGGCTGTAAGCCAAATCCACATCCCTGTTTTCCTTAAATACCTGAAACTGATGTTTGTCCATCATGCTCGAGGCAATTTTTTCGATCACATCCTTCGACAATATGCCAAAACCCTCTTGACGATAAATTTCCCCGTCTATTCTAAATATAGGGTATGAATTTACCTTAAGGTGCACATCGGATGCCCTCATATCGGTAGCTGTTTTCAAAAGCTTTTCTATAAAAGACGGCTGTTCATTCATAAGTATTCCTCCGAAGGTTAATATTTGTCCAAATCCGGAAATAAAATTTTTTATTCATATATTTATTTAAGGTTAAATTTTCCCATAATTTTAGAATATATTTCGTCCCTCAAGGCAGGATTATTTTTAAGCGTTTCTTTAGCCGCTTCCCTTCCCTGTCCCAGCCTTTCCTTGCCGTAGCTAAACCATGTTCCGGCCTTTTCTATTATGCCGTTATCTGCCCCCAAATCGACCACATCCCCCTCAAGCGATATTCCGCTGTCGTACATTATATCAAACTCGCCTTCTTTAAACGGCGGAGCGACTTTATTTTTAACAATCCTCGCTTTTGTGCGGGAACCGACTACCTCATCCCCTTTTTTAATGGAGCCTGTTCTTCTTATGTCTATTCTTACCGAAGAATAAAACTTTAGGGCATTTCCGCCTGTCGTAGTTTCCGGAGAACCGAACATAACTCCTATTTTCATCCTTATCTGATTTATAAAAATAACGGCGGTGTTAGATTTTGCTATTGCCGATGTGAGTTTTCTTAAAGCCTGCGACATCAGCCTTGCCTGAAGACCCATATGCGCATCCCCCATTTCGCCTTCTATTTCGGCCTTTGGAACAAGCGCCGCAACGGAATCTATAACCAGCACATCTACCCCCCCTGAACGGACAAGCGAATCCGCAATTTCTAACGCCTCTTCACCGGTGCCTGGCTGAGAAACCAATAAATCGTCAACATTAACTCCTATTTTTTTGGCATAATGTAAATCGAGGGCATGCTCGGCATCGATAAAAGCGGCAATCCCTCCCTTTTTTTGGGCTTGGGCGACGATTTGAAGCGTGAGGGTGGTTTTACCTGAGGACTCCGGTCCGAATATTTCAATAACCCTGCCCTTTGGTATCCCGCCTATACCCAGCGCAATATCTAAAGATAAAGACCCGGTCGGGATGGCTTGAATATTTTCGGCAGGCGGCTTACCGCCAAGTTTCATTATGGCGCCTACACCAAACTGTTTTTCTATTTGAGAAATGGCTAAGTCCAAAGCTTTAAGCTTTTGCTCGTTTACAGGCTCCTTAACCTTATTATCAGCCTTATTATCCCTGTTATCCGCCGGTTTTGAAGACATTTTAACTCCTTTATTCATATAATTATTTAATCCGATTAATTAATCTAATTAATTAAAAGTTATAACTTAAAAAGAAAATAATATCAAGTTAAATTATGGTTAAATATTATTAGCTTAGCATTCTTCCTTTATTAAAGACAAAGGCGTTCCGCTAAGCAACCTGTAAATCCAAAACAAAGCCATTTTTGCCGTATAAGCCTTAACATCAAGCCTTGAGCCTGTAAACAAATATTTTCTTACTTCTTTTACTTTGGCCGAGGATAAGGCTATAAAAACCGTTCCCACAGGATAATTGTCGTACTGTGTTTTTGGTCCCGCAAAACCGGTTACCGCAAGACCGATATCGCTTTGAGCCTTTTTTCTTACCTGATTTGCCATCTCCATGGCGCAGCTTTCGGAAACCGCCCCGTCTTTTTCTATAATGCCGCTATCAACCCCCAGTATATCGGTTTTGGAATAATTTGAATATACTACGCCGCCGTAAATAAAATAAACGGATGAGCCGGGTAAATCGGTAAGCTTATTGGATATATAGCCCCCCGTCAAAGACTCGGCCAAAGCAATGCTGACGCCCTTTTCCCTGAGCAAATAAGAACAGACTATATTGAGCTCGTCGTCGTCATAACCGTAAAGATATTCCTTGAATGTTCTTAAGACTGCCGCATCGGCCGCTTTTATATTTTCATTAAGTTTTTGCGTTGAAATCCCGTTTATATAGACGCTCAAAATAATCTCGCCGTAAGAATATTCAAAATTAAAATTATATTCCGAATCGTTCTTTAATCTTTCGAAAAGCCTTTCGAATTCCTTTTCTTTTAAACCAAACAGCTTATATTTCCTGGATTTTATAAAATAATTAATTCCCAATTTCCCGAGCATTTTTCCCAAAATATGGTTTTTGAACATATTGACGGCGTTTTTAGGTTCAAGCGGCATAGCGGCAAAAAATATAGGCTCCGTCAGATAAAAACCAGAAATTCCGGAGTTTTGATTGGGAATAATAAAAGAATTCTCAGGAAAATAACATGCCTTTTCATTTGAGGAGTTTAACTGCTTTTTATTAAATTCATACACAAGCTTCATTAAATCTGCGGCATCCTTGCTTCTCGCCAGCCCTTTTTTAAAAACCTCGGAGGCGATATTTTGGGTGATACAAGTATCTTCCTTCATTCCCCCGCAAACTATCACAAACGAACCCTCCGACGCCATATATGACATTACCTTGTAAATGCTGTCTCTTTCGGTTTGAGGAAGTATGACAGCCTCTTTAAATCTAAGGTTATAGTGTAAAAGCACCTCCGATAGACCCTTAATAGCCTCTCCTGCATCGGCAAAATTATAATCATCCACTATGACAAGAATCTTAATATCCATTTATTTTACTTGCCTCAAAGTTAAAAATTAAATACCGGCGGCTATAAGAATTATAAACCTCAAAATAATTGCCGAAAATATGGCGGCAACGACATCGTCTAGCATTATGCCTAATCCGGAGCCCATTTTTTCATCCACATATCTAATAGGAAAAGGCTTTAATATATCAAAAACCCGAAACAACAAAAGCCCCGCAAACGCGTAAAGAATCGAAAAGGGCAGCCAGAATCCCCCCGCCATGGTTATAAAATATCCCAGAACCTCGTCGATAACGACGGGCGGCGGATCTTTAACCTTGAGCAGCTTTTCCGCTCTGGAGGTATAATACACTCCGGCAACAAAAACAAACAGGCAGATTATTATATATTCGTACGGGTTTAGCAGTCTCATTAATAAGACATATACAATAAAGCCTGCAATAGAACCGGCCGTTCCCGGCGCGTAAGGGAATAAGCCGACATAAAAAAAGGTTGAAATCAATATCGGTAAATTAAATTTCTTCATAAAAATTATGCCCCCTGAAATTTATATCTTCTCATCTTTATATTTAAAAGTATCGCAACCGCCGACATATCTACGATAATGGATGTTCCGCCGTAACTAAAAAACGGCAGCGGAACACCGACAACCGGCAGTAAGCCAATCGTCATGTAAATATTTATTATCGTATGAAGCGCAAGTATGCTGAGCGCTCCTGCCCCAAGCAAAAATCCCTGCAATTTTTTTGTCTGATATACGATTTGAAATCCCCTTATTATGAGAATAAAATATAACGCGATAAGAACCATTCCTCCAAAAAAACCGAACTGCTGAGAAAATGTGGAAAATATAAAGTCGGTATGCTTTGCGGGTAAAAAATTTAAAGTGCTCTGAGAACCATTGCCGAATCCGTCCCCAAAAAGCCTTCCCGCTCCGACCGCAACCTCCGATTGTATTATATTATAGCCGGCTCCCAAATAATCTTTGGCGGGATGTAAAAAAATCAGTATCCTGCTTTTTTGGTACGACTTTAGATGAAACCATAAAACAGGTCCTAAAAATAGCGCTATGCCGGTTAAAATTAAAATAGCGCTTTTTTTAATGCCTGCAAAATAAATTATGATAATACCGACAAAAAAAACTATTAACGCCGTCCCTAAATCGGGCTCTTTAGCAATTAACAGCGCCGGCAAAAGGATTATAATAAGCGGAATTATTAATTCCTTAACGGAATAACAATTTCTGTTTTCATAAGAGGTTAAATATTTAACAAGAGCGAATACCAATCCAATCTTCATAAATTCGGACGGCTGAAACGAAAGCATGCCGAGAGAAATCCAGCGGGAAGCGCCGTGGGTAATTCTGCCCTTTAGCAGCACGGCTATTATTAATATGAATATAAATCCATAAATATAATAGGCAACTTCTATAAGGGTGTTATAATCTATTGATATAATTGCAAACATCAGGAAATAGGCTATCATAAGCCAGATAATCTGCTTAATCACATAAGGGTCAAAAAAGTCTTTATGGTTTACGCTTAACGACCCGTAAAGATTTATAATGCCTATAAAAGAGATTATAATAACGGTAAAAAATATTATAAAATCAAAATTTTTTGCGTATTCGTTGTCTAATAATTTCATAAATCACTCTCCCCTGACCCCCCTCCTCGTAAAAGGATGGGGATAAGGAAGTGAACTACCCAGCCCTTACGAGCGCGGCTTCCTTTAGTCCGCAACAACCTCCCAACGAGGAAATTTTACTTTTACGTTGCATCAGTTTCCGAGGCTATGGGTTTTTTTAGCGGCAAACCCTTCCAGCAGATTCCTGCGGTAGTATCGCCTTACGGGCGATGTTTGAAAACCGTTTTTCGCCTATCCCGACCCTACCTTACGGAAGGGGATTCTCGGCGGAAAAGTTAAAAACTTGTATAGATAAAGCTCGGCACCTTGCTTTTACTCTTAACCTTACCGTTAACTTTTTTACGAACTGGCGGCTTCCATAAGCCTTTTTGTTCCAAATATTTTTCGACTATTTTTTTAGCTATAACCGCCGCATTTGCGCCGAGAAAATTTGCATGCATATCTAAAACGACAACGGCTATTTTTGGATTTTTAAGCGGGGCAAACCCGACAAACCATGCATTGTCCCTGTATTTTCTCGGTATCTTTTTAATGTCATAAATCGAATAGATTTTCGATATAATTTGCGCCGTTCCCGTTTTTCCGCAAAAAGTTATACCGTTAATCCTGCCGTTTACCGCGGTTCCGTAGTCTTTGTTCACGACATCGCAAAGCCCCTTTTTTACCGCCGATAAATAACTTTTTTTAATATCTATATGTTTGATAAGCTTCGGCTTCATCTCTTTTAAAATCCTGCCGTTCTGCGAAACAATTTTTTTTAATAAATAAGGCCTGTATATATTCCCGCCGTTGGCGATAGAGCTATACGCCGTCACAAGCTGAATCGGAGTAACAATATCGTAGCTTTGCCCGATAATTACCGAAAGGGTGGAACCTTTATACCAGTGCCTGTGGTATCTTTTGTAAACAAGCTGCCTCGTCGGTATAAAACCGGGGTTTTCATCGGGCAGGTCTATCCCCGTCCTTTTTCCAAAACCAAGCCTAAACGCGTAGCCAGCCAGTTTATCCACGCTTATTTTTACCCCTAGAGAATAGAAATAAGTATCGACGGACTCCGCAATTGCCCTGTAGAGATTTATTTTAGATTTCTGGTTAGGATTCCAGTTGTAAAAAACGGCGTTGCCCAGTTTAAAAGTGGGACCGGAATAAATTTTTTCTTTCGGCGTTATTAAATGTAAAGAAAGGGCCGCTAAAGCGCCTATTACTTTAAAAGTGGAACCGGGGGCAAGCGCATTTTGAATAGCTTTGTTTTCTAAAGGATGCTGGTCGTTTTTTATAATTTTATCCCAGCGTTTTTGGCTGATCCCTTCGGAAAAATAAAACGGGTTAAAAGAAGGCGTGGAAACCATGGCAAGTATTTTTCCGTTGTTTGGATTTATGGCAATTATCGCCCCTTCTCTTTTTTTCATAAGTTTATACGCAAGCCTTTCGAGCGGCAAATCAAGAGTCGTATATAAATTTGCCCCCATGACAGGCTTTTTGATAATAATTTTGCCGATAGGCTCGCCATGTGAATTTACGACAACCCGTTTTTCCCCGTCCTTGCCATGCAAATATTTTTGGTAATAATATTCAAGTCCCGTTTCACCGACAATATCGGAAGAATTAAGATAATCGTATTTTTTTTCTTTAAGCTGCGAAGATGAAACGGGGCCGACATATCCGAAAATTTGGGCTCCGATTTTCTTATAAGGGTAGTGCCTTATCGGAATTTTTGCGATAAAAAAACCGGGTAAAAACAGCTTATTTACTTCAAACTTCGATAACTCCTTAACGGAAATATTGCGCATAAGAATAATCGGTTCATAAGAGGGTAAAAACTCCTCCTTTTTAACCGTCTTTAAAAACTTATTATAATTCTGATGCATTAACCTTGCTAAAAATATTAATTCCGCCTTTAAATTTTCTATATGCGCAAGGGTAATTGCAATGTTAAACGAGGATTCGTCATCTACGAAAATTTTACCTTTGCTTGAAAGTATATCGCCCCTTGGAGCCGTAAGATATATAATTCTGGTGGCATTATTCTTTGCCAGCTTATAATAATAACCGCCCTTAATTATCTGCAAATAAAATAATCTGGCAATTAAAATAAAAATTAAAACGGTGAATATGATGGCTAATAAATTAATCCTGTTTTTTTGCCCTTTCAATATTCCGTTTTCATTATATAATGACGACATATTATATTTATCCGCATAAAATTTTTGACAGTTTATCGTGGATTAGGCCGTTAGACGCCAGTATCCTGCGGTTATAAATATTAAGCGGCTTTTGGCAGAAATCGCTTACGATGCCGCCCGCTTCCTTAACCATTAAGCTTCCTGAAGCCATATCCCACGGATTTAAATTGAGTTCCCAATATCCGTCGAGAAAACCCGCAGCGGTATAGCATAAATCGAGAACGGCGGACCCCAGCCTTCTAATGCCTCTGACGCTGATAGAAATATCCCTGAAATGATTAAAATTGTTATCCGGATTCGTCTTTTTATCGTAAGGAAACCCCGTCGATAAAAGGCTTTTTTCGAAACAATCGTTTTTTGAAACATTTACCTTTTTCCCGTTGAAATATGCCCCCTGCCCGCTCAAAGCATAAAAAAGTTCATTTAAAACAGGATTATAAGCACATCCCAGTACAATTTCCGAATCTACTTCAAGCGCAATGGAAAAACAAAAAATTGGAACCCCGTGGGCGTAATTGGTGGTCCCGTCTAAGGGGTCTATAATCCATTTAAATTTAGTTTCGTTTGAAATAAGAGCGTTTTCTTCTTCCGCCAGAATAGAATGATGCGGAAATGCTTTTTTAATGCCGCCGACGGCTAAATGCTGCGAGGCGATGTCAACCTCCGTAACAATATCCACGGGTCCCTTATATTTAATGGAATGTGTTTTCCTGAAGGATTTGGATATAATTTTGCCGCAATCTTTTGCAAGGGATACCGCAAAATCCAAAAATCTTTCCATATCCATTAAATCATGGCCGGGTCTTAACATTGAGCGCAGAGCGAGCCTCGTTTGACATTTTCCGTTTTTAATATAGGCGCTATATTGTGTAACCTTCCAAGTCTATCGCGACATATTTAAAACCGGTATCCTTAATATCTTTTATCAGGCTGTCTATCGAACCTGAATTAACAAGTAACGCCGCTTGAATCTTAGGTAATTCTATTTTAGCAAGTTTACCGTAATGACGAACCTTAGCTTCTTTAAAACCATTTTCCGCTAAAATCTCTTCCGACGCGGCAATCATCTTAATTTTATCATGCGTTATTATGTTTCCAAACGGTATTCTTGTCGCAAGACAGGTTATTTGAGGTTTATTCCATATATCTATGCCAAAAAATTTTGACGCCTGCCTTATATCCGACTTGCAAAAATAAGCCTCTTTTAGGGGAGATAAAATATCAAATTCCTTTTCGGCAAGCATGTCCGGTCTGTCGTTTACTCTCAAAGCATCGTCCGTATTGGTTCCAACCGCCGCGCCGTATGTTTTTGGGATATAAGCCGTTATCGTTTTAAACAGCGAGATTTTGCAAAAATAACACCTCATCCTGTCATTTTTAATATAAGATTCCTCCAGAAATTCTGAAGTTCTCACGACTATATGTTTTATTTCAAGTTCCTTAGCCCTTTCTTTGCAAAAACTAAGCTCTTTTTCAGGGATGGCAAAAGAATTTCCGGTAATAGCGATAACATTTTTATTGCCGAGAACCTTTTTTGACATAAATAATAAAAATGTAGAACCTACTCCGCCGCTAAACGCAACGGCAATCTTTCCCGTATTTTCTATTAACTTTTCGAGATTGTTTATCTTATCTTTTAAGATATTCTCCATCTTACTTAGAAATTAAAGGCGGCAAGCGCTTTTTTATTTATCTTGATGCTTGTTTTCGATTCAAGATAGTTTACATAATTATATAAAAATTCCTGTTCCTTTTGAAGCGCGTATGCCTCCTTTTGCTTTAACATTGCATTCTTTTTATTTTTACCGCTATTTACGGCCACATACTTCGGAAAATAAACCTTAGATACCTTAATTACGGCAAACCCTGATTTCACGGGAAAAACCCTGCTTATCACGACATTAACGGGGGTTGAAAAGATAGCCGGAGGTATATCTTCGTTTAACCCATACTTTTTAAAATAACTTGACTTGACAAGGTCAATTTCGGAATATAACGGGGCAGATTTTACGGTTCCTTTAAATTCTTTTGTCAACCCTTTAAAATTATTGTTAGATAGAATAGACCTTTGAAGAAAACTATTTGCGTCCTTTTGAGATTTAAAAATCGCAATTTCGAAAGCAACGGATTTATTGTCGATACTGTAATTGTCAAAAAACTGTCCGTCAGCCATACTGAAAGATTCTCCTATTATTCTTCTGACGTAAGACCTTGCTATTTCGGATTTATAAGTCTTTTCGAAAGTGGACGGCGTGGTATGGTTTGCCAGCAAAACGGAATTGAATAGTTTATTGCTAAACTCCCCGTTTTTTTGAAATGCGGAAAATAAGGCGATATTTCTTGCTATAAAACCTTTAGAGACATAAATTCCAAATGTATCTGCTCTGGATTCAAGAACTTTATCCGCGATTAACGAAGATAGCGCCTCCCCCGATAAATTCAGTTCTTTTAATTGTTTTTGGCTTAATTTATTGCCGTATAACCGTTCATATTCATTTTCAAGCGATCCGTAATACCTGTTAAATTCATCCATAGAGATTCCTTTGCCGTTGACGGTGGCGACATCCGAGGGCGAAACTCCTCCGCCCGTCCCGATGATGTAAGGAAGAAAACTAAAACCCACGACAAACAACACCCCTACAAGGATTGTAATAACCTTGCCTAAGGCAGAGGCATAAAATTTTCTTAAAAATTCCAGCATAATGGTTTAAAACCCCTCAAAGAATTTTATCTATTTTTTGTCCCGATTAGTGAAATAAATGAAAATGCCATACAGTTTTATTTTATACGGCAATACAATTTTATGCAAATAAAAAATGGGACATGCCTAAAAATCTAACCTACGCTAATCAAAAATTATTTTATTTCTTTTTAAAAAAATTTTATAACCTATCTTTTTAAAGACTAAAAATATCAACGGAGAAATTAGTGAAGTAGTTATGGATGCGGGAAGACTGTATAAAAGAAAAAAATTCAGGTAATTAAAATGAATGCCGATGGAGTAAAAAACTATTAAAAAGAGCATAAGGTAGTAAATTATAGATGAAAAAAAGGTTATTAAAATCTCGTTCATAGAATTTTCCGCCGAAACTTTCCGCCATAGAACATAAGAAACGCTGTAAGAGACGACGCCGGCAAGCGAGAAAACCGCCGGATTCAAAGCGGTCATAGAACCGTAAATGTAAAATAACAGATAAGATAATATTACGCCCGAATAGACATCTAAATATGCCGAAAGATATATTAAAGTTATAAGGGAAAGATTTGGGAAAATGCCGATTTTATTAAAATTATTAAAATTATTTGCTAACACTAAGGACATTAGTATTAAAAACAAAGAAAAACAAAATATGTAAATATATTTTACCGTATTATTCTTCGACAAGGACATGTTTGGTATTAAATAAATTTTTATGGGGAATTATCGTTATTCTTTGAAATATTTTATACCCTCTTCTTTTTACCGAAGATACTTTACCGACATTTATGCCCGAGGTAAAAATCCCTCCCAGTCCCGAGGTTAAAATTTCGTCGCCCACATCGACTTTCTGGGAATTAAATACGAACCGCATTTTAAGATAGCCGTTTCCAAGCCCCTGCGCTATGCCAAGGGTTCCCGTATTTGCATCCACTACGGAAAAGACGCATTTAGGATTGGTAACCGGGATAACTTTCGCATTATTATTTCCTTCGTAAACAACCCTTCCAACAACGCCGCTGTAAGAGATAACCCCGTCTCCCACCTTAATCCCGTCTTTCTTCCCTTTATTTATACGAAGACTGTTCCACCACCCTTCTATCCCGTGAAGCGTAATGGATGCGGGGATGGATTTTTTGGATATGGTGTCTTTTAAAAATAAAAGGGCTTTAAGTTTTTCATTTTCTATTTTATAAGCTCTGTATTTATTTAATTTATATTTAATGATTTTTATTCTGGCTTTAAGCAATTTATTATCGCTTTTGACGGACAGTATATTTAAATAATTTCTATATAATCTTTGGGAAATATTTAACGGATAGTCTGCCACTTTATATATATTATATAAAGAGTTATTTATAAAATTAGAAAACAAGCCGCCAAATTTAAAACCGCTGATAGAGAGGATATATAAAGAAACGGATATTGCAACGACTGCAAATAGGACTATCACATCCTTATATTTTTTAATCTTTACATTTTTAAAAAATTTTCCCACAACTAATTCTCAAGCATTATATCTTTTAACACATTAATTTCGTTTAAAGCTTTGCCTGCCCCCCTTACGACGCATGTAAGCGGATCGTCTGCTATTATAACAGGAAGCTCGGTATGTTCCCTTATAAGTACATCGATGTTTTTTAAAAGAGCCCCTCCGCCGGCAAGAACGATTCCCCTGTCAATTATGTCGGACGAAAGCTCCGGCGGTATATTTTCAAGGGTGGTTCTTATTGCATCGATTATCTGGTCCGCCGGTTCCGATATTGCTTCCAGTACTTCCGACGATGTTATCTCGATAATTTTAGGTATTCCGCTAACCATGTCCCTCCCCTTTACGTTCATTTTCGATTCTTCTTCGACGGGATAGACCGTTCCTATCGTCATTTTTACGAGCTCGGCGGTTCTATCTCCTATAAGCAGATTATACTTTTTCTTAACATACTGTATAATGGCATCGTCTATCTTGTTGCCCCCGACCCTGAGCGATTTAGCGTAAACTATACCCGACATAGAAATCACGGCAACTTCCGTTGTGCCTCCCCCGATATCGACTATCATATTGCCGGCGGCTTCCGTAATTGGGAGTCCCGCTCCAATGGCGGCGGCGATAGGTTCTTCTATAAGGTAAACGACCCTTGCCCCGGCGGCTTCCGCTGATTCTTTAACGGCTCTTCTTTCGACGGCGGTAATACCTGAAGGAACTGCCACGATAACCCGCGGCCTTATCATTGTCTTTCTGTTATGAATCTTTCTTATAAAATATTTAAGCATGGCTTCGACAACCTCGAAATCGGCAATCACGCCGTCTTTCATGGGTCTGATCGCAACAATGTTTCCGGGCGTTCTGCCAAGCATTTTTTTGGCGTCTTTCCCCACGGAAAGAATCTTTTTGTCCCCCCGCGAATCGATATGGACGGCAACAACGGACGGTTCGTTTGAAACAACGCCTTTATCTTTAACATAAATAAGCGTATTTGCGGTACCGAGGTCAACCGCAAGGTCGTTGCTGAATAAGCCGATTAAATTGTCAATAAACATAACATTCCCTCTTTATCATATAAAATAGAATTTTTTTGATTTTTATCTAAATATCATTTAGATGTTATACTATCTTATCTTTTTTGGCAACAAAAAAGTTAATTTTGATTTTTAATGTCAGTTTTGCTAATATGGATAACTATGGAAAAAATTTTAGTTTCGGATATAAAAGAAAATCAAAAAGTCGAATCTATTTTTCTTGTTAAAAGCAAATCCTATGCGACCGGAAAAACGGGAAAGCCTTATATCTATCTCAAGCTATCCGATAAAACGGGTGAAATTAAGGGATACATTTGGGATAACATCGAAAAATACAATGAACTCTTTGATGCCGGAGACTTAATTAAAATAAAATCAAAATCAAATATATTTCAGAATGAGCTTCAGCTTAGCATTTCGGAACTGGAAAAGCTGGACGGAGCCTGCATAGACGACAATCTTCTCAGGCTGTTTCTAAAATCAACCAAATATGACATAGAGACTATGTTTTCGGAACTTTCAAACCTTTTAAGCGAAACGTTGACCGATGAATACATTATACAACTTACCGAAAAATTTTTAAACGACGAGAATTACATTAAAAAATTAAAAACAATGCCTGCCGCAAAATCCATTCATCACGGTTATATAGGGGGGCTGCTCGAACATACTTTGAGTATGTTAAATATCGGACTTTTTCTCTCAAAACACTATGAAAAATATGTAAATAAGGATATCCTGATTGCGTCTATTCTCCTTCATGATGTCGGTAAAATGGAAGAGTTAAGCAATAAAAACAATATAACGGAATATTCCGATGACGGAAAACTATTGGGACATATAGTTCTTGGGGCAAACATTATAGATAAAAAAATCGATGAAATTCAGGGTTTTCCTAAAAATTTAAGGACGCTGCTGCTCCACGGTGTTATATCCCATCACGGGGAATTGGAATTCGGCTCGCCAAAAAGGCCAAAAACCGTTGAGGCTCTTTTGCTTCATTTTATAGATAATATGGATGCAAAAATAAATCAATTCATAGATTTGGCGGAAAGCCAGAACACGCCGTGGAGTCCATATTCAAAACAGCTTGACAGGTACTTATTAAATTCAAAAATATTTTATTCGCAAAAATTAAAAGAAACGGAACGGCACGCACGGAGCAAGGCGATGAGCAGTCTTAAGGGTTATCCGGATGCCGAAGAAGAAAACGGCGCAGGCTATAAAGACATAAACGAAAAAAAAGACGGCAACAATGACGCCGGCAATGACGATAATAATTCAAACGAAGTTTTTACCGGCGAATTATTTTGAGGCAGGCTATCCCACATCGTTATATTTGCGGAGTTTAAACTTTACGCCCAATTTATGGGCAAGGTTTAGGGCATATGGAATATCGAGGCCGGGCAAATCGACGGCGGTTGCGGTAACCTCTTTTATGTATTTTTTCGATTCTTTTATGAAGGAGATAACCCCGGCATAAGCATCTGCCCCTTTCTTGTTCAAATTTGGAAGACAAATCCTGTTATAAAAATCGCTGTTATGAGCATTAAGGCTGACACTCACGCTATCTATAAGCCCTTCTAATTCATGCGCGATGTTCCGGTTATAGACGACGCCGGCTAACCCGTCCGTATCGAGTCTCACTTTTATTCCGCCGCCCCCTTTTTCTTTGACGGCCTTTGCGACATCCTTAAGGGTTGTCAGCCGCAGCGTCGGTTCTCCGAGTCCGCAAAAAACCGCCTCGTTAAAATCATAGTAATGGAAAACGGACGAAATAACCTCCGAAGCGGAAGGTTCTTTTTTTAATTCAAGGTTGTAACCACGGACATTGAAATTATTCTGTCCGTTTTGATTTTGATATTTCGGACAAAAGGAGCATCGGTTGGTGCATTTATTTGTTAAATTTATATAGACCGAGTTTCTAATTTTATAAGCAACGGCGGGATAAAAGCCCTGTACCCCGTCAATGGAAAAAAGATTTACGGTGTTTTGCACCGTAAGCTCATCGAATCTTTTTTGTTCAATTCCTTTTAATCCGGCAATCTCCTGCAAGACAAAACGAACATACGATGGCTCGTTCCTTTTACCCCTAAAAGCCTGCGGCGCAAGATAAGGGCTGTCCGTTTCCGTTAAAATCTTTTCATCGGGAATATTCTTTGCTATCAACCTGATATGTTCATTTTTTTTATATGTAATATTTGCCGAAAAAGAGATAAAAAAGCCTAATTTTATAAATTCCATGGCAATGTCTAAATCGTCAGCCGAAAAGCAGTGTATGACGCCGCCAAAAAACCCTGCCGGCGCCTTTATGCAGCTCTTTAAAATATCGAGAGCCTCCTTATAGGCATCCCTTATGTGAACTATAACGGGAAGCCTGTTGGTTAAAGCAAGTTCTATCTGGAACCTGAATAGTTCTTCCTGCATCCTTTTGATTTTATTAATATCCCCCGCGAGCCTTCCGTTAAAAAAATAATCAAGTCCAATTTCGCCCACGGCAACAATCTTTTCCCTGTTATCCGAATAGTATTTTTCAAACGATTTCAGGATGCCCTTAAAATTAGTATAAGGGCTTTTAGGATGAACCCCGAGCGTGGTATAAATAAAATCGCGGGAGTTGACGATATCCATGGTTTTTCCTATTCTTTCGTTTTGAGCTAAAGAACCTATGGAAATGGCGTGCGTTACGCCGTTTTCGCGCATTCTGTCTAAAACGGATTGAAAATCGCTTTCAAAATCAGGCATTTCTAAGTGGCAGTGTGAATCTATCATGTATTTATTATCTTTGGAAATAAAATTTCCCTGCTCTCGTTGATTTTATGCCCGTCTTTAAATAATACCCCGTGGCTGTCAAAAATATTTTCCGGAACGATTGAAGACTTAAAAAATGCAAAAGCCTCTACATTCAATATCTTGTTAATTCTTGCCGCCGTATCCGGCATAAACGGGTATATTAAATATGATATGCAATATATCGAAACAACCGCGCTTCTTAAAATTTTATATAAATTTCTTTTGCCTTCCGGCGAAGAAATATCTATTTTCCATGGAGCGCTATCGTTTATATATTTATTTACCGTATTAATAAATTTAAAAGTTTCTTCCAAAATCCTTGCAAAATCATAATTGTCATATCTTTCGTTCAGGGTAGAGGTTATATTGCAAATCGCTTTGCTTAAATGTTCATCGATGCTCCCTGCTTCGCCGAAACCCGGCAATTTGCCCCCCGTATATTTTTGAAGCATGGCAGTTGTCCTTGAAACTAAATTTCCCAGATCGTTTGCAAGCTCGGAATTATATCTTGTAATAAAATTATCCATATTAAAATCGCCGTCCAAACCTAATGTTATCTCTCTTAAAAGATAAAACCTTAAGGCATCCGCTCCGTAATTATTTATCAAATAAATCGGATCTATAACATTGCCGAGGGACTTTGACATTTTTTTATTATCCATAAGCCACCAGCCGTGGGCGAATATTGTTTTTGGAAGCGGCAGATCTAAAGCAAAAAGCATAACCGGCCAGTAAACGGCGTGAAACTTAAGAATATCCTTGCCTACGATGTGGTTTGCGGTTTTAAAAAGCAAATTAAAATCGTTATCCCTTCCCTCCAGAAACTCTTCAAAACCTATTGCCGTAAGATAGTTTAAAAGGGCATCGAACCAGACATATATAATATGTTTATCGTTTCCAGGAACGGGAATGCCCCAGCTGAAAGATGTTCTTGAAACGCTTAAATCGTTTAATCCCTCTTTAATAAAGGATAAAACCTCGTTTTTTCTGAAAGGCGGCTTAATAAATTCGGGGCGGCTCTCGATATATTCCTCCAGCCTTTTTTCATATTTGTTCAATTTTAAAAAATAACTTTCCTCTTTAACCCGGGACGCCGGTCTTCCGCATTGAGGACAGTTGCCGTCTATAAGAACCTTGTCGGTCAGGAAAGTTTCGCAGGGAGTGCAATACCAGCCCTCATATTCGGAAAGATAAATATCACCCTTTTCCATTAACGCGAAAAATGCGAGTTGAACCGTTTTTATGTGGTCTTCATCGGTAGTTCTAATAAACCTGTCATAAGATATGGAAAGCATCCCAAAAAGGTCCTTGAACTTGATATGAACGGCATCGGCAAGCTCTTTTGGAGTTATACCCCTTGCGTTTGCTTCTTTTTCTATTTTTAATCCGTGTTCGTCGGCCCCGGTCAGAAAAAATACCTTATAGCCGGATAACCTTTTAAATCTTGCGATAGAATCGGCAATAACCGTTGAATACGCATGACCGATATGGGGTTTATCGTTTACGTAATAAATAGGCGTAGTAACATAAAAATAGTTTTTATAATTATCTTTATTTGCCATAACTTTATTCTTCTTCACTCCTGCTCATCCGGATTATCGCTATAAGGGTCAAAGCTGCTATGGTAAAAAACATCGCTTCTCTCTTTTACCGTTTTGCAAATATCCTCATCGGGGTTTAGCGGGTCAAAAGCAAGACAACATAAAAGCCTGCCGCAATATCCTACAAGTTTACCCGCATTCTGACATTGTAGTTTTGTGATTTTTGAGGCTACATAATTAGACCCTTTGCCGACCGAACTGCAGCAGTATGCTCTTCCGCATAAGCCTATCCCCCCTAAAAGTTTACATTCATCCCTAATATTAATCTGACGCATTTCGATTCTTAAATGAAATTTTCCGGCAAGTATTTTTACAAGCTCTCTAAAGTCCACTCTTTCTCCGGCGCTATAAAAAAATATAAGTTTGTTTTCGGAAGGCAAATATTTAACCTTAAGGAGTTTCATTATAATTTTAAGATTGTCTATGTTTTCCTTGCAGAAAGAGAAACCCTCGCTCTCGATAGGGTAAAATACAAACCTTTCCCCCGTTTCGAAACCGTAAATTTTTCTGATTATCCGGGGCGTGGTTTTGGGGTCTTTATCGGCAATTTTAATGTCTTCCGCAATTGTCCCCAAAAAAATTCCGCCGGCTTTCTCGACAAGCACTTTATCATCAAGCTTTAATTGCAGCGCTTTTGCGTTAAATTCCTCGATATTGGCTTTTTCGTGTATCTTTACTCCCGCTACTCTCATATTTATAGTATATATCTCCTTGACCTTTAATCATCTAAAATTTAAAAAAATTAAAATTACCGCGGCATGCCTTGCGCTAAAATATCCGAAAAATAGGCGTCCATCGCAATAGTTTTATTTAAATTGTAACCGGTTTTATCTATATATTCCGCCGTTAACTCAATCATATTTAATAATCTTTGCGGAGTAATATCGGAATCTTTTATAAACTTCCCGATGCTTTCGCAAATATCTATATTATATAATAATTTTTCATTTTTTGTCATATGATAAATATAAACATCCCTCAGAATGAACAAAAATATTTCAAATAATTCGACCTTATTTTCGTTATCTTTATCTTTATTCTTTTCGTTCAAATTTTTTAAAACCCTGTTAAACTCGTCCGACATATCATATCCGAGCAATGCCGAATCGCTATAAAAGGGTTCGTTAAAAATCAGCGTTAAAATCGATTTTCTTGTTTCAAAATATTGGCCGCCTGCCAACTTTTCGAAATTTGAATAACTGCCTTTCGCAAGCCTTGAGTAAACCGTTAAAATATCGTCAGGCGTTTCCGTTAACATGGCTTTAAAGGCATCAAATAAAACCTCATCGGGAACAGGTTTAAAAGCGAGCAGGGAGCATCTCGAAGCAATGGTCGGCAAAAGGCCGTTTATATTCGATGAAATTAAAATAAAAACGGTCTTATCCGGCGGCTCTTCAAGGATTTTCAAGAGGGCATTCATTGCGTTTGGATTCATTGCCTGCGCATCGTCTATTATGACAAACCTGTGACCCCCGAAGGAGGGGGTTAAACTTAAAAGCGAATTAACCTGATGAATTTTTTCAATTTTTATTGAATTTCCGGAAGGTTCCACAATTATCAGATTCTGGTTTGTTTCGTTCAATACCCCTCTGCACGAAGGGCATTTCCCGCAAAAATACCCGCTTAATGTTTTGGCGTCCGCGGTTTTATAGCTGCCTGATTCCTCATTCTTGGAATTTTTATCATCTTTCTCTTCAAAAAGAGACAAAGCAGGGGGATTTTCGGGATTTTCTTTAATCCCTGTCCGGCTGCCGGTGTAATATGAGTAGTCTCTGCATAAAACGGAAGCGGCAAAAGATGTTGCGACAAACCTTTTTCCGATATTCTTTTGCCCGTAAAATAAAAGCCCCTGGGGTATCCTGTCATTCACGAACAGCTCATTTAAAAACCCTATAGATTTTTCATGCCCTATTATTTTAGAAATGCCGTAATCCATATAATCCGTATAATCCGTATAATCCGTAAATTTTATATTTATCCCGAATTTAAAAACTTACCTTAATATAAAGTATTAATTAATTTCACAATATCTTTGGTTATCATATCGGCTATGTCCTTAGCGGGGGCGGAGGCGTCGATTTTTTTAATCCTGCTTTTAAATCTGTCCGCAAGATATATATAATTAGTTCTGACCCTGTCGAAAAAATCTAAGGGTTCGCTGTCAAAACCGTCAAATTTGCCTGCCCTTCCGTTTAATCTCTTCAAGGCGTCCTCCGGCTTTAAATCGAAAAGATAGGTTCTGCTTATGCCGACATTTTTTTGCCCGAGGACAAAATCGTTTATAGTTAAAATAAGCTCTTCAAAACTTTTATCGTCTTTACCGTTCGAGTAAACCGCCTGATAAGCGTACGTGGAATCGATAAACCGATCGCACAGTATAACATCAAAATCCTTTAGTTTTAATGAAATTTCTTCTAAATGGACTATCCTGTCGGCTGAAAATAAAAATAACGCCATGATAGAAACCGTTTTTTTGCTCGATGTTTTTAAAAAGGATAGATCTATATTCTTCCCGAAGTCTCTCCCGATAATAATATCTTTGACAACCGTTCCCAGATAAGTGCCTGTCGGCTCCTGCGTGAGTAAAACTCTATACCCCGCCTCTCTTAAAGAACCTGCTATCAAATTTGCGGTGGTGGTTTTGCCCGCCCCGTCGATGCCCTCGACCGTTATAAAAATTCCCACGATAAATTCCCGTAATTATGCTATAATTAAAAAGTTTGAATAAAAAATCTAAAGTCATATCATAACATAAAAATTATAAAAATTTAAAAAATATAATGGACTTTAATTTTGCAATAGAAAATATTTAGATGTTCCTATTTTACGTAAATTCTGGATTCCCGCTTTCGCGGGAATGACATCTAAAAGGTGAAATCATAAATTCTCTCTTAGTCATTCCCGCGAAAGCGGGAATCCAGAAAATAAATTTCTATTGCAAAATCAAAAATGGAGGAGGTCAGGTTTTTCCGTTTATGGAATTAGATTTATTCGATTATAAATTCGACGAAAAATTAATCGCAAAATATCCGCTTAAAAATCGCGATGAGGCAAGACTTCTTGCGGTAGATGTAAAAAATTTTAAAATGGAACACAAGAAATTTTACGACATAACAAATTATATAAATAAAAACGACGCCGTCATAGTCAATAACTCTTTCGTCAAAAAAGCAAGAATATCCGGCAGAAGGCGGACGGGCGGAAAAGTGGAAATATTTATCGCCGAATTTCCCTTTAATATATCGTTTCCGCTTAGGCTGAACGCCCTTCTAAAATCTCATAAAGCCGTTAAAGAGGGCGAAGAAATACTGATAACCGAAGAAAATAAAAACAACAAAGAAGGAGTTTTAACTTTATATAAAAGAAATTTATTCGGAAAAGATGCCTTTATAAAATTGAATGCCGGTGCGAACGCGATAAAAGCCGGAGATTATCTTAAAATTACGGCTCTAAAGAATCACGGAAACGGAAATTACGATATTCTGATAAATAACAAAGAAGACGGCGATTTCCTGTTCGATAAATGCGCGGAAATACCTCTTCCCCCTTACCTTAAAAGGGGAGCTAAAGATATAGACGAGTCGTACTATCAAACGGTTTACGCCGATAATTTAAGCGGTTCTTCCGTTGCGGCTCCAACCGCCGGACTTCATTTTACCGACAATCTAATAAATAAAATTAACGGAAAGGGTGGAATTTTTGCGAATGTTTCTTTAAATATCGGGCTGGGAACATTTATGCCCGTCAGGGAAAAAGACATAAGCAAACATAACATACACCCTGAAACTTATACGATTTCGGAAAAAACGGCTCGTTTAATTAACGAAACATTAAAATCGGGTAATAAAATCATAATTACGGGAACATCTTCGGTCAGGTGTCTCGAATCAGGCACGGATAGCGGCGGAATTTTAAGTCCGGCCGCGGAAAAATCGACATCTTTGTATATCCGCCCCGGCTATAAATTTAAAATAACAAAAAACCTTATAACAAACTTTCATCAGCCAAAATCGTCCTTATTTATTATGATTTGCGCCTTAATAGGCATAGACAAAACAAAAGCCGTTTACGAAGAGGCTGTAAAAAACGGCTATTCCCTTTTTAGTTATGGGGATGCAATGTATTTATATAATATTTAAAAATTAATTTTTTTAATATATAATTTTTAAGATGTTTAAAATAATTAAAAAAGATGAATGCACTGGCGCCAGAATAGCCGAGCTTTCCACTAAAAACGGCATTATAGAAACGCCGGTTTTTATGCCTGTCGGAACAATAGGAACGGTAAAATCGCTGTCCCCTTTCGAAATCTATGACGATGGTTTTAAGGTTATGCTCGGAAACACTTACCATCTTTTTTTGCGTCCAGGCATAGACATAATAAAAAAATTCGGCTCTTTAAGAAATTTTACAAGATATAAAGGAATGATTTTAACCGACTCCGGCGGGTTTCAAATTTTTAGCCTCGCCAAATTTGCCAAAGTTAAAGACGACGGGGTTTCATTTATGTCCCATATAGACGGCGAGACGCACTTTTTTACCCCTGAACGCGTCGTTGAGATACAGGAGGCGCTTGATTCCGATATAATGATGCAGCTGGATGTATTTTCAGGACCTGAAGCCTCAAGGGATAAGGCGGAAAAAGACCTTGACATAACGATAAAATGGGCAGAAAGATCAATGTCGGCAAAAAAAAAGGACGGCAATCTCCTTTTTCTTATATCCCAGGGCAACTTTTTTGAAGACCTGAGGGAAAAATCGGCCAGAATCATGTCCGGATTTGATGCCGACGGTTATGCGATAGGCGGGTTGGCCGTCGGGGAAACAAAAGAGATTATGTTCAAGATGTTAGCCTCGTCTGCATCAAATCTTCCCGAAAATAAGCCGAGATACCTTATGGGCGTCGGAACGCCCGAAGATATTATAAATGCGGTATCTTTGGGCGTCGATATGTTTGATTGCGTAATGCCCACAAGAAATGCAAGAAACGGTTTCGTGTTTACATCCTCCGGCGCCCTGAACATTAAAAACTCAAAGTATAAATCCGAAACGGGACCGCTTGATGTAGGTTGCGGCTGTTTCTGTTGTAAAAATTTTAGCGCCGCTTATGTAAGGCATATCTTTATGACAAAAGAAATATTTTCGCAAAGGCTTTTAACATTGCATAATCTTCATTTTTATCAAAATCTAATCGTAAAAATAAGGCAGGCGATAAAGGAAAACAGTTTTCTTAATATGTTAAACAAAATAAATATGCAAAAACCTTCATCTTTGTTTTGACTTTATTTTAATTTAAATATAATATTAATAAAACCTGATAAAAATTTATAAAAATAAAATCAAAAAGGAGGTAACAGGGCTTAATCTAAAACTTAAAACATCATTAAGCCTTTAAACTATTATGAAAAATTTATTCAATCCGTTTAATCTATTTACCGTAAAAAATGCCTATGCGGCATCCGCAGCATCTTCCGGGCAGGGCGGCTGGGAGGGAACATTGTGGAGTTTTGCCCCGCTAATTGCTATCGTGGTTATCTTTTACCTGTTGGTAATATTGCCCCAGCAAAAAAGGACAAAAGACCATAAGAAAATGATAGATTCTTTAAAAGTGGGAGACGAGATTCTTACCAACGGCGGTATTTACGGCATTATATCCGGAATAGCGGACCAGGTCTTTACGATAGAAATAGCAAAAGATGTTAAAATCAAAATTGCAAAAAATGCCATAGCGACAAAGACTTCTAAATCATAAATGAGCTTCAAGATCTTGCTGCGTCTATTATTTTACAAAAATTAAAAACCATATATTCACATATTCATAGGAAAATCCGATGAAACCTGTTAAAACCAGATTAATTTTAATAATTTCTCTTATAGTTATATCTATTTTTTCGGTAATTCCCTCGATTTATCCAAACACGCCGGGCTGGTGGAAAGCCGTCATCGGCAACGCGGAGATGCGTTTAGGACTCGATCTTCAGGGCGGCGTTTATCTTGTCGAAAGAGTCGAGACCGGCAAAGCGGTAAAAGAAAAACTTTATAAGGATTATACGGATATAAAATCATTCGTTAAAAGTAAAGGTTACGGCAAAGATGCCGTAAGTTTCGAAGATTCACATATAAAAATTAAGGGAAAACTTTTAAAAAATACGCGGGAACTGACAAAATATCTTGCGGAACATCACAGTTCCCTGCAGCTCATGGACGATAAAATATATTTTAAAAAATCGGCTCTTTCAAAATATAAAGAAGAGGCGGTAAGCGGCGCCGTGGAGGTTATGAGAAACAGAATCGACCAGTTTGGCTTAGTCGCTCCAAAAATTGCCAGACAGGGCAAAAATTTAATAGTCGTGGAACTGCCCGGCGTCAAGGATGTTAAACAGGCCGTTAAGCTTATAGGAAAAACCGCAAGATTAACATTCAAATTAGTTGACGATAAACACAGCCTGCTAAAAGCGTTAAACGGAAAAATCCCGAAAGGAGACGAAATTCTTTACCATACAACCTACAATAAATTTTCTCATAAAACGACAAAAAGACCGTATCTTATAGAGAAGTCTATTTTAATGAGCGGGGCCGAAATTTCAAGCGCAAATGTCCAGATAAACCGTTACAATCAACCTACTGTCGGGGTTGTTTTGAATTCGGACGGGGCAAAAAAATTTGGGGATATAACTACAAAATACACGGGCAAAAGGCTTGCCATTATACTCGACGACAATGTAATCTCGGCTCCCGTTATAGAAGAACCTATACTGGGCGGAAACGCTTCTATTTCCGGAAGATTTACCATGGCTCAGGCTAATAATCTCGCAATAGCCCTTCGTTCCGGGGCATTACCCGCTCCGGTAAGAATAATCCAGAATGAAACGGTAGGCCCTACTCTGGGGGCGGACTCCATACATGCGGGCATACTTGCCGCCATTGTCGGAACTAGCTTAGTTATTGGATTTATGATATTTTATTACAAACTATCGGGATTAATCGCAGATTTTGCCCTTCTTGAAAATGTATTATTCCTTATGGCCGCTCTATCCTTGTTCGGCGCGACCTTGACTCTTCCCGGCATCGCAGGAATAATTCTTACCATAGGTATGGCGGTTGATGCGAATGTCCTTATTTTTGAAAGGATAAGGGAGGAATTAAGAGAAAATAAACCGGTGGTTATTGCTATCGAAAACGGGTATAACAAGGCATTTTTTACGATTTTAGATTCTCATGTCACCGCTCTTATAACCGCCACCGTCTTATTCTATTTTGGTTCCGGTCCCGTAAAAGGCTTTGCCATAACATTATCTCTCGGCATTATTATAAATCTGTTTACTTCGTTAGTCGGCACAAAGGTTATATTCGATATTATATCGAACAAAAGGGAACTTAGCAAATTAAGCATTTAATTCTAATTTCTAATTCAAGGGGTTAAGAAAAATTGGAATTTATAAAAAACACAAATTTTAATTTTATCGGCAAAAAAAAATATTCTTTCATATTGTCATCTATTCTTGTAGTACTCGGACTAATCGAATTAATTACGATGATTCTGGGCATGGCAAAAATCGGAATAGATTTTACCGGCGGGCTGTCTTTGCAGCTTTCGTTTCAGCATAAAATATCCGTCGCGGATGTCAGGAGAGAACTTCTGTCAAAAGGGTTCAAAGATGTAAAAATCGTTAAAATAAAGGGTAAAAATGATATTATAATCCAAACTAAAGCGGTGGCTAAGGATTTAAATAAATATACGGATGAAATAAAGGCAACTATACAAAATGCCTTTAAAAACAATCCGTCTAAAGTGTTAAATAATGAAATGATCGGGCCCTCCGTCGGTAAAAAATTAGCTAAAGACGCTATTGTCGCAATTATAATATCGATTATTGCAATCATACTTTATATAACATGGAGATTTGAATTTAGATTCGGTCTTGCCGCCGCTATCGGTCTTGCCCACGATGTCCTTGCGCTTATGGGAATTATTTTTATTTTTCAGAAAGAAATAACCCTTCTTGTTATTAC
This sequence comes from bacterium, assembly GCA_021831025.1. Lineage (GTDB taxonomy): Bacteria > SZUA-79 > SZUA-79 > Acidulodesulfobacterales > Acidulodesulfobacteraceae > Acidulodesulfobacterium. The sequence goes on along the minus strand of JAKBNN010000084.1, from coordinate 27,994 downwards.
GGCGATTTTAACTGTTGCGGGTTATTCCCTTACCGATAAAGTCGTTGTTTTTGACAGGATCAGGGAAAACCTGAGAAAAAGGGAAGAGAAAGCAGAGAAAAAGGAGCAGATTAATTTAAAAGATTTAGTAAATAAAAGTATAAACGAGGTTTTGACAAGAACCGTCGTTACATCGCTTACGGTAATCTTAGTGGTTTTATCTTTGTTTTTCCTCGGCGGCATAGTTCTTCATGACTTTGCTTTTACATTATTATGGGGGGTTTTAATCGGGACATACTCTTCGATATTCATCGCAAGCCCCATAATGATTATGTTAAACGAAAATAAATAATTTAAAATATGCAAAAACATTATATTGAAGAACATATAGAAGAATATCTAAAAAAAACATTTGCTCAAATATACCCAACCGCTTCAAATACCACCCTTGTATCTTTAGTCCTAAAAAGAATTAATTCCCAGTTAAACTTCGATCCCTTTTTTTTGGAAGAATTTTGCAAAGATGAACCCACCAAAGCTCCCATAGATAACTACTTAAACAACTTTGTATCTAACTATTTAAGACCGTCCCTAAAATCTTTGAGCGACCCTTTTCTAATTAAAGACATGGATAAGGCTGTAGAGCGTATAACTAAAGCATTAATAGAAGATGAAAACATTTGCATTTACGGGGATTACGATGTGGATGGAATAACTTCGACTTCCTTTCTTGTTTCTTTTTTAAGGGAAATAAAAAACCTGATGAAGGCGGGCGGCAATGACAACACTATTTTTTATAAATTGCCCGACAGAATAAAAGACGGTTACGGACTTGGAATAGAACCGATTAACGAGATTTATGATTTCATAAATCAAAAGGGCGGTAAACCTCTATCCTTACTGATAACCGTCGATTTAGGCATAACGAATGTTAAAGAGGTATCGTATGCAAATTCAAAAAATATAGATGTAATAATATGCGACCACCACGAAATTCCTGTTAAAATGCAGGCTTCCAAAAATAACGACAAATTATTATTTAAGGAAAGCGCAGGCGGCGTGGTTCAAGAAGAAGAAACATGCTTCGAGGAAATTTTGCCCGATGCGTATGCGATACTTAATCCCAAGCGAAAAGGCGATAGGTTTCCTTTTAAACTTTTACCCGGGGTCGGCATTGCCTTTAATTTGGGCATTGCATTAAGAAAACGGTCGGTGATAAACGGTTTAATTAATACCCGCCCGGACAAGGTTCGTGCCGTGCTGAACCTTAAGGATTATCTCGATATCGTCTGCCTCGGCATTATAGCGGATATAGTTCCTATGTACGGGGATAACAGGACGCTCACATATTACGGATTAAAGAAAATTAACGACAGCCCCAGACCTGGCATAAGGGAGCTTAAAAGGATTTGCGGCCTCCACTTTGACAATGTTAATGAATCTGATGTTGCATGGAAAATTGCCCCAAAAATTAATGCGTCCGGCAGGGTCTCCGACCCGTCCATAGCCGTTGAACTTTTAACGCAAAAAGACCCTGAAGATGTCTATAGGCTCTCTCAGGAATTGGAGGCCGCCAACAGAAAAAGACAGGCGCTTGAAGACATTTGTTTTAACGAGGCAATAAGTCAAATTAACGAAAAAAACTTAAAGGAGGACGGCGCTCCAATCCTCATTTTAAACGGGCAGTCGTGGCATCCCGGCGTTATCGGCATTGTTTCGTCAAAATTAGTCGATTATTTACAAAAACCTGTTTTACTTCTTACCGGTTATAAAGACAACGTATATATCGGCTCTGCCCGGTCTTGCGGCAATATCGACATTTATGCGTTTTTAAAAAATTACGAATCATTTTTTGCCAAGTTCGGAGGGCATAAAATGGCTTGCGGGCTCACAATCAAAAAGGGGCAGGGTTTCGACGGCTTTATGTCTTGCATTTCCAAAAATGCCGTCGGAATTCCCGAACAGGGTGTTAATCTCAATCCAGATTATTTAAACAATTCCACCCCCGAAGGTAATAAAATTCTTGATTACGATGAAGAAATCGATTTAAACGCCGTCGTCAAAAAAGATTTAACGGGTTTAATTAAGCTGATGTCCCCGCACGGACCTTTGAACGAACAGCCAAGATTTTTGATAAGGGATATTACCCTATTAAATATTAATAAAAGAGAGTTTAAAAATAAAAATGCAAATTCAAAAAAAAACGGTTTATTTAACTGTTATTTTACGCTTAATATCGAAGGTTCTTCCGGTAACAACAATATAAAACCTAAGGCATTTTTATTTAATAAAAGCAAAGCCTTCATGGGTACCTTCGGGAAAGTGATGGAAGAAAGGAGCGACAAAAGCGGTGAATATGAAACTACGGGAAGTATTTTCGGCGATTACAATAAAGACGGCGATTATAAAAATAAAATTCCCGTTAACGGCATTATATTCGAATTTTTTAACGGATATATTAAAATACTAAATTTTATTTAATTTTTAATTTTTAATTTTATTTTTTGCATATATGTTTTTTACAAAATTTTTTACGGCTGTCGAGATTGACTACGATCATTTTAAAATACTTGAAGTCATAAAAAAGGGGCGCGGCTACCTTCTGAACAATTTTATCAACGCTAAACTTCCAAGCCTAAATCATCCTGATATTAGCGGGGGCGCTATTAATCTTAACAAATTAATGAACGACAACAAAATAAGCAAAAATAATGTATTTGCGAATATTAACGACAATGCCGTTCACAGTTACAATTTTTATCTGCCCGATATGCCCCGTAACGATTTAAATAAAGCGGTGGAATATGAAGTAAAAAAGCTCATCCCTTTTCCAATATCTTCCTGCATCTTCGACTACATATCCGTCAAAAATGGTTCGACCCTTAATATAACCGCATTTGTCTCCAAGACGGACGATATAAACAACTTCAAAGAAATATTCATAAGGGCGGGCATTAAATTGAAATCAATCGAATGCAAAACCGCTTCAATTTATAATAACATTGTGTTTTTGGGCAATAATAAGGTTGACCATTTATTGTTGTGCGATATTGGCGAGAAGGCGGCAAAAATTGTTATTATCAGAGATAAGGCGGTTAATTTCGAAAGGACGATAGAAGGAATTGATCTAAAAGATCTAAATGACGACGAATCATCGCTTTTAATCGGGAATGAATTAAAAAAGACCGTAGATTTTTATTTTGCAGGAAAATTTATCGCTCCGATAGACGGTATAATAATAACAGGCATTTATTCGGGAAACGAAGGTTTTAACGGCAAAATAAAGGACATGATGCACCTAAAAACATATTCTATTTCGATTGTCAGCCTGTTAAAAGAAAGAAAAATATTTTTATCAAAAAGGTTAGTAAAATATAATATAAACGAAAACTACGATTTCTTTAAGCCTCTTGAAGAAATGTGGACAACCTTCGGCTTAATCGTTAACAGATAAAAATGAAAAAGAAAAATGGGAATAAAACAAGGATTAACTTATTACCCGCCGCCGATAAAGAGCGATTTATAAAAAACAGAAAAAAGGCAATAATATTTTCTATAATTATCGCATATGGATTTTTTATCTTTTCGCTGGATTTTACGGCATACCTTGAAAACAGCTCAAAAAGAATTTATATTTCCGGGCTAAACCAGAAACTAACGCTGATGAAAACCAAAAATCTTCTCAATAAATCGCTTGAATCGGCAATAAATAGCAGAAAAAATCTTAGCAACACAATCAAAAAAAGGATTTTAATTATAAAAAATCTTGAAAAATCTAAGGTCGCATGGAATAAAAAAATAGGAGACATGGTTCAGGCTTCGCCTTCGGGGGTTTGGATGAGCGGACTATTGCTCCAAAAAGGCGTTATTACGATAGAGGGAAACTCCATTTCTCTTAAGGGAATATCTATATACATGGATAGATTGAAAACAACTAATATGTTTAAAAAGATTATTTTAACCGATGCGGGCAGAGAAATTATCGGCGGAAACACCTTTTACCATTTTCAATTGAAAGCAACTTTAACTCCGGTTATAAAATAAACGAGCAAGAGCAAAAAAAATGAATTTATCTGAAGAATTAAAAAAAATTCCGGGCTATTTAAGGACAAATAAAATAGCCGTCGTTATTTTAATGATATTTGTATTTATATATCTTGTAAATCAAGATTTGTTTTTAAATAACACGGGTAATACTTTGAAAACAAATAACAGTATTATAATAAGGCTTAATGATAAAATTAGAACATTAAAAAATATAACCGTATCTTTAACGAATGAAAAAAATAGCTTGTTGAATCTTAAAAACCAGATAAAAAGCCTGAAGGCGGAGTTAAAAAAGGAGAGGACAAAACTCCCAAAAACCTTTATGGTCTCAACATTAATAAAGGAGATTTCTAAAAGCGCCCCGACATCTAACTTTATTATCGAAAAAATAGATTTTGGAAAACCGGTTAGAACCCTGGGCGTGACGGCCCTGCCGGTCAGCATTTCAATCGCCGGCGGCTTTAACAAGTCGATAAAATTCGTTAAAAATATAAATTCGTTAAAAAGAATTTTTGTAATAGATTACCTATCCGTTAAAGCAAGCAAAAAATCTTTTCCCGACATTAAAGCCGATATAAAAGGGACTGTTTTTTCTATGCAGGATTAGGAGCCGGGGCGGGCTTTTTTTTCATCCGCCATATAATAGAAGATATTAAAATGCTTATTTCATACATCGAATATAACGGAATCGCTATAAAAAACATCGTAACTATGTCGGCATGAAAAGCGGCAATAATAAGGCTTAACAGTAGAGCCCATTTCCTGTATTTTTTTAAAAAATGGGGCTTAAGTATGCCCGCTAAGGAAAAAAGGGCAGATATTAACGGAAGCTCGAATATTAAGCCGAATATAAGGCTTAACCTTAACGCAAAATTGATATAATGGGTTAGATTGATAAGGGGGGATAAATTAGGGCTTTGATAGCTTAACGAAAAGTTAATAATGGCAGGCCAGATGTACAAAATCATAAACATCATCCCCGCAATAAAAAATAGCGTCCCGAAAAATAAAAAGGGGACAAGATACATTCTTTCTCTCTTTAACAAGCCGGGCTTTATAAATTGCCATATTTCAAACAGTATGAACGGGAGGGCTATCATAAATCCAAGGATAAGGGAAACCTTGACCTGCATAAAAAACGGCTCCAACGGTCTTGAATAGTGTAAAATGTGTTTTATGAATTTCTTCGGCGTTTTATTTAAGCCAAAGGTATAATAAGCTAACGGGGCGTCTTTTTTGATTAATACCTTTGCATATCCCGATAAATATGTAATATAGGTTGGTTTATTTAAAGGAAGCTCTATAAAGTTAATGGCGGTATAAGACAGATGCCACGAAAACCCCATTCCGATAACAAGGGCGATAAAAATATAGATTACCCTTTTTCTTAATTCGGAAAAATGCTCCAGAAAAGCCATCCTGCCTTCTTCATTTTTAGCCATCCTGCCTTCTTCATTTTTAGCGCTCCCGCCTTTCCTGCTTTTTTCTTTTTTTATATTATCCTTCATCTAATTTACTATTTTAGGGGATATAAATACCATTAGCTGCTCTTTCGACACACTTCTTTGATGAGAGGAAAATAAGTATCCAAGAACAGGTATCTGAGATAAAATTGGGATTCCGTTGTTGTTATGGGATTTCTCCATAGATAAAATGCCGCCGATAACCAATGTCGAATTATTTTTAACCAAAACGACGGTTGTAACACTTTTATTGTTGACAGCCGGAAATCCGTTGATGCCTTGAGCAGTTGACGGTGAAGAATAAGTGAGAGTTACATTGAGCAATATATTATTTTTACTCTCGACTATGGGTGTTACAGTCAATGTAATACCTATCGTTATTGTCTGAAGAGTGGATGTTACGGGTTCTTGGGCTATAACCGTTGTACCGCCCGTTCCCGAAGGAGCCGGGGTTGTCGTTGTACCTGCACCGGCCGCGGTATATGCCACATAATACATTAAAATACTTGAATTTATCGTTGCGGGCTGTCCGCTAATAACGGCAACACTCGGAGAATCGACAACTTTATCCCAACCTAAACGCTGTCCCAAAGAAATTTGGGCAGATATATCGCCAAAGTTTTGCCAAGGCGCCAATACGCCCAAATTTAAATAATTTTGACCCGGTTGTAAATTTGTTACTCCCGTAAAATTCGTTACATAGGACGCGCTAGATGTAAAGGTGTTATTGACATTTGGCGAAAAAGTCCATGCAATACCGATATTTCGATTAAAACTATCGGATACATCCACAATCTTTGCATTTAAGAGAACAACCCTTTTTTTGACATCCATGCTTTTTATAATTTTCCTTATTTTTGAGATATTGGAAGGAATATCGTAAACAAGTATCGAATTTCCATGGGGGGAAGCATAAGCCTTTGCCCCTGTCGGTAAAATCGGCGTTAAAACGGGAAGAACATTTTTAGCCTGTATGTATTTTAAATTTATCCTGTAATCGACATAGCTATTTGTGAGCGAAGACCGCGGACCGATAAATAAAATTCCGTTACTAACGCTATAACCCAAATTCCACGCCTTAAAGATAATGGATAAAGCGGACGGAAGCGGAACCTTTCGTATATGCAATGTAACATATCCTTTTACCGAACTGCTTAGAACATAATTAAGATGAAATTTGTAGGCTATTCCTATTATAAGGGGCCTTAAGGGAATATTGTTGCCCTCTATCGTAATTCTTTTATCGGGCAGCTTGATCCCGTTTATGCGGTATATATCGTAAGAATTGTTATAATTGTTAAAACCAAAGGAAAATTTGGCGGTTATGAATATTATTAATATGAAAACAATAAAGATAAAAAAAGGGATTACGGTAATATGCTTAAGTTTAACCGGCATATTTTTTTTATCTGCTTTCAGTGAATTATTTTTTAAATCCTTCATATCGTACTAATAAAAGTTTCACGATTTTTCCATTTTCTAATTTAATAGTAACGGCTCTGGACGATATTCCGACAACCGTTTTCCCAATAATCTTAGAACCTATATAATAAGGCTTATCGTTAATTATTGCAACATTTTTATTTGGATTCGAACTGCTGACTATTGCTTGCAGGGTTATGCCGTTTAACGGATTTTCTATACGGTTTTTATATTGCTTCGCTTTAAAAGGGGATATAAAGGGATTTTTTAGCCCGAAACAGGTCTTTATATTTATAAACTGAAATAAAATTGCCGTTATAACAACTAAAAAAATTTCCTTTTTCATCTTTTCGTTAATTTAATTAAATATTAAGATAAAAAAATATTATAAATTATTATAACAAAAAAAATGGAATTAGGAATCAGATTTTTTATAAAAAGGTCATGCTTCGAAATTTTTATTAAATTTTAAGGCATGACCTCTGATTTTTTTTTATATATAAATTTAAGCTTTATCAAGATTTTTTGACATAAAACTTAAACTTTCCGCCCTCCTCCATCGATTCTAAAAGTTCGTTGCCGGTTCTTTTGCACCAGGCCGTCATATCGTTTTTAGAACCTGGATCGGTTGAGATTATCTCTAAAACCTGTCCTGAACTCATCGTGTCGATTTCTTTTTTGGTCTTAACAATCGGCAATGGGCACGATAAACCGCTTGCGTCAAGAGTTTTGTTGGGGGATACTGCCATAATGTTACCTCCTTAAGAATATACATTATTAAATTTTCAAAACTGTTTCAGTTTATTACTTATTCCCCGAAAAGTCAATAAAGTTTTTAAACCCAATTGGGATTTGGGAGTTTTTTAACTATTTTTTGCAACAGTTTATATATATGATATAATATGCACTATGAATTTAAGCATACTTATATTTATAGCCGTTTTTTCCGTAGCAGTTATCGAGCTAAGCGAAGTGGCCGCAATAATATTCGTAGTCGGCGAGGATATCGGTTTATCGAGCGCTCTTGCCGGAGGAATAACAGGATTTTTCGGCTCATTGCTCATTCTTTTTATAGGAGGCATAACCCTTATAAAATCCGTTCCCATTTCTACCGTCAAATTAATAATAGCGGTTATTCTGCTTGCCATAGGACTGTATTTTTCTTATAAACTGCTTAGTTTCATATTTTATCTGACGCCGTTTTCATCAAAATTAGGAGGAAAACCGCTTTTTAAAAAGATGGAAACCGCAACCGTTTCGCATAAAAAATGCTCGCCTAAATCCTTCTTCGTTGCCTTTAGCGCGGTTATAGTAGAGGCTTTCGAGGTCGGCGTGGTAGCCGTTCCGTTTGCAATTACGGACAATCAATGGATTCCGGTAATTTCCTCGCTTGTTATCAGCTCCTGTCTTATCTTAATCTTATCTTTACATTTAAGAAAATACTTTAAGAAGATTCCCTCTCACTGGATTAAAGGCATAGCATCCGTTTTGCTTATCAGTTTTGCAATCTACTGGGGCTTCCAGGGTTTAAAGATTAACATAGAGGACGAAGACTTAATTTTAATTATTCTTGCCGTCGGCGGAGTTTTATTTATACTTTCATTATTATTAGATAAAATTGGGTATAAAGTTAAAAACAGAAAGGGTAACTTAGCCTAAAAGAGTGGGGAAGTTTTCTGCTCCCTTGGATTAGGGTTGGCAGGGTTGACCTCTTTGCTCTTAGCGGGAAAATTTAAAGTTATGACTTCCTTTTCTTTGCCCAATTTTCCCAGACTCTTTCCGTTATAATTCAGGCGGATTCCGCCCGCGTTTCCTATTTTAATCCTCATGTCCTTTTTTGCCTTCCATGTTTCGACATCTCCCGGATATAACATATAAGTTTTTTGCCCTTTATCATCTATCCTGACGGCAACCCATGTTTTTTTTGCCACGATTCCTTTTAATATAACGGCGTATTCTAAAATACTTTTTTTTCTTTTCTTTAGATGCCTGCCGGGCGCTATTCCTGGGGACAAACGAAATGAGGTAACGGCTAAACCCTGATGTTTAAACTTAAAAAATTCAAAAACCTTCAGGGACGCAAAAGACAAAATTATAATAACTATAGCTGCAGCTATAGTTATTATAATTTTTTTTTTAAATTTGTACGATATTTGCTTTTCTTCCTTAAACCTCATACCTACGATATCTTCGACATTTTTATCCTTAAAACCTTCTTTAAGCTGCGGTTCCAATAGGCTGAAAGCGTATTCCTCGTCGGCGCCTACCGTTTTGCCTATTAATTTAATATACCCCTTTAATATTTGCGGCGAAGAAAATAAAGAAAAATCATTTTTCTCGATAGTTTCGATATACTGGGGTCTTATTTTTGTTATTTCGGAAATTTTGCCGTAAGTCAACCCGCTTTCTTCCCTTTTTAATTTAAAATATTCCCCTATCGTTTCCATAAGTTTGTAATATTTTTAATTATTTAATTTTTTTTAAATAATCAAACGATTTTATTCCAATCTCGCTGCTCCCGTATTGTTTGTAAATAGAATTAAAAATTACTTTTGCTTTATTATATTTTTTAAGTTTAAAATATATTACGCCTTCTTTATATTTTGCGGGAACAAAAAATACATCTATGCTTAAAGCCTTCTTGAAATTCAATAAACCGCGATTTAATCTCCCCTTGATAAAATAAAATTCTCCAAGATAATAATAAGTTAGAAAATAGTTTTTATTCAATGACTCTGAAATCAATAGCAATTTTTTTGCCTTTTCTAATTTATTTTCCTTAATGTAAATTCTTGCAAGCTGGGTATAGCTATTATAAGGCTGGTTATAAAACGGGTTTTTCAATGCCATTTTTAGGTTGATTTTAGCCATTTTATAGTTATGTTTTTTTATGTAAATAAGCGCTAAGTTATAATACGCATCGGAAAATTTTTTATCTAAATCAATCGCCTTTTTCAAGTTTATTATAGCTTTACCCTCCCTATGCGTCATCAGATAAACCATTCCGATAGCATTGTAATTTTTTGCCGAATACGGAGTTAATTTCTTTGCTCTGATAAATTCCTGCATCGCCTTTACATAGTTTTCATTTTGATAATACCCGACGCCGAGCTTATAATAAAGGTTTGATTTAAGTTTATTCCTCTCGGAAACCTGGGACAGCCCGCAGCCGTATAATACGGCGGATAAACCTGTTATTAAAAGGATTATATAAATTAATTTTAAACGATTATTTAATCTAAACATAATAAAAGAATAATATCATTAATCAAATTAAATTTAAAGTGAAAGCTCTCCGAAATATGTCATATCCCTAAACTTCTTAAACCTGTCCTTAATCTCGTCCATTTTTATTGCCAATAGCCTGTCCACCGAAAAATCCTCGACGGCAAAAGAAGCCATAATGTTTCCGAAAACAAGAGCCTTTTTAAAATTTTCGAACGACATATCGCCGGTATTATCTATATACCCCAAAAAACCCCCCGCAAATGAATCGCCCGCTCCGGTCGGGTCTTTAATGTCTTCTAAAGGGTAAGCGGGGACAATAAAGAAATGGTCGTCTAAAAACATTGTGGCTCCGTAAGCCCCCCTTTTTAAGATTAATATTTTTGCCCCAAAATTATGTATGGCTTTAGCGGCTAAAAATATGGACGACTCGCCCGTCAAAAGCCTTGCTTCCGACTCGTTTATAATAAAAATATCGGATTTTTCGATTACTTTGATAAGTTTTTCTCTTTTTCTTTCAATCCAAAAATTCATAGTATCGAGGGCAATCAATTTTGGCGAATTCATTTGGCTTAAAACATCAAACTGAATATCGGGGTCTATGTTGGCAAGAAAGAGAGTGTCATTTTTGAAGCTATGAGGCACCACCGGCTTAAAAGAAGAAAAAACCCCGAGGTCCGTTTCTAATGTTTCCGGGTCTGACAGGTCGTATCCGTATCTCCCTTCCCAGTGGAAAGTCGTCCCTTTTTCCGTCTTCAAACCGGTGATATCGATTGACTTGTCCTTAAAAATATCTAAATATGTTTGATTAAAATCGTCGCCTATTACCCCTATTATTTTCACATCGGTGAGAAACGAGGACGACAGGGAAAAAAATGAGGCCGAACCGCCGAGAATATTATTCATCTTCTTAAACGGCGTTTCGACATTATCTAAAGCTACAGAACCGACAACAGTCACAGCCATTTGCCACTCCCTAAATTAATATAAATTTTTATTCCTTAATCCCGTGTTAGAAAGATTAAGGACATTATATATCACTTCCCATACAAATTAAAAATAGCAAGCCTTTCCAATGTCCTTTTCGGAACATCGTTTTTTGCGGTAACTACCGCCTGCTTAAGGGACGACCCGCATTCACATTCCCTTTCTTCAAAGTTCATTATCTTAACCGCTTCTTTAATTATATTTTTAGCCTTTTGGGCATTTTCGTTAAGAATTTTAAGTATCATATCGGCGCTGACATTGTCTTCCTCCTCGTGCCAGCAATCGTAATCCGTTGACATAGCAATCGTGGCATAACAAAGTTCGGCTTCTTTGGCGAGTTTAGCCTCCGTCGCATTTGTCATCCCTATGATATCGAAATTGCTGCTTTTATAGAAAAAAGATTCCGCTTTTGTGGAAAATTGCGGACCTTCGATGCAAAAATATGTCCCTTTATCATGGTAAGGTATCCCCAAAGATTTACACGAATTTATCACAACTTTTCTTAAGTGCGGACAAACGGGTTCGGCCATCGAAACATGCGCCACCAAGCCATCTCCAAAAAAGGTATTCTTTCTGTTCTTTGTGAAATCGAAAAATTGGTCGATAATAACCATATCTCCCGGCTTAATACCTCTCTTAAGGCTTCCAACCGCGCTAACAGATATAATTTTTTTAACCCCCGCCGCCTTAAGCGCATAAATATTCGCGGCATAATTTATTTCCGAAGGCAAAATTCTGTGTCCTTTTCCGTGCCTTGGGATAAAGACAAGCTCTTTCCCGTCTATTTCTCCGAAAACCAGTTTATCCGAAGGACTGCCAAACGGCGTGTCAAAAAACTCCTCCTTTATATTTTTTAACCCATCCATACGGTATAATCCGCTGCCGCCGATTATTCCCAATACATCTCTACTTTCATTCATTATTTCCATTCCCTCGCCCTTCCCCATCGGGGGCATTATTGTGGCTTTATTGTAAAATTTTTTTGTTTTTCATATAGCAGACTAACCGTTCCTTTGTATTGTTATCGCCTTCTCTCACCATTATAACTTTCTTTTTTTCGATTCTTATTATCGTAGATGCGCCCCCTGTAAGTTCTCCGCCGTCTATCAGCATAATTTTTTCTTCAAATCCATTAGAAACCCTTTTTATACTTTCGAAATCCGTTAAACTATCTTCTCCCGAAATATTCGCGCTTGTCGCGGTTATCGGAAAGTCTATTTTGTTAAACAGCATTTCGGGAAAAGGGTGCGGCGAAATCCTCGCCCCGACAAATTCCGAATTAGAAGTAAAGAAATATTTGCCGCTTATTTTAGACTTAAAAAGTATAGTTAAAGGTCCCGGCCAAAATTTTGAAATAATATCCTCTTCCTGCCTGCTGACATAAGCTATATTAATCAACATATTTAAATTTTTAACTAATACGGGAAGCGGTTTTGTAAAATCCCTTCCTTTAATATCGTAAATCATTTTTACCGCAGCGTTGTCAAGAGGATTAGCCCCTATTGCGTATGATGTTTCGGTCGGATAAATCAAAATGCCGGATGAACTTAAGTGCTTCCCGATATCTGTATAATCATTTTCGGTTAAACTGTTCTGGGTATATATTTTCATTTAATATTCTTCTCTTATTTAACGTTATTATCTTGCGTTATTATCTTGCGTTATTATCTTGATGGGATGAGAGTATTAAATAAACCCCCGAAAGAGTAATGAGTATTCCCGCCCATCTTAATAGCGGTATGGATTCATGAAGGGTAATCGCCGCAAGTATTACGGTTAAAATAACCCCGATGCTCACAAACGGATATGCCGCCGATAAGTCGATTTTCGATAACACGCCGATCCAGAAAAACATCGATATTAGATATAAAACAATACCCGTAATTACAAATTTATTCGTAAAAATAATGAGCAAAATTTTGCTCATTTTCAAAAATAAGCTTAATAGGTTTAAAGGTATATTCGAACCCGTTGCGGTTAAACGGATATTTTCCTTTAAACCGTTCATTCCGTATTTCATGGAAAGCTGCGCAAAAACTCCCGTAAAAATAGAGATTGCCAGATTAACATACATGGAAGGCTTTAATTTAATTTTTGCCATAAATTTTCTCCCCGCCGTCTCGCAAGATAAAAACTTAGAGCGGGCGCGGGCGGGCCGGCTTTGAATTTAATTCGTTATCCGCAAGGGTGACGGATTCTTCCATTTCTTTTCTGTATTTTTTAAGTTTTTCGGTTAAGCCCGCATTACTAACGGCAAGAATGGAAACTGCTAAAAGGGCGGCATTTGTTGCCCCGCTTTTACCGATGGCGGTAGTTGCCACAGGAATACCCGAAGGCATTTGGACAATGGACAGCAAACTATCGAGGCCGTTCAGGGCGGAAGAATTAAGAGGAACGCCGATAACCGGGATTACGGTTAAAGCGGCTATGACTCCGGGGAGATGGGCGCTCATCCCTGCAGCCGCTATGATTACCTTGGCGCCGTTTTTTTCGGCAGATTCTATCAGCCCGATAGTTCTTTTAAGCGACCTGTGTGCGGATGAAACATGCATTTCAAAGGAGGTATCAAACTTTTTTAATACTTGAACTGCCCCGTCCATCTCGGTTAAATCGTTTTTAGACCCTACGATAATTAAAACTTCCATGTCGTCTCCCGTTTTATTATTTACTAATTCTAATTATCGGCTATTGCGTAATTATCAAGCAGTAAGCTTTTATTTTTTTGTTACCGGCGATTGAACGCCATATCCCTGCTTTGCGGCAAGATAGCCCGTGGTTCCCGCAAGACCGCCGACAAGCAGAAGCGCGCACCCTGTTAGAAAATTCATAGTAAAAAAAATTAAAAATAATAAAACCCAAAATTTCAATCTTTTCATTTGAAATAAATATTTAAAATTAGTAAAATTAATAAAATTTTTATATATTCTACTATATAATATTTTAAAATCAAAGGAAAATTTACTTATGCTCAAAAAAAGATATGCGCTTATATCCGTTTATGATAAAACAGGCGTTGTGGAACTTGCAACCCACCTCGAAATAGACGGTTATACCGTTATTGCGACAGGAAATACCTATAATGTATTAAAATCTGCGGGGATAACGGATTTAAAAAGAATAGACGAGATAACAAATTTTCCCGAGATAATGGATGGAAGAGTGAAAACATTGCATCCCGCTATTTTTGGAGGAATTCTGTCAATCAGGGACAACGAAAACCATATGAAAGATATGAAAAAAAATAATATAAGCCCCATCGATTTCGTTGTCGTAAACCTGTATCCGTTTAAAGAAATGAAAAATAAAGATATAACATTCGAAGAAAAGCTTGAGTTTATCGATATAGGCGGCGTCTCTTTAATAAGGGCGGCGGCAAAGAACTTCAGGCATGTTTCGGTAGCGACAAGCCCTGCTTACTACCCGGATATAATAGAATTTCTTAAAAACAAACAGGAAATACCGCAAGAAATCAAAAAGGTGTTTGCATATGAGGCTTTTAAACTTACGGCAGAGTATGACAGTGAAATTTCCAATTTTTTGGGTTCAAAAAAAGAAAAAAAGGATGTAGTTTTTAAAGGAGAGTTGAATCTGAATCTTAAAAAATTATCGCCTTTAAGATACGGTGAAAATCCCCACCAAAAAGCCGCATTTTACGAGGCGAAGTTTGAAGAAGACTTCAAGGAAATTGCGGCAAACGAACAAAAGAGGGACGATTACCCCGCTTTCAAAAAGATCTCTGGAAAAGATATTTCATATAATAACCTCTTAGATATAGATTCAACCTTCAATATAATAAGAGATTTTTATGCGGCGGACGATTGGTTCTCCGTAATCGTAAAACATACTAACCCTTGCGGAGCCGCATTAAGTAAAACATCTTTAAAAGATGCATTCCTTAAGGCAAGAAAGACCGACGAGATTTCATCTTACGGAGGGATAATAGGTTTTAATAAGAAGGTGGATAAAGAAACCGCCCTCGAAATCAAGCCGTTTTTTGTTGAAATTATTTTAGCCCCTGGTTATAGCGGGGATGCCCTAGAAATTTTAAAAACCAAGAAAAATACGATAATCGTCGAGTATTTTACCGATTATATTCTTAAAAGAGATAAATTTTCTTTACGGAGCGCTTCGGGCGGGGTTCTTGTTCAGGAAAAAGACGATGCGCCGGAAAATACGCTTTCTTTTAAAACGGTTACAGATAAAAAGGCGGATGATTATTTATTAAACGACCTGATTTTTGCATGGAAGATTGCGAAGCATGTCAAATCCAATGCCATAGTTTATGCGAAAGATTGCGCTACCGTAGGAATCGGAGCGGGACAGATGTCGAGAATAGACAGCGCTAAATTTGCTTATCAAAAAATGAATGATTCTTACGGGGATGTCAGGGGTTTCGTTATGGCTTCGGACGGATTTTTTCCATTTAAGGATTCCGTGGAATATGCGGGTAAGATAGGAGTTATCGGGATAATAGAACCGGGGGGGTCAATCAGAGACGACGAGGTTATCGGCGAGGCGGATAAATTAAATATCCCGATGATATTTACAAACATAAGGCATTTTAAACACTGATTTTATCCATAGAACTGCGATAGAAATTTTAAATTTTAGTTAAAGGAAAGGCAAAAATATATCTATGAAAATTCTTATTATAGGTTCAGGCGGAAGGGAAAGCGCCATAATTCATGCCGTTAGAAATTCAAGGATTGATACCGAAGTGTATTGCGCCCCCGGCAACGGCGGCACCTTAGATAATGCCGAAAATATAACGATAAAGCAGGATGACATAAGCGGTCTTGTTAATTTTGCAAAAAATAACAAAATAGATTTAACGATAGTAGGTCCTGAAATACCCCTGTCTCTGGGGATAGTCGATGAATTTACGGCAAACGGGCTGAAGATATTCGGCCCTAATAAAAAAGCATCCCTTTTGGAATCCTCTAAGGAATACGCCAAAGATTTCCTTAAAAGAAATTCCATAAAAACAGCGGATTACCGGTCATTTACGAATTTTACCGGCGCATCAAACTTTGTCCTGAAAAAACCTCATCCTTTAGTTATTAAGGCGAGCGGGCTTGCCGCCGGAAAAGGGGTTTTTATTTCCAACAGCGTTGAGGATTCCAAAATTATCTTAGATTCTATTTTTAATAAAAATATTTTCGGGGAAAGCGGGGGAACGGTCATTGTCGAAGATTACTTAGACGGCTTCGAGCTTTCGTATATGGTAATTACCGACGGTATTTCTTATAAGCCTCTCATCACCAGCATGGACTATAAAAAGATATTAGACGGGGATAATGGCGAAAATACCGGAGGAATGGGGGCAGTTTCTCCTAATCCATTCGTTTCGAGAGATTTGGAGGATAAAATTAATAAAA
Organism: bacterium; assembly: GCA_021831025.1. GTDB lineage: Bacteria > SZUA-79 > SZUA-79 > Acidulodesulfobacterales > Acidulodesulfobacteraceae > Acidulodesulfobacterium. The sequence continues at coordinate 11,493 of JAKBNN010000084.1, read as the reverse complement.
CCATAATAGAACCTGCCTTGGAAGGGCTTAAGAAGGAAGGTGTGGATTATAAGGGCGTATTATATGCAGGGGTTATGATAAAAGGCGGCGATGCTTATGTTCTCGAATTTAATGTCAGGTTTGGAGACCCCGAGACCCAGGCAATACTCATAAGGCTTAAATCTGATATAATAGATCTGTTTCTAAGCGTGATAAATGAAAATTTAAAAGACTATACGCTTGAGTTTGACGACAATAAATCTATTTGTCTTGTTTTATCATCGCTGGGCTATCCGAAATATTATAAAACCGGTTACGAGATTTCATTCGGCAATTTGCCTAATCTATGCAGGGATAACGGCGCGGATTGTTACATTTTTCATGCCGGAACAAAAAAAATAAACGGAAAATATTACACAGACGGCGGCAGGGTTTTGAATGTTTGCGTTAAGGGCAAAACGCAAGGTATCGTGGACAAGGCTTACGAAATTGCAAAAAATATAAAATTTGAAAATAAATATTATCGAAACGATATCGGAAAATCGCTTTTTAAATAAGATATTACATTACATTATGACATTATGGAACATTTAATAATCGAAAGATTTAGCGATGCGCAAAAACTTTTGGAGTTAACAGCCTCGAACAGGGAGGCTATAAAGACGATAAACGAAATATCCAAAGCCATCGAAGGCGCCTATAAAAACGGCGGAAAAATCTTTATTGCGGGAAACGGCGGTTCGGCCGCCGACGCCCAACACATAGCCGCAGAACTTGTCTCAAGGTTTTACAAAGAAAGAAGGGCGCTTCCCGCAGAAAGCCTTACCGTTAACACTTCCAATTTAACCGCAATTGCCAACGACTATGATTTTTCCAAGATATTTTCAAGGCAATTAGAGGCAAACGGCCGCAAAGGAGATATATTCTGGGGCATATCGACATCGGGAAACTCGAAAAACATAATATCGGCTATTATAAAAGCTAAAGAACTCGATATGAAGATTATCGGTTTTACGGGAAAAGACGGCGGCGAAATGGCAAATATGTGCGACTTTATAATAAAAATTCCTTCTAAGGACACACCGAGAATACAGGAAAACCACATTCTAATCGCCCATATTATATGCGAGATAGTCGAGCAATTTGATATTCATTCTTAAATTATCCTCTGCCCGTATTCCCAAAATTGCCGATAGAAATTAATAAATTGACCTCAAAAGCTTAAAGACACTGGATTCCTGCTTTCGCAGGAATGACACCCGTTGGGTGAAACGTTAAAACCTCATATTGTCATTCCCGCGTAAGCGGGAATCCAGAAAATAAATTTTCTATCGGCAAATTTGAGATAAACCTGAACCTGAATCAAAAAAGGCTGTAATATGGATATTTTTAAAGAAAACTTAATTTCGTTTATTATACCGTTTATTAAAGAAAAAAATAAGCGGGATATTGACCCGCAAGAGGCCGAAAAACTTATTAAAACCCCGCCGGACAGTTCTTACGGAGATTATTCCGTTGCCTCTTATTATTTAACTAAATACGGTTTTAAAGGCAAAGCCGAGGATGCCGCTTCGGAACTTCTAAATTATGCGCAGGCTAATTTTGAGCAAATAAAAGATTTTTTTAGCAAGATAGAAATAAAAGGTCCTTATGTTAATTTTTTTGTCCATAAAGAAAAATTTATCGGGGTTATCGTAAAAAATGTTTTAAAGGATAACGGCAACTACGGAAGAGGGCTCCCCCGCAAACCCGAAAAGGTTATTATAGACTTTTCGTCCCCGAATATAGCAAAACCTTTTGGAGTAGGACACCTGAGGTCAACCGTTATAGGAATGAGCCTTGCCAACATTTATGAATTTTGCGGGCATAATGTCTTAAAAATAAACTATTTGGGAGATTTCGGCACACAGTTCGGAAAAGTTATAACAGCTTTCTGCCGCTATAATATCGATTTTTCGGAATTCGAAAAAGACCCCGTTAAGGTTTTATATAATCTTTATGTAACGATACATAAGGAAGCGGAAGGGAATGAAGATATCGAACGGGATGCAAGGGATATTTTTAAAAAATTGGAAGAAAGTCTGATTAAAAAAAATCCTTCCGGGTTGGAAGATTATCTCAACTTTCTTGGAACACGTGCCGGGTTTCCCGGAGTTTTTACATCCGCATTGGATTATGGGAGGGGCCAGTTAAATATAAATCCTGAAAATAAATCTAGTTTTTGCGACTCCGACGAAGGGCAGTTTATCCTGTGGGAAACCTTCAGGAATTTGAGCATAGAAGAATTTAAAAGGATTTACGAGTTAATGGGGATAAGATTCGACGATTATGAAGGGGAGGCCGAAAGCGGCATATTTTCCGGTGAAATGGTTAAAATACTTCTCGAAAGCGGATTTGCTGCGGAAAGCGAGGGAGCTATAATCGTGCCTCTAAAAGACATAAAAACTCCGGCATTAATTGCCAAAAGCGACGGAACATCCCTTTATCTTTCGAGGGATATTGTTACGGCGGTATTAAGAATGGCAAAATACAATTACGATAAGATGATTTATGTGGTCGGTTCGGAACAATCACTGCACTTTAACCAGCTTTTTAATATTTTTGATTTATTAAGGGATAGCAAAGATAAACTAAACAATAACCCTTTCTTTCAAAAATATGCCTCTTCCGTAAGCGGCAGGCTGGTTCATGTAAAATTTGGCAGAATAATCGGCATGTCAACAAGAAAGGGCAATTTAGTCTTTCTGGAGGATTACATCGATGAGGCAAGCAAAAGGGCAGCGGAAAAACTAAAGGAAAGGGATGTCGTATCGAATAGCGCAGGTACCGTTACAGGTTTTAGCGGTAACGATGAAAATAAGAAAGACATTTTTACGCTTGACGAAAAGGAATCCACCGCCCTTAAAATAGGTATCGGCGCCGTAATATTTAACGACTTAAAAACTAGGCGCAATACGGATGTCAACTTTAACTGGGATAATGTTTTATCCTTCGAGGGACAGACAGGGCCGTATCTTCAATATACGGTGTCAAGGATAAACAGCCTTATAGCCCGACTAATAAAGGGAAACGACAACGGCGTAAGCCCCGTGGAAAATCGCGTAAATGATGCGGAGCTTAATGCCGCCGCCGGTATTAAGGAAACAGGAACCCCTTTTGATAATACGGCTGCCGTATCCGAAAGGGATAACGATTTTAATGAAATATATCTTATCGTCAAGCAGATTTCCGTTTTCAAAGACAATATAGAAGCGGCATTAAATTTAAATGAACCGTCTATTATAAGTTCATATATTCTGGAATTAGCATCCCTTTTTAACAAATATTATCAAAATTACAGGCTGATAGGCCGGGATTACGAATATATTAAACCCCGCCTTTATCTGCTGAGGGCAATTAAGATAGTTTTAATCAATGCTTTAAAACTTCTTTGCATGCCGGTTCTTGAAAGAATGTAATTTATATGGTATATGGCGGCAGAACTAAAACAATGAACCTTGAAATAAAAGACTTGACCGTAAGATTGTATCCCAAAAAATATGCGGGCGGATATATAAATGTGATCGATTCCGTGGATTTATATGTGAACGGCGGCGAAATTGCGGCCGTTGTCGGAGAATCGGGGAGCGGCAAATCGTTTTTAGGACTTTCTATTATGAGATTAAACCCGCCCGATGTCTCCGAAGTGGTTTCCGGTTTTGTTAAAATAAGATGTCCGGCAGAAAAAGAGGCGCTGGACATTATAAGGCTAAATCCAAAAAATCTCCCCTCCGTGAGGGGCAGGTTGGTATCGATTGTATTTCAAGACCCTAATACTTCGCTAAACCCGGTTATTAAAATAGGGGAACAGATTACCGAGGCAATATTCGCCCATAAAAAAATGGGCAAACCTGAGGCAAAAGAAATCGCAATTTCCTATCTTAACCGTATGAACATCGACGGGAAGGCAAGGTTTAACGCATACCCTCATGAATTATCCGGGGGTATGAGGCAGCGGGTTATGATTGCAATGGCTATGGTGCTTAATCCCTGTTTTCTAATCGCAGACGAACCCACCACGGCGCTCGATGTTACCACATCCTTGCAGGTTTTAAGCCTTATCGAAAAGATAAAAATCGAATCGAATCTGGGAATTATTTTTATAACGCACGATTTAAGCATTGCAAAAAATATATCCGATAAGATTTATGTATTTTATGCCGGACAGGTAATGGAATCCGGAAAAACGGGGGAAATTATGGATAATCCCCTGCATCCCTATACCGTTTCTTTAATTAACAGCGTTCCTTCTTTAGCCGCGGATTATATGCCGAAGCAAAAGCTGTTTACGATACCGGGTTATTTGACAAGAGATGATTTTGCCGAAGGCAAATGCAGGTTTTATGCCAGATGTTTTAAAAGGGATGAAAATTGCTTAAAAAACATCCCATTAAACGAAATAAGCGGGGGAAGGTTTGTCAGATGCGTCAAATGGAAAAAGAAATAATCTTAAATGTCTTAAATCTCTCAAAACATTATAAATATTATAAGTCCATATTCGATATTAAAAGAGATGTTATTAAAGCGGTTGACGACATAACCTTCGGGGTATTTAGAAATGAGATTTTTGCGGTAGTCGGGGAAACAGGCTGCGGCAAATCCACCCTTGCTAAATTGATTACGGGTTTAATAAGCAAGACCTCCGGAGATATTTATTACGATGGGGAATTATTAGATTATAAGGATAAAAAGAAAAACTTTAGGAAAAAAATCCAAATAGTTTTTCAGGACCCGTATTCGTCGTTAAATCCGAAAAAAAAGATATATAAGATAATTTCTTATCCTGCCGTTAAGAACAATATTATCAAAAAAAAGGACAGGCCTGATTTTGCCGCTTCTTTACTAAAGAATGTAGGATTGGATGAAGAAATCCTGTACGGCTATCCTCACGAATTATCGGGGGGGCAAAGGCAAAGGGTGGGAATAGCAAGAAGCCTTTCCGTGGGTCCGGAGCTTCTAATTCTCGATGAGCCCGTATCCGCTCTCGATATGTCCATATCGGCGCAGGTTTTGAATCTTCTTATGGATTTACAGGCGTATGATAAGATGAGCTATATCTTTATAACCCATGATTTAAAGATAGTAAGGCATATTGCGGACAGGGTTTGCGTTATGTACGGCGGAAAAATAATGGAGATTTCACCGTCTGCGGATTTTTTTAAAGAACCTGCCCACCCTTATTCCACTATCCTTTATAATTCGATGCTGCCTTATAAGTTTAAAAAACAGTTAAATTTTACGGATTTAAACGGAAAAAATACGGTACCAGGTTTAATCGGCAAAGAAAAAGGGGCAGAAAAAGGATGCGCGTATTTTAAAAAATGCTATGCTTCAAAAGAAATATGCGGGAAAAATGAACCGCCGTTAAAAGATGTCGGGAATAACAGGATGGCAAGCTGTTTTTTTCCGTTTACTCATCAGGGTCTTTAAATGTGCTGTCCTCATCTATCAGGGATAAGTGCCTAAGATTTTCGATATAATCGTCCGTCGCCTGCATCTTGCCTTCCTCTTCGGCGCGGGATTGGCAATTTATACATAAATTAGAATAAGGAATTACTTTCAGCCTTTTTTTTGAAATCGGCTCCCCGCATTCGTCGCAAACCCCGTATGTTCCTTCTTTTATTTTGAGAAGAGCATTATCTATTTCCCTTACTTTTTTTCTTTCCCTATCCCCGAGCATATATGATAGTTCACGATCTCTTTCGTTTGATGCAATATCATAGTTATCCCCCTGGTATTCGGAAGAATCTTTTGACGAACCCTCTTTAATGCTTGCATCTATCTCCTTAAAAATTGCCCTTTTCATGAGGGTCAGGGTTTCCTTTATTTCCCCGAGTTCTTTATCCGAAAACACGGTTCCCGCCGGGTGATTTTCAATTTCATTCTCCTTAAGAATAGTTTCATCTTTATCTTTTGCCGCCGATGTCTTTTTTACAGGCGCATGTTTATCCTTTGCTATTTTTTTATTTTTCATTTTCATTTCTCCGCTCAAAAAAATTTTACTTTTTAAAAATGTTGGTTTAGTATATATTTAATAAAATGCAAAAGCAAGTCTAAAGTTGAGGCCTATGGTAGAGGTCTATAAGCGCGGGAGGCAAAGCAATGGAATCTATAAGAGTTTATGAATACGGCTATGACAATAAAAAAGAGGGCGGGATAAGGACGCCTTATCAAATAGACAGAGATAGAATAATCCACTCCGGCGCATTCAGGAGGCTTCGCAACAAGACTCAGGTTTTTGGGGTTTTTACTCTGGATTATTATAGAACAAGGCTTACGCATTCACTCGAGGTTTCCCAAATAGCCCGCTCCATTGCATCGAATATGAACAAAAGATACGGTTTAAATATAGATATAGACCTTATAGAGGCAATTTCCCTTGCCCACGATATAGGGCATCCCCCGTTCGGGCATGTGGGAGAATCTATTATAAATGAAAAACTAAAAGGAATTACCGATGGAGAGTGCGGTTTTGAGGCGAATGCCCAGAATATCAGAATACTTAATTTTCTCGAAAAAAAGTTTTATGACAAAGATAATAATAAAATATATGGACTGAATCCGTCTCTAAAAACGATTGACGGAATATTAAAATATAAACTGCCCTATTCTTTATCGGATAAATCGAAACATTTTATATATGACAGCGATATTTTTATACTGGAACGACTCCACGGAAAAAGCTTTATAGAATTTATAGAAAAAAATTTTCATTATATAAATAAATATGAAAACAAAAATATTAAGGAAGAATTTTTTGAGGCTTCAAGATGCTTGGAATGCCAGATATTGAATGCCGCGGATGACATAGCGTATGCAACGCACGATTTAGAAGACGGGGTCGAGTCGAAACTTATAGACGCAACGGGCCGTTCAAAAGTCAAAAGATATGTGAAGGCGAGCGGGTTTCTTGCCGGGGATTTAGCGGGAATAGAGTCCGGAATAGATAAATTTTTTAACGGCCTTACGGATATATTTGGGTCTTTTAACGATAACGGAAGGGCGGCGCAAACAGAACGGAGCGGAGCCCGGCGGAGCCCGCTTCTATCAGGTGATAACATATACCCCGCTATGTGCCAAATTAAAATAAAAACCGATTTAAAGGAATTTTTTTCAAGATACATATCTAAATTTATTTTAAACGTAGATATAGAAGACAGAGAAAAATACATCGGCCGGGGCAAAAACGATTTAATTAAAAAAATCCCGCTCGATTTTAAAAACGATTCATATAAGTATAATCTTATCTGGAAAAATGAGGTTAATGTCGAGATCAAGGCGCTAAAACAAATTTCATACAGGCTTGTTATGGAAAACAAGGATATACTGTTAAACAGGTATAAGGTTAAAAACATTATAGAAAAGTTATTTTGCGTATTTTCGGATAAAAACAATCTGAAGCTTTATCCCGATGATTTTCAGGAGTTATATGAAAATGGATTTTACGGCGGATTTGGAAAAAATGGATTTTATGTAATGTGCGGCGATTATATTAGCGGCATGACGGATATATATGCCGTTAAGCTGTACTCGGCGTTATTTGAAGCCAAAAGTTTTCCGGGTATTTCTTCTTCTATCGAGTCATAGTTCCTCCCAAAATTGCCGATAGAAAATAAAATCCTAAATCGGGAGTTGGGGTCGAATTATCATTTGCAATGCGAAGATAATTATGATATTATTTTGATTATTGCGCTTAATTACCGCACTTAAAGAGGAGTAAATCAATGGCAAAATCCGAAGAGCTTGCGCTGCCTAAATATCAATGCGATGTTTGCGGATATATTTATGACCCCGAGGTTGGGGATTCCGTTGGGGGAATAGAACCGGGGACGCCGTTTGAAGACCTTCCCGACTACTGGGTTTGCCCTATTTGCGGCGCCGATAAGACCCATTTCCAGCATTTTACGGGATAAAAATTTTTTCTTTGACTTTACATTAAAATATGTTTAATATGTTTAATATGTTTAGAATATTACCATCCAAATTATTTATATTTAAGCAAATAACGTTCGTCATTATATTTTTATTTCTCGGCTTGGCATTTTTAAACAATGCCGATTCCGAAGCCTACGGTTTTTCCTATAAAAATTTTGACAAAACGGTTAATAAATACCGGCAGGAAGGAAATCCAAACGCAAATGTTACGGTTATCCTGTATTCGGATTATCAGTGCCCGTGGTGCAGAAAATTTGAAGAAAAGGATCTTCCATATATAATTAAGGACTATGTTAAAACAGGGAAAATCCTTATGGAATATAGAGACTTTCCGCTTACGCTGATTCATCCCTATGCTTTCAAGGCGGCAGAGTATGCGGACTGCGCGGCGCCTCAGGGAAAATATTTGCAAATACGGAGTCTTTTATACCGCCGTCAAAATAATTGGAGCACTGTAGGAGATTTATATTATTTCCTTAAAACCCATGCTAAAGGAACAATAAACCTTAAAAAATTGGAATCCTGCGTTAAAAGCGGTCTGCCTGAAAGACTTATAAAAAGCAATATGGCCGCCGGAACACGATTAATGGTCACGGGGACGCCGACTCTTTTTATATACAGGGGGCTTATACTTTATAAAAAACTCGTAGGATACCGTCCATATCCCCAGATAAACAAAATACTCAAAAACGCCGTAAAGTAAGATTTAAATTTATATATTTCCCGTAATATAAATATGTTTATCCCCGCTGTTATCGGGAATATTCCTGAAACCCTTTATAAATTTGGAAACCAGCATCTCCGTTTTAACAAGCGCCTCTTCTATTTTTAAACCTTTCGCAAGATATGCCGTTAAGGTTGCGGAAAAAGCGCACCCTGCGCCGTGAATTTTTTTATCTAATTCAATTCTTTCGCTTTCGTTAATAAAAAAATGGTTTCCCGAATCCAGTATGATGTTGTATATTTTGCCTTTATTAAGATTTGCGTTAATATGCGACCCTTTTATTACAATGTTCTTAATCCCCGGTATATTTTCTTTAATTCTTTTCGCCGCCTTTTTCATTCCGTTTAAATTATCAATCTTTTCTCCCGAAATCAATTCCGCCTCCATGATATTCGGAGTGATAACCGTTGCAAGTTTAAATAATGGCATTAAAAAATCGGGATAACTGCTATCCTTCATTATAAGCCTTTTATTAGAGGTTGAAATATGCACGGGATCTATTACGACAATCTTGACCATATATTTCTTCAGGTATTCGCTTAATATCAAGCTTTGCTCTTCACAGGCTATAAGCCCTGTTTTGACGGCATCAACTCTGAAATAATCAAAAACGGCCTTAAGCTCAATATCAAAAAAACCTTCCGAAACAGGTATTATCCCGTAGATGTTATCGGGATTTTGCGCCGTCATAGCGGTTATCGCCGACAGGCCGAATATTTTAAGCCTTGAAAATATTTTGGCATCCGATGTTATTCCGGCCCCGCCCGAACCGTCAAAACCCGCTACCGATAAAGCCTTTATCATTTTTTCACCTTTTCACCGGAAAGACCCATAATTAAAAATCCCTCTCATCTTAACTTAAGCTTGTAATCCCTTATGCCTTTAAAAATCTTCATTACTTCGCCTGCGCTTCTTGCATTCAAAATATCCGCCTTTTTTGCCCAACCCTTTCTGGCGGCATTTACCCCGTAACCGGCAAAATAAATGCTTGAAACATTGTGGGCGTCCGGATTTATCGCGATTAGCACCGATTTTGAAACTGCCTCTTTAATGTGTCTCCAATCGATGTCAAGCCGCTTTGGATTGGCGTTTAACTCAATAATAGTTCTATATTTTGAGGCGTAATCCAATATTTTTGAAACATTCACGGCATACCCTTTTCTTTCCAAAAGCAGCCTTCCCGTTAGGTGCCCTATCATGGTAGTATATGGATTCTTAACCGCATTTATGATTCTTTCCGTCATCTGAGCTTCGGGCATATTAAATTTAGAGTGAACCGACGCTATGACGAAATCAAGCATGGAAAGCGTTTCGTCATCGTAATCCAGACCGCCGTCCGCCAGTATGTCGGATTCTATTCCTTTGAAAATTTTAATTTTGCCCTTATATTTATCATTTAGCCTGTCTATATACTCAATTTGGGATCCTAAATTCGACCTGTCAAGCCCGTTGGCGTAATGCGCCGAAACCGAATGATCCGAAATTCCGACATATTTATAGCCGTTTTTCAAGGAAGCTTTTACCATATCCTCTAAGCTGTCTTTTCCATCGGTATATGTGGTATGAACATGAAAAATACCCTGCAAATCCTTTTCGGAGGCAAGTTCGGGGATGCCGCGGCTCAAGGCGGCATCAATCTCGCCTGTGCCTTCTCTTAATTCGGGTGGAATAAACTGCATTCCAAACACATTATAAAATTCGATTTCATTTGCAACCTTAACTTTATTGGAGGCATTGTCAATTCCTCTATCTCTAAATATTCCATATTCGTTTATTTTATAGCCGTCTTTTTTTACCAATGTCCTTAGCTCCTCATTGTGAAGCTTGGAACCGGTAAAGTGGTGAAGAGCGTACACGAAATCCTCGTCTTGAACTATACGCAAATCGACATGGATGCCGCTTTTTAAAATAACGCTGATTTTGGTTTCTCCCGTGGATTCAATCCTTAAAACCTTATCGTAATTTACAAATCTTTCCGTAAAGGCTTGTTTGTCTTTTTCCTTGACCGAAGCGACAATATCTATATCCCCCACCGTTTCCATCTTCCTTCTCAATGAACCGGCTATCGCAATAACACCTGCAAGTTTATAAGGCATATTTTTCAAATAATCTATAAAGGCCGAAGCCTCTTCCTGAGCAAAAACATATAAAAATCTCTGGCTGAATATCCTGTATTCTTCGATAGATTCCTTTAAATTTTCTATCGTTTTTTCGCCAAAACCATGCATTTTTGTCAGTTTATTCGATAAAATCGCGTTATAAAGACCGTCTATACTCTTTATATGAAAATTCTCATATAGCATATTTGCCTTTTTTGGCCCCAATCCTCTTAGCTTAATTAACTCTAATACTCCCTGAGGGATTGAACCTGCAAGCTCGTCATAATAGGCAAGATGTCCTGTTTTTATAAGTTCCTTTATTTTTAAAGAAAGGTCTTTCCCGATTCCCGGAATATTAATTAAACCGTTTTCCCCTGACATATCTGAGAGGCTTTCGCCCAGCTGATTAATAACGCGCGACGCATTTAAATAAGCGCGTATCTTGAAAGGATTTTCCCCCTTTATTTCGAGAATCTCGGCAATTTGCTCGAAAACCCTTGCAATTTCACTATTTGTCATAATATTCTAATTTTGACGGCATCTTTTTTGATGACATTTTTAATAACTTCTTCCTTAATTTTGCAATAGAAAATATTTAGATGTTTCTTTTATATGTAAATTCTGGATTCCCGCTTTCGCGGGAATGACTATGTGAGAATTGAGATTTTAACCCAAAAGGTGTCCCAACCCGCTTCAGCGGGAAAGTTTCAAAGAAAC
>JAKBNN010000003.1 GCA_021831025.1 bacterium | reverse complement strand
ATTTAGACAGTTTCAGGGTCAGCTTTGCCGGTCCCCCCATCGGCGGCAATGACGATTTCGTCAAGTTTGTAGCGCAGGCAAACCATTATATCCCGTTATGGTGGGGGACATCTTTTATGCAGGGGGCACAGGCAGGCTATGTATTTTCTACAAGGTCTTCTGCCCCCTTGCCGATATACCAAAGATTTTTTGTCGGCGGCATAATGAACACATATCCGCTTTTAGGGTTTATGTACGATTCGGTCGGTCCATCGCAAAACGGCTTGCTTATAGGCGGAACAAAGATGTTTACGGTTCAAGCAAAATATTTGATACCCATCTTTAAAAAGATGGGTTTCTATGGATTTTTATGGTGGAATGCGGGTAATGCATGGGGGCAGAGTGAACCTATCTCGCTGAACCTCGTTCAGGCGGCAGGAATCGGTTTTAACTGGTATTCCCCATTTGGACCTATAACTATTACTTATGGTAAAATACTTGGAAGTCCGATAAACGGGAATAGCCCGACAAGGATTCAGTTTAGCCTGGGTCAGAGTTTTTCGGGTATTTAGCAATAAAAAAAATAAAAAATAAAACAAGGAGATTTTATGAAAAGATTGATTTTTAATTTAAGTCTTGCGGTAATTTTAACTTTATTCGCCGTGGCATTAACTTATTCAAATTCAAAAAATGTATGGGCGGCGGGTTCTTCCATTGCCGTAGTTAATATGCAAAATATTATTTCGATGTCAAATCAGGGCAAAAAAGCTAATGCGGAGCTAAAGGCTTTGTATTCCACATATACCGCCAAATTGTTAACGATGAGAAAAAAAATAGCCGCTATTCAAAATGATTTAAAGCAGAACGGCTCTATAATGTCGGCCAGCGAAAAGGCGCATAAGACAAAGGAATTTGAAACGGATATTTCAAAGTTTAGAGCCGAGGAGAAGCATGTTCAGGGTGTTATGGCAGAAAAAAGATATACGCTTTTAAAAGGAATAGTAGGTAAAGCCACTGCTATTATAACCGCAATTGCAAAGAAAAACGGCTACCTGCTTGTTATCGACAGGCCAAGCGTAGTTTACAGGGCTCACGGGATTGATATTACAAATGAAGTTTTAACGCAGATGAACTCAAAATAAGATATTGTAAATATCATATAGTATAAATCATATTTTAATTTTTATGGCCATACCGCTTAACGACATTGTCTCAAAGTTATCTTTACGCAGCATAGGCAAACTTCCGGCAGATATTTTTATTTCGGGAGCCGGCTCTTTGCAGGGAGCGAAAAGCGATGAGATTTCGTTTATTTCAAATTCAAAATATCTTAAATATCTTAGCGAAACAAAGGCTTGTGCGGTAATTATGGATTACGAGTCTTTAAAACGGGAACTTCCTTCGGGAATTAAATTCCTTATACTCGACTCCAAAAATCCTTATTTAGCCTTTGCAAAAGCAACGCAGTTATTTAGCGGGAAGGATAGTTTAGACAAAACGGTTTCTAAGGATTTTCTACAATATGCCAGAGTCGATAAAACTGCGTTAATAAGCGAAAACTCTATATTATACCCGGGCGTTTTTGTGGATGCAGGTTCGGTTATAGGTAAAGATTGCAATATAATGAGCAATGTTTTTATCGGAAAAAATGTTAAGATCGGAGACGGCGTCAAGATTTATCCGAATGTTACCGTTTACGACAATTCTAAAATAGGTAATAACTGCATAATTCATTCAGGTTCCGTTATAGGAAGCGACGGATTTGGGTATGCCAGAGATAAAAACGGCTATGTAAAAATTATTCATTCAGGTTATGTTATTTTGGATGACGATGTCGAATTAGGCGCAAATGTTACCATAGATAGGGGTGTTGCCGATTTTACTAAAATAGGCAGGGGAACAAAGATAGACAATCTGTCCCAGATTGCTCATAATGTAATAATCGGCAGCAATTGCGTGATTGCCGCACAAACCGGAATTGCCGGCAGTTCGGAGGTAGGGGATAATGTGACAATCGGCGGGCAGGTAGGCATTGCAGGGCACATCAGGGTGGGGAACGGCGTTATAATAGCGGCACAGTCGGGCGTTGCGCATAACATAAAGGATAACGACATCATATCCGGTTCCCCGGCTTTTTCTATTAAAGATTGGCGTAGTTCGGTTGTGCTATTCAAAAGACTCCCCGAACTTTTTAAAAGAATAAAAGATATCGAAAAGACAAGGGGCTAAAAAATGATTAATGAAGGGTCTTCAAATTTAACGGAAATAGGTATTCAGGAGATACTAAATCTTCTTCCGCATAGATTTCCTTTTCTTATGGTGGATAAGGTTATTGCGCTCGAAAAAGGAAAATCTATTACCGCTATTAAAAATACCACAATTAATGAGCCGTTTTTTCAGGGACACTTCCCGTCTTATCCCGTTATGCCGGGAGTGCTTATTCTGGAGGCATTAGCTCAGGCAGGGGGAATTCTTGCATATAAAACGGAAGAAGACGACGATCTAAAAAATATGCTCACTTATTTTATGGGAATAGATAAGGCGAGATTTAGAAAACCGATTTTCCCGGGAAGCACTATCGTATTAAATGTCGAACTTGTTAAAAGAAAGCGGTTTATATGGATGTTTCACGGGAAAGCCTTAGTTGATGGAAAATTATGCGCAGAGGCAGACCTTATGGCTTCTTTTGTAAAACCATAAAAAATATATTTAAGGATAAAAGGGTTTATGATAGATAAAACCGCAATTATTTATGAAGGCGCCAGAATAGACGACTCAACGGATATAGGGCCATATACGGTTATCAAAGACGGCGTAAAAATCGGCAGGAATAATAAAATCGCTTCCCATGCCGTTATAGAAGGGAATACCACGATAGGGGATAACAATAAAATATTTCAATTTGCTTCTATAGGTTCAATTCCGCAGGACCTTAAATACAGAGGGGAAGATACAAAACTTATCATAGGCAATAATAACATCATAAGGGAATATGCGACATTTAATACCGGAACCGTAACGGGAAACGGTATTACCGTGGTCGGTGATTCTAACCTGTTTATGATGCATATTCATGTGGCGCATGATTGTATTATCGGTAATCATGTAATTCTCGCAAATAATGCGACATTAGCGGGCCATATCGAGATTCACGATTATGCCATATTGGGAGGTCTTTGCGCCGTTCATCAGTTTGTCAGAGTCGGCGAATCGGCTCTGGTTGCCGGCGGTTCAATGGTTGTTCAGGATATTCCGCCGTATCTTATTGCATCGGGAGACAGGGCAAGGATATACGGGATAAATAGAATAGGCTTGGAAAGGAGGGGTTTTTCAAAAGAAGAAATAGACAAAATAAAAAATGCCTTTAAAATTATATATAAATCAAAAGTTACCACCAAAGCCGCATTAGAAAAAATAAAACTGGAGTTAAACGGTTCGGATAAAATAGAAAAGTTTACTAATTTTATCGAAAAATCCAAAAGGGGCATAACAAGGTAACTTTTATTTATGGAAGATAAAAATATTGGAATAATTGCCGGTTATGGAGAGTTTCCTTTAATATACATAAATGAACTAAAATCCAAAGGGTATTCCGTGCATGTGTGCGCGATAGAGGAAGAAGCCGACAAGGGTTTAATGGATCATGTAGGTTCAATTGTTTATATAAGTGTCGGCCAGCTCGGGAAATTAGTAAAATTTTTTAATTCCGTTGGGGTTAGAGATGTAATTATGGCAGGCAAGGTAAAAAAAACCCTTATGTTTAAAAAGGTCAAACCGGATTTAAAGGCTATCACGCTTTTTTTATCGCTTAAAGATAAAAGGGATGATACTATCTTGAACGCAATTTGCAATTTCTTTGAAAAAGAAGGCATAACCGTAGTTCCGCAAACTAAGTATATAACCTCGATTTTCTTGCCAAAGGGCGTTGCTTCTAAACGGGTTCCCACTAAAAAAGAAATGGACGATATCGACTTTGGACTTCCTGCCGCAAGATTGATTGCCGCCGCCGATATTGGACAGACCGCCGTTATAAAGGATAAATCAGTTATGGCATTAGAAGCGATAGAGGGAACGGATGAAGCAATTCTAAGAGGAGGAAAACTTGCAAGCGGCGGGGCTGTCGTCGTAAAAGTCAACAAGCCGAACCAGGATTTAAGATTTGATGTTCCTGCCGTCGGCGTCAATACGATAGATGCGCTTATAGCGGTTAGTGCCGCTTGTTTGGCATTCGAAGCCAACACTATTGTTCTAAACAAAGAAGAGTTTATTAAAAAGGCGAACGAATCATCCATTTCCATATATGTAATGTAAATTTATGTTAAACTATTAAAGCCCGACGAAAATTGGCAAAGGTACTTATTATCGCAGGAGAACTTTCAGGGGATATATTTGCTTCCGGCTTAATTAAATATATTAAAAAAATTAAACCCGGGGCAATGTATTACGCGATGGGAGGAGAAAATCTAAAATCGGAAGGGGCAGAATTGATTGCCGGTATAGGTGAATTGTCCGTTATGGGTTTTACGGAGGTTATATGCAAGATAAAAACAATCAAAAGGGTTTTAAAAAACGTTTCAAGCTGGATAAGGCTTAATAAACCGGATGTTGTCATATTGGTCGATTTCCCCTCTTTTAATTTTAAAATAGCAAAATTATCGCATAAGTTAAAAATTCCCGTAGTTTATTTTATTCCTCCGAAAATATGGGCATCAAGATATAAAAGGATTAATTTTATAAAAAGGTATATTAAATTTGTGATTACTATTTTTCCATTCGAGCTTGAAATTTATAAAAAAGCGGGTATCGAAGCGTACTATTTTGGGAATCCATCGTATGAGTTAGAATATAAGCAGGAAGCGCAATCTAAAGAAATGAGCGGTAATTATCCCGTAATTTCATTTTTACCCGGTTCAAGAAAAACCGAACTTAAATATCACGCAAATCGAATTGTCAAGTCTTTGCAACTTATAAAGTCTGCTTATAAAGACGCCTTTTTTATCTTTCCGTTTAGAAAAGGAATAGATTCATCCTATTTCGCACAGGCGTTGAAAAAGAAAAATATATCTCAAGATTGGTATATTATTACAGATTCCGTTAAAGATGCTTTAGCTTCAAGCGACATAATCGTAGCTGCAAGCGGAACAGCCTCTTTAGAAGCAGGATTTTACAAAAAACCGGTAATAATCGTGTATTATTTAAATTTTTTAACTTATTTGATAGCCAATGTTTTAGTCAGAATTAAGTATATCGGACTTATAAATATAATGGCAAATAAATTGATAGTTCCGGAGCTCATAGAATCGAAATTCACCCCTCAAAATGTCTTTACGGAAATAGACAAAATTTTAAGA
>JAKBNN010000077.1 GCA_021831025.1 bacterium | reverse complement strand
ATAATTAAAGTTGCGGGAGACCCCTCCCATCCGGTAACCAAAGGGGTTATTTGCGAAAAGGTCAGGGCTTATCCCGAGCGTATCTATAATCCTTCGCGGATACTTTACCCCATGCGCAGAACCGGGAAAAAAGGCGCCGCCGGACGGTTTGGCGGGTTCGAAAGGATAAGCTGGGAAGAAGCCGTAGAGACAATAGTAAAGCGGTGGCAAGAGCTTATTAAGGCATCCGGCCCCGAAAGTATTTTGCCGTATTCTTACGGCGGAACCGAAGGCGTAATAAATCACGGCAGCATGGATAGGCGACTTTTTAATAAAATAGGGGCGACGAGGCTTGAACGCACCATATGTTCCGCAGCCGGAAGTTTGGGTTATCAGCTTGCTTACGGAAAGTCTGTCGGCACGAATCCGATAGATACGATTAACTCCAAATTAATAATATTTTGGGGTATCAACGCTTTGGAAACAAATATGCATCAGGCTATTTTTGCCGACAATGCCCGCAAAAACGGAGCAAAAATTATCGCGGTGGATGTTCATAACAATAAAACCGCAAAATGGGCGGACGAATTTTATTTAATTCTGCCGGGGTCGGACGGCGCTCTGGCTTTGGGTCTCGCCCATGTCATAATAAGGGACGGCTTAGCAGACGAAGTATTTTTGGAAAAATATTCGCGCGGTTTCGAAAGTTTTAAAGCGAAGGCAAAGGAATATCCGCCCGGACTTGTTGCGGACTTGACCGGTCTTTCGGGAAAACAGATTGAAAACCTTGCCCATTCTTACGCCGAAATAAAACCGTCTTTTATCCGCATCGGAAACGGTCTTCAGCATCATAGCAACGGGGGCATAAATACATGGGCTATTTCGTTGCTGCCCGCATTGATAGGAGCTTGGAAAGATAAGGGCGGAGGCGCTTTGAGATCTAATTCTGGCCATTTTCCGTTAAATAACGATGCGCTGGAAAGGCCGGATTTGCTTAAAAATTCTCCAAGGGCGGTAAACATGGTCCAGCTTGGAAAGGTCTTATGCGGGCTTAATCCCCCCATCCGTTCGGTTTATGTTTATAACAGCAACCCTGCGGTCATAGCGCCGAATCAAAATTTAGTTTTAAAAGGACTGGCGCGGGAGGATCTTTTCACCGTCGTACATGAACAGGTTATGACCGATACGGCAAAATGGGCGGATATTATCCTGCCCGCGACCACGAGTTTCGAGCATGCGGATATGTATGTAAGCTACTGGCACACTTCCCTCCAGTGGGCTGATCCAGTCATTGCAAGGGTTGGCGAGGCTAAACCGAATATCGATGTGTTTAAACTTATAGCAAAGGGTTTAGGCTTCACCGAGCCCTGTTTTTCCGATTCGGAAGAGGATATAGCCGGCAAGGCGTTAGACCTTCCATACTGGCGCGAACAGGGGATAACATTAGACCGTCTGAAAAAAGAGCGGTTTATTATGCTGAATATCTTAGACCGTCCATTTGTGGGAGGCAGCCCCTTTACTCCGTCGGGCAAAATCGAGTTTAAAAGCGAAAAAGCAGCCGAATTAGGGTTAAAAGATATACCGGATTATAAGCCGATTAGGGAAAAACGGCTTAACGGCGATAAAAGCGGAATTGATTCTTCTAATCCAATTACCGGCGGCGGCGAAAAAATGCCGGCCGAACCCGATTTTCCGTTAACGCTCATAACTCCGCCGAACCACTTTTTCTTAAATTCCACTTTTGCCGATACCCCTTCCCTTAAAATTAAATCCGTTGAGCCGTTTTTAGAAATCAATCCGAAAGATGCGAAAGTCAGGGAAATAAAAGACGGCGATCTCGTCAAGGTTGAAAACATGCGGGGCAGCGTCGTTATAAAAGCTAAAGTGATAGGTTCGGTTTTACCCGGCGTCGTGGTTTCGGCCGGCTTATGGTGGAAAGAAAACTATGAAAACGGAAGCGGGGTAAACGCTTTGACGCCGGATAGCTTATCCGACATAGGCGGGGGAGCGACCTTTTTCTCGGCATCGGTAGAAGTTAAAAAAATATGCTCTAATAATATTACCGATGTATAACCTTAAATCACCAATAGAAACTATTGAAATTTCTTCAGCATAGAATAAATACCGGAAAATAATTTTCTAATACAGGATTAAGTTGTATAATCAAAAGAAACAAGAAAGGCAATTTTATGTATAAAAATAACAACGGTTTCAGCCTTGTCGAGATAATAATGGTTATAATCCTTCTGGGGATTATAGGCATCGTCGGAACTATAGGATTAAGCTCCGCCGTTTCGAGCGACAGGGGGATGTAGGAAAGACAGCTTGAGTCCGCGATAAGATATGCCCAAAACTATGCTATGGGCCATTTTACATACACGGCTGTCGTGTTTTCCGCTTCCGGTTCACTCCCTTCATGTAATTTAGGGAGTAGCGCAACGAGTTATTCGGGTTACGCGGTATGCGCCTGCAACGGCGCAGTAACTCCGGCTTTGGAGCCGTTAACAAATCCTCTTGCGCAAACGACAAATAATTTTTATGTCGCTATGGACTATGGCATAAATTATAGCGCACCGGGCATAAGCGCAAACTATATTGCGTTTAATTCGACCGGCGAGCCGGGGACATTGTCTTCCTCTTGCTCCGGCTTCACTTCATTATCATCGCCTTCGCCTGCCAAAATATCTTTCGGAGCTTTGCCGTCCCAGTCATTTTACCTGTATCCAAACACCGGACTTGTAAGTTATAACGGAAACCTTTAATGTTTTTTAATAAGCCTTAAAATAAAAAATGCTTTCATGAATTCTTTAACAAAGTTCTTTAAAAAGGTTCACAAATTAATCCTCAAGTGGTATAATGGAAAAAATTAATTTTAAAAAGTCGGGGGGATTTAATTCATGAAAAGCCTTAAAGGTTTTGCAATTCAAACTATTTTGTCAATTTTTTCTTTTGCCTTTATTTTATCCGTTTTGCCCGGTATTTCTTTTGCCAAATTTTATTGTCCGCTCGGATATTCCTATAATTCTAAAATACAACTTTGCGTCGGTAAGGGAAGCCTAAAAGGATACAATACGACTCCGAGCACAAAAATAAATATATTTAAGGGGGAAAATCATATTTATATATGTCCCGATAACTATACATATTCAAAAAAGATACAGCTTTGCACAGGCGAAGGCTCTTTAAAAGGTTTTACCGCCCAGCCCACCGTTAAAACAATTGCCGTAAAAACAGCCGAAAAGTCAAAAAATATTAAAAACTCTAAAAAAATAAAGAAAAGTTAATAGCATTTAAACAATAAATGAACATAGTTGCGATATTAAGGTCATAAGCGACGAAATATTTCACTTTAATGTTATCGCGACGCCCCATATCGGCGGGGCAACCCATGAGTCTATCGCGGATATTTCCCGCATTTGCGCCAAAAATATAAATAATTGGATAAAAAAGCAGGATTAATTTATTATGGATTATAAAGACAGTTTGAACCTTCCGAAGACCGATTTCCCCATGAAGGCAAATTTGAAAGTTACCGAGGAAAAACTCCTTCAGGAGTGGGAAGAAAATAAGGTTTACGAAAACCTTATAAAGCAGGCGCAAAGCAGGTCAAAAACATTTATTCTTCATGACGGCCCCCCCTACGCCAACGGACATATTCATCTGGGAACGGCTTTAAATAAAATATTAAAGGATATAATAGTCAGGTTTAAATTGATGTCCGGATACAACACGCCGTTTATCCCCGGCTGGGATTGCCACGGACTCCCGATCGAACACAATGTCGATAAAACTTTAAAGTCGAAAGATTCCATTTCAAAGAGCGAAAAGAGAAAGCTTTGCCGCGAATACGCGGGCAGGTTTGTGGATGTTCAAAGGCAGGAGTTTAAAAGGCTTGGAAGCATCGGCAGATATGACGACCCTTATCTTACGATGAACTATTCTTACGAGGCAAACACCGTTAGAAAGTTGGCGGATTTCATCAAAAACGGCGGGCTTTACAGGGCAAATAAACCGATTTACTGGTGTTCATCCTGCAAAACTGCCCTTGCGGAGGCGGAAGTCGAATATGCCCAGAAGTCGTCCCCTTCGATTTATGTCAAGTTTAGAATCAAATCTAATTTAGAAGATATTATTAATTATGCCGAAATAGGCGAAAAGGATATTTTTGCGGTAATCTGGACCACGACGCCGTGGACTATCCCGTCAAATCTTGCAATATCTTTAAATCCCGACTTCGAATATTCTTTTGTTGACAACGGAAAGGAGATTTTTATCCTCGAAGAAAGCCTTGCGGATGAATTAATGAAAAAATTCGGGTATCAAGGTTATAGGATTATAGCAAAAACGAACGGTAAAAATTTAGAAAATAAAATCGCGGTCCATCCGTTTATAAATAGAGATTCGTTGTTAATATTAGGTTCGCATGTTAAAAAAGATGCGGGAACGGGGCTTGTTCATACGGCGCCGGGACACGGAGACGACGATTACGCTATCGGCCTTAGATATAACCTTCCGGCTTATGCCCCCGTCAATAACGAGGGGAGATTTTTAAATGATGTGGGTACTTTTGCGGGGATGCATGTATTCGAATCAAATCCTCATGTAATAGAAAAGCTCAAAGAAGTCGGGGCTTTGGTTCTCGAGGAAAAGATAGAACATTCTTATCCGCACTGCTGGAGGTGTAAAAATCCCGTAATTTTAAGGTCAACCAAACAGTGGTTCATTTCTATGGGTATTAATAACTTAAGGGATAAATCCCTTAAGGCGGTAGAATCCGTTAACTGGATTCCGAAATGGGGCATAGACAGAATTTCCGGCATGCTTGAAACGAGGCCCGATTGGTGCGTTTCAAGGCAGAGGTCATGGGGCGTTCCTATAACGGCATTTTATTGCAAAAATTGCGGCGAGGCGTTTATAGATTATGATTTAACACTTAAAATAGCAGGCGAGTTTGAGAAATACGGGGCGGATTTATGGTTCGATAAACCGGCGGATTATTTTATAAACTTAAGCGAAAAAGAGGTTAAATGCAAAAAATGCGGTTCAAAGGAATTCGAAAAGGAAGAAGATATTCTCGATGTCTGGTTCGATAGCGGGGTTAGCTATTACTGCGTGTTAAAAAATGATAAGGAATTAAAGAGCAATGCTTTTGCTTTTCCCGCCGACTTATATTTAGAGGGTTCCGATCAGCATAGGGGCTGGTTCCATTCAAGCCTTTTGATAGGGGTCGGAACGGGCGACGGCGCGCCTTACAAAACGGTTCTTACCCACGGCTTCGTTGTTGACAGTTCGGGCAAGAAGATGTCGAAGTCTCTGGGTAATGTGATAAGTCCGGACGAGATTATAAACAAG
>JAKBNN010000016.1 GCA_021831025.1 bacterium | reverse complement strand
TTACTGCGGTTTTATAATGGCTGGGGGAGAAGGATGACTCCCTTCGGTCGTGATCGCCTAACTGTCATATTTGTTAATCTAACTAAACTGCCTTCGCCGTTCATAATACTGGCTGGGGGAGAAGGATTCGAACCTCCGTAATGGGAGTCAGAGTCCCAGGTCCTGCCGCTAGACGATCCCCCAAATTTCGATAAAAAATGCGGGTTTTATCAAGAATAAGTTCTCTTATTATATGATAAAGCATCAAAAAAGGTCAATAAAAATAACATACCCCAAATTTGCCGATAGAAATCAATAAATTGACCTCAATAGTTTAAAAACACTGGATTACCGCTTTCGCAGGAATCCAGTGTTAGAATTTTCTATCGGCAATTTTGGGTATAATTTATATTAAGCCGTTAGTTATAATGAGTAAGTTCTTTAAAAAAACAAAAAAGCTCCGATAAATAATTTTTATCGGAGCTTTTAAGCTTTAATTAAAGCCGTGGGGGCAGGTTTAAATAAAGATTATAGATGATTATATGGCCCCGGAATGGATTTTACCTAGTGTCTTTTTTGACTTTTTACTCTCACTCTTCTTTTTTTTACCTTTGAAACGTATTGGAACTTTAGCCCCTACTACCTTACCACTGTTTGCTAAAATACTACCTGAGGAAGCATAGCTGATAGTTATGCCTGAAACCATGCTAAAACTGACCATAAATATGAAAGCTGCCGCGACGGTAAAAACAGTACTGATAATGAATTTTTTCATCGTACCTATAATCTCCTTTTTTAATTGATTTAAAATTAATTTTAATAATAATCGTACTTATATTAACCAATTTTTAACAGTATAACATAAGGATTGATAATGTATTGATAGACTTTATGCCGAACTTGAATGTGGTATTATTAGGAGGTGAACTACCCCGCCCTTACGGACGGGGACTTCTCGGCAATGTTGGTTAAACGACTTTCTCTTATAGATGATCTAATGGCGGCGGAGTATTTTATAAGACTAAGTCTCTTGTTTAAAGTAACGGCGGATACCGTCTTTGCTTTCTCAAATTTAAATATTTCTAATTCTGATTTTTTTGGGGGTTATAACTGTAAATTTATTAAACAATGACGTCCCATGTTTATTTAAAGTTTTAATTATTGCGGGTATTATTTCAAACAGCTCCCATGATTTATATCGCAGGTATATAACGCCCTTAGTTTTTTCTTTATGTGCAAACACCCATTCGCCAAAGTCGCTATCCTCGGTTAAGATTATGGAATTTTTATTTACGGCTGTTTCTATAACCTCTTTATCGGTAACGCCGCTCGCCTTTTCTGTTATCGAGTATACACCAAAGCCAGCTTCCCTTAGAGTTTTTATAATTTGGAAATGGATATTTTCGTCAGCGATAATTTCAAGAGGCAATAAATTCTTCCTCCCCTATTATATCGGCGGAATAAGATAAACATGCAAATATGTCATCTTTAGTAATATTTGGATAACCCTCTAATATTTCACCCATCGAAGCGCCTTCGGATAATCTCTTTAAAATCAATTCCACGGTAATTCTTGTTCCTTTAATAACCGGTTTTCCAAGCATTATATCGGGATTCGATTCAATTTTATCTTTGTAATTTGTTTCCATATTTTGACCCCTTGATTATTTATAAATACATTATACCAAATACCAAGTACCGTATAAAAATAATTATACCATATTCATAATTAAGATTGAAGAAAAGGTTCGAAAAAATTGAATAATAATTATAGCCTAATACATCAGCTTCTTTTTATATATTTTAATAAACCACTTCATTGCTGAACCCCTTGCCTAAGGTGTAAAATCTGACAATATTTTTACGCAATTTATTATCTTTAATTTGACCTATTAAGCCGGCATTTGAATTATATATGATAAAATCTTGCGGGCTTAAAATATCATAAACATTCAGGACAGCACCTTCTTTTAAGTTTTTTAATGCCTCTCCTATTATCTGCGAATATCTATCCATAATTACGCTAATTTCTTCGTGCATAGCTTGCAAAAACGCGTTGATTTGTTCTTTCCTGAGCTTATTGTCTCTTATTATATTAAGTATATATGCTAAAAATGTGCCTACAATGGCGCCGATTAAAGTAAAAATGCCAACAATAATGTATTCTGGAATCATATTAATTTAGATATTTATAAACTTTCCATTGTTTTACATTCGTCTAATCCATGGATTTCTCTGCACAACCTGCAATCAATTAAAACAAACGGAAACTGGGGTTTTAATAATTTATCTTGCAATAATTTTTCTTCGTGACCGGAAAAATTTGATAATATATCTTTATTTTAGATATAATTCAATGAATAATAAATATCAAGATTTCTTTTTATTCCGTCTGCTCATTAAAGTTGTTTACAAATAACTTCTCCCACGCTTCTTTGGGAGAAAATACCGGAATTATATTTTTTGCAGGTTCGAAGTGCTTCATATTTCCGGTTATAAGACAGCTCGCATCCTTTATTATTCGAACACCCCGTAAATTTTATACCCGCAAAATTTACAATTTCCGTTAATAACATTATTTTCCAAAATGCTATATCCCCGCCTTTTTATCAAAAGTTTTTTGCACGAAGGGCAAACGGCGTCTTCATAGCCGTTCAACCTTATATTGCCCGCATAAATATATTTAAGTCCCGCATCCTTGCCGATATTATAAGCATTTATAATACTTTCTTGCTGTGTAACCTGTCCGTCTTTCATTTTATAAAGCGGAAAAAATCTTGATATATGCCACGGCAGGTCGGGGCTTACCGAAACGATAAAATCCGCTATGTCTTTGACCTCTTTTGGCGTATTGTTGTACTCGTCTATAAGCAGCGTGGTAAGCTCAAGATGGACGCCGTTTTCATGAAACATCTTCACGGCTTCCAGCACCGGCTCAAGCCTTCCGCCGCAAATCCTCCTGTAACTGCTATCATTGAAAAACTTTATATCTATATTTGCCGCATCTAAAAGCCCTTTAACCGCCGCAACCGATTCTTCGGTGTAATAGCCGTTCGTAACGAACACATTTTTTAAACCGTTCTTATGCGCAAGCTCCATAACATCTAAACTGTAATCGAAAAAAACCGCAGGGTCGGTATAGGTATATGAAATAGACCTGCAATTTGCTTTTATGGCGCTCTCTACAACCTCTTCCGGCGGAGTTCTTTTTAATCCCTTAAAATATTCAAGATAGGGTTTATAGCCGCCGTCTCTGTAACTCTGGGAAATATCCGCATTTTGGCAGCCCAGACACCTGAAATTACACCCCGGCGAAGCAATCGAATACGAAAATGTCCCCGGTAAAAAATGAAATAACGGCTTTTTTTCTACTGGGTCAACGCTTTGGGCAACTAAAATCCCGTAATTTATGCTGTATAACTCCCCGCCTTTATTTAAAACCGTCTTGCAGACCCCCAGTTTATCTTCTTTAATCCGGCACTTATGCGCGCATATTAAACACTGGACAAATCCATCCCCTTTTTTAAAAAGCCTTATGGCAACCATTTTATATATTTCACCTCTATTTATCATTATTGCGCTTTACGATGCTTTTCCGTAGGTCCTTCACCCGACTACCCTGTCTCTTCCCAAATCTTTCGCTCTGTAAAGATTTTCATCCGCAACCTTTAAAAGATCTTTTAAAATGCCCTCGACGGCGCTATTGTTATCCGTGATTTTAGGTTTAAGCGGGTGTTTCACCGACGAAACGCCCGAGGACACCGTAATGCTTATGCTGACATTATTTTCGAAGCTATATGTCTTGCTTTTAAAATAATTCCTTAGTTTTTCCATAAGATTTACGGCATTTTGTTTATCCGTATCCGGCAGGATTATAACAAATTCGTCCCCGCCGTACCTTGCGATAATATCCTGCCCTCTCATCAGAACATTTCTTAAATCCACGGCAATTTTCGCCAGCATACTATCGCCCACTTGATGGCCATAATTATCGTTGATACTTTTAAATTTATCTATGTCTAACATCGCCATGGAAAGATTGGTTGAATTCCTGTGCGCCCTTATAATCTCCCTTTTGGCAAACTCGGACATATACCTCATGTTGTATATCCCCGTCAAAGGATCGGTAATAGCAAGTTCCTTGTTTGTTTCGATTAATATCAGCTTTGCAAAAACCGGCGAAGCTATGTTGACTATCTCTTTTATGAATCCTGTTATTTCTTCGGTGAAGAAGTCTTTATCCTTCGATTCGACCGAAACCGTTCCGACGATTTCATCGCTGATTTTTAACGAAAAACAGGTATAACCGCCGTCCGCCCCGCGAAATTCACAGTCGCTAACCGTCTTGTCCTTTCCCGCGCCGTTTTGTAAAAGTTTGCAGCTCGAAAGGTAATCGTCGTAATCGATCTTATTTGTCGCCAGAGTCACGGTAAAACTCGTTTCCGGCGCCTCCGCCTGCCGGTTTCCGCCAATAAGCGGCTCGAACCCCTTCTCACCGCCTTCCTTTATCTCTTCCTCATTTTTTGTGCAAATCAAGGAAGTTACGGTCTTTTTGCTAATCGTATCGAATATGTTTATATGAAGCGTAGCTACTTCGCTCCCTTTTGGATTTTTTACCTGATATAACCCCTCCGCAAATATTTTTAAGGCGTAATCAAGCGTAAAAACCATTGATAACTTATATGACAAATCGTTTAATAAATTAAGCCTTTTAGTCAAATCCTCCAGGTTTTTTGTGTAATTCCGCAGTTCGGTAATATTCCCGAACACAAGAAGCCTTATAATGCTGCCGCTTTTGGTTAAAAACATGCTCGACTTCATACTGAGTATTATCCCGCTTTTAAGATTGATTTCTATGCTATAGATCGTGGACATATATCTATTTTTTATATATGTTTCGAAGATATTGTAGGCAAAATTTTCGTCTTCGAAGGCCGGTTTTACATTTTCGTAAAACTTATCTAAACCTATCGGGACGGAAAACTTATCCAAATTAAAAACCTGAGCAAAGTAATCGTTATAAAGGCTTACGACTTTATCCGTCAAATTTATGGAAACAACCCCGAACTCGATCATTTTATTTATCAAATTTTCCCTGTTTTCCAAGAGTTCCAAAGACGAATCTAATTTCTCTAAAAGCGTATTAATCTCAAAATATGTGGCAAAAAGGTTTATGCCGTCCCTGAAAAATTCTAAATCCTCGCCGTAAAATGCCGTTCTTCTATTGATTACGCCGGTTACCGCCAGGTACCTTCTGCCTGCCGTTCCTTCGAATGCGTAAAGAATTATGTCTTTGATGCCCTTATCTTTAAAAAACTCCGTCGTAAACTCGTCTTCCTGATAATTATAGGCGTCCAGCCTGTTTTCCGCGATTGTTTTTATAACACATAA
>JAKBNN010000058.1 GCA_021831025.1 bacterium | reverse complement strand
CAATTACCATAGAGTGGCCGCTTGCCCCAAATGCACCGCCAATACCGCCAATAAATAAGGTTACGACAGCAGCTATAATGCCAAAAATACCTGCAATTAAAGCTATGATTCCGCCAGCTTTTCTCATCTTTTAAGCCCCCATATTTTATAATTTATTTAAGTTGCAAAAAGCATTTTAAGTTAATGTATATTATATTAATAATGCATTGTCAAGCAAAATCCCAAAATTGCCGGTAGAAATTTTTTTCTCCTATCCGGCCCCAGTTTAAGGAAGTTTTTTTAGGCGAGCAAGGGCTTTATCGATTGTTCTATCCAAATAATCACCAATGTGACAATTTTTTCTATGTTGCCGCTTATCGTCAGTTCCGGCAGAAGTATAAACCTTTTCGATGTATGCGAAACAGCCCGAAGATACTTTTATTTTCCCCAGCGTAGCGGGGGGTGTGGCAATGCTCGAAAGCTCGATAAAGCCAGACTGGATACCTTGTATAACTTGCGAAATATATGCTTCGCCTTTCGTCACTATTTTTAACCTACTTGGACCCGGAAAAAGTTTTACAAATGGATATAATCCGTTTCGGTCTAAGGGGGCTTTTTTTCTTTTCCTTTTGTTACCAAAAGAGAAAAGAAAAGCCGCCCCCTTAAACCCCTGAAAAAAGAAAAGGAAAAGTAGGAATTGGCTACCAGCTCGTCAGGTTCGAGGCTGTATAGACCGCCTTGCTCGCTTTGCTCGCCCAGAGCGGCGGAACGGGCTTTTCGTTATCCGGCTTACTTCGCTTCGCTACGGCGCCGGAACGGGCATTCACAGCCCTTAGAAAAAGAACCTATACATTTCTATCTTAAAACTGTTTTTGGCGGCGATAGCGAAGCGCCAGCGCAGCGAAAAGCCGCCCTGTCGAATGTAGGAATACTCTGTTTTTTCTTTAAACTGCTCTAAAAGCCCGAACCGCTAAACTGCGATCCCGCTGCCGAAGTCAATTGGGATTTGATTTTAGCTGAGGCGGCGGGCAGAATGTCCGAATATGTCTTTATTTTCCGATATAGCTACGTATAATGGTTTCCCGGGTATGTCCGGATTCGGGCGAAATAGTATTGCAAGCCGAATGATAATTTTCTTTTTGGACGTCAGTCATATTTTCGTATTTCAAACCGCCGGCGGCAGGCGCTATTAAACCTGTAAGGCTCAAATATCTTTCTTGGATATAATTATGCCGAAGACCATGCATATTTAAACCGTCTATTTTTCTAACTTCGTTTTCAAGCCTGTTCCGGAAATTTTCAATGCGGCTTCTGTCAATATTCACATATGTTTTAAGTCCGGCGACTGACTGGGCAACTGCTCGCAGGGTAGCGCCGCCGTCTCTCATTTCAAAAGTCCGGGCAACAGTTCCTTTGCCTTTGCCCTTGGGAATTATTAATTTATTATTTTCCGAAACAGAATGCCGCAAAGTTAAGGCATGAACAACATATAAAGATTCGTCCCGGCGAAGTCCATATGCCGCAGAAAGCAGGATAGCGCCTGATAAAGTTTTGTCGTTAATAGCGGATAACTTTTCGGCAGACGGCAGACTACAGGCTTTATTAATATTTGCTGAATTTAAAACGTCCCGACCTTGCGATATACCCAATTCTACGTTTGAAATAGGGAGCTTGTTATCTGCCGCAGATAAAATTTGCCGGACCGTAGTCATTTTATTTTGCATGGTTCCTACTGCCAAACCTTTATCCTGCCAAGACTGAACGAGAGAGCGAATATCCTGCTCAGTCATATTTTTTGCCGTTCCATTGCGGTTATAGCCAATTTCAATTAAGTCCCTTGCGATCGCCGTTGCCTCAGTCCGGATATTAAATTTACTTTTTTCCGCTAGCTCATGCATATTATCGCGAAGTCTTACACCTGCTTGGCTTGCATAAAAACTGAAATTACGTTCAAGACCTTTCATATTTAGACCCCCGTGAATTTTAGACAAGACTATACATTTAATTCAAAACCTGTAAATCGCGTCAGTTCGATAGTTTTTTTAAAATTATGGGAAACTTTTAACCCAAAAAACTTATATTATCGTTTTGATTGGCAGACTGCGATAAACGAGTAAACTCGCAGGTCTGGACTGATTATGATTTGCCGGCGGGGAAAAAAAATCCTGTTAAGATTTTAAAAATCAGTCAAAAATAAAAATAACGATAGTTTGTCGTCATTTTCGTAAAAAAAAATGTAGGATACCGCAAAATGTTAGATAGAATCTACAATGCGGGGTTTTAGGTCAAAAACGTCCTCAGTATAATTTTTTTTATTCTAAAAAAAAATATATACTTAGTCGTTTTTGAAATTGCAGAGTTGCGAGATTGGGAATTTAAGGCTCGCAGGTATTTTTTGCTTGCTTCAGTTTGCTCTTTTTTTACTTCGTAAAAAAAGAGCGCAAACTCCGGCGCAAAAAATACGATTTACTACAATGTGAATGTAAAAAATTTTAGTGTTTATCGCGATATTATCGCAGTTTCTTTTACTTTTCTAAAATTTTTAACTTGAGTTTTGGATTTTTTGGACGAGACCGTCCGTAAAATAGGAAGAGCTATAAATTCAGCTCGGTGAATCGAAAGGTATAAACAGTCAGCCGGCAAAAGAAGTCGTAATCGCGAAAGAAAATATACCTTGAAACAATTAACGTTTTGACGTTAATCTATACAGTTTTTTTTGAAGTTGCCGATTCGAAAATTCTTACTATTTTCATTTGCACTGTTAAGGAAAAACTAAAACCTTAAGTCAAATCTTACGGCGTCTCAATTTTTAACGGGAGGCTCAAAAGCTCGTTGTTGTCTGTAAGTATCGAGCAAGCGCACGTGATAAAAAATAGAGAAAAAAATCATTCAATATACTTACTATATCACATATCTTTGAGATGTCAAGCTTTTTTTTTACAAATGTCAAAGCAAAGTAGAAATGTCCCCTTTTTAGCAAAGTAGAAATGTCCCCTTTTGGTTAAAATTAATATATTTCGTAAGGCGGACGAAAACCCGAAGCAATACTCTTGAAGCAAAGCGAAAAGAGTTTGCGCAGGGGTTTAATTTTCATCCGCCGTCAGAAGTTTAGTCTGAAAATATTTTTTAAAAGTCTGCCTCCAGGGATGATCCGCCGGGGGTATATATTTTTTTCTTATTTTAATTACTTTCTCCGTTATCTTAGTCGGTCTTTTTATTATCTCTTTGTATTTAAGGTATGCGCCGTTATATTTTATATGTACGCCGCCGTCTATGCGTTCTTCCACAATTACCTTTTTTGCCCTGATGCCGGGCTCTAATTGATATAATTTAGAGTTATAGGATATCGTGCTATCGTTTTTAACGGTTCTTTCCTGCTTAATACAGAGATAATCGTCAAGATTTACAGTTTCATCTATTTTTACATTGACGTCGGTATTATCTAATGGAATAACGTTGAATTTAGAATTAAAAATGGGTAGATATTCTTTTAAGAAGTTATTCGCAGTTTCAATATCTTTTATGTTTCTTAATCTCATCTCTTTTACAAGCCTGTCCTGGAGTGTTTTAAAAAGCCTTTCTATCCTGCCTTTAGCTTGGGGGGTATTTGCATGTATGAGCTCTATTCCGAGTTCTTTAAGCGCCCTTCCGAACTGGCTTAGTGCTTCTTTATTCTTATCGGTTGATTTATATGTCGTATGCTTATCCGAATAAATGCTCATAGGAAGGCCGTATTCTTCTGTATATTGCTTCAATAAGCTCATAGCGGGGATAGTTCCTTCATATTCGTAAAATTTCGCATAGACCATACCGGTGGCATCATCTATAAAAGCCATGAGAACGGCTTTATCCCTTCTCTTCTCGAACCAGTCGTGATGAGAGCCGTCTATTCTTTAGCATTTCGCCGAAGCAGGGTTTTCTTTCCCTTAAGCTTTTGCGTAATTTAGTTTTTCTTTCACGTTTCCACAAGCCTTCGTTAAGAAGCCACTTTCTTAGGGTTTCTTTGCTTATTTCTATATTATGCCGTTCGGAAAGTTTCTCGCAAAAGAACATCGGGGCGAAATCGCGGTAATTTTCCCTATACAGTTCTAACACTTTTAACCTCAAATCTTCGGGTAATCTTCTGTTCGAAACCGCATTCCTGCGTTTGTTTGCAAGTCCTTTAGCGCCTTCTAACCTGAATCTTCTTACAAGCCTTTTAATCTGCCTTTTTGATAAGGTTAAGGCGCTTTCCTGCAATTTTCTGTGAAATCCTTTTTTCCGTTACATCCGTAATTACTTTAAGTTTTTCAAGTTCCTTTGCGCTCATAGAGGTAATGTCCTTATGCCCCATATTACCTCCATTTATTAATATAATAAAATAAAGGTAATATTATAATCCTTAAGGGGACATTTCTACTTTGCTAATAAGTGACATTATCATATTGCTGTAACAGCTTTTTTTTTACAAAAAGAATATCGGGATAAAAAAGAAGAGATGAAAAAGGAAGAAACCCTTACCCAAAAAATTGGGGAATGGTTTTATGAGACTAATAAAACTAAAAAACACAATAATGAATCCAGAGTATCGTTTGAATCCGAATCTGATTTGCCTTTTCCTGACTTTTCATATATAATATATATAAAAAGGTAGGTTCCTAAAACAAACAAGAGCAATACAGGGCGGGGTGGCGAGAATTTGCCTCCGGTATGAGTATTGCTTTTTTCTTATTTATTCCGTTAGCGGAGTTTTGTGCGGAAACAGTTTCCGCACAAAAAAATGAGACAGAATCATTCACCGTCGATACCGCAAAAAAAACTGGTTTAGATTTTTCTTAAAATTATGGTATAATAACTTTAAGTTTAAAAAACATAAAGGAGAAATTGTATGCCGGAATCGATAATAAAAGCATTTAAACGGTATTAAAATATGGAAGAAACAATAAAAGCTACATTTATTAAAGATGGCGATTGGTGGATAGGATATAGCGAAGACGTGCCGGGAGCTTTAACTCAAGGAAAAACATTGGAAGAAGCAAAAGAAAATCTTATCGACGCTATTCGGTTAATAAGAAAACCTATAAAAACCGACATTACTTCTTTATCGCATAAACAAGAAATAATTCTTAAAATCAATTTTGCATGAAACAAAAAAGTTTTATCAAGCATCTTAGAAAGCATAATTGTATTTTAGACGACGAAGGCTCTAAACATAGTAAATTTATTAATATCGAAAACGGAAAAGTTGCTACCGTTCCTCGCCATAAAGAAATTAACGATTTTTTAGTTATAAAAATCTGCAAAGAATTAGAAATACCTAATCCATAAAATTACGGCATTAGACGAGAAAGTGGACATAATGAACAGATTTAACGAAAGATTATTTAACCTTATACATCCTGCCGGGCAAAAATAGCTTTATAAACACAATTTTAGGCACAAGCGATTTTAAATAATAAAAATTAATTAATAAAATAAATAAGTTATAAGGGCTAATAACAAGCTTCCCAAGCTTGGTGTCGCGAGTTCGAACCTCGTTGCCCGCTCCATATTAAAATTGCCGAAGCGCTAAGAGAAGCATATATTAAAGCCGGAAAGTGTAAAAAAATAATCCATCCGAGAAACAAATAAAAAAAATCAATAAAATCGAATCCATATTAAATAAATAAAAGGAGAGAATATAGTAAGAAATTTATACCCCTAAATTACCTGTCGGGGGTTCCAAAAGAAAGTAAAAACTTAAATGCCGGTTCGACTTTAACGGTCAAGCCTTCATAGGCTATCGTTTCTTCTTGGGAAAGCGTTAAAATATGCCCGGTATTAATTTTAAGGTTTTTACAGGCTTCCGCCAGCCCTTCCATTTCCCTGTTTCTCGTATCCGCGTCCGAAAGGTCTGCGCATACCTGTATTGCCGTTTTTTCGCCCCTTTCGTCGTATAAAACAAAATCGCATTCTTTTTTGCCCTTATAGAAAAATGTTTTATATCTCATTTTTTGGAATTCAAGAAACATAAGGTTTTCGAGAAGTTTTCCGTAATCGGCGGAAAACTTAAAAGTTACCGCGTTTAAAAGTCCGTTATCAATGACGTAAGCCTTTTTCTCCCCGAGTTCTTCTTTGAGGACGGATTGGGCGTATTTTTTTTCGAGAATGAAAAGATATATTGCCGAAGAGGCTTCCATAAACTCGTAAAGAAGGTTTTTGCCGATTTTATATCCCTGGGTTTTAAGTTCGTTGAAAATTTTGTGAACGGAAAGCGGGTTCGTTATATTTTCGAATACCCTCTTTATAAAATATTTCAATGCCGGAATATTAGTTATATTAAACCTTTCTATCAGGTCCCTGTAAAGCATGGTATCGAAATAATCCTGCAATATTTTAACCTGTAAAGTTTTATCCTTTGCGTCGGCAATTTCGATAAAACCGCCTTTAAATAAGAATTGTTCAAAAAGGTTTGCTATTTTTGCCTTGTTTTTAGAGGGGTATAAGTCGGCTTCCATTCCGTTAAAATTAAGGAATTCCTTGAAGGACAGCGGATATACCTCGTAAGTTACCGTTCTGCCCCTTATGGAAGTCGCAATCTCTTTGCTTAGAAGTTTTGAGTTGGAGCCGGTGATAAATATATTTTTCGTAACGGTGTCGTAAAGCCTTCTCGCGAATTTTTCCCATCCGTCCACATTTTGAATTTCATCGAAGAAAAAATAACATCCGGAAAGTTCCTTATCGGGATATAATTCCCTGTATGCTTGAAGTATTAAATCAAGGGTTTCTTTTTTAAAATCGAACCTTTCGTCTTCGAAATTTACATAAAGTATATTTTCTTTAGGAATTTTAGCTTTCAAAAGCCTTTTAATGGTTTCAAAAAGGATAAAGGTTTTGCCGCTTCTCCTGACGCCCGAAACGGTTATAATTTTTTGCGATTTTAAAGGAATTTCCAGATCCCTTTTTTTTGTTTTGGGAAGGTCTCCTTTATGAAAATCCTTAATTATCTCTTTAAGTTTCTCTTTCATAAAGAAATTATATCATAATATTTCTCTTTCATAAAGAAATATAATTTAATTTTATTTACTGCTTAAAAAGGTTGCCTACATTAACGGGTTTGGCCTCCTCTTCGGAAACAGTAAAAGATTCTCTGAAAGTAAAATTAAACATCCCTGCTATTATACTTGAAGGGAACTGGATTACCATATTATTATATTCCATAACCGAGGCATTGAAAGCCCTTCTGGCGGCGGCCCGCTCCACTATTTATTAACTTTACGGTCTTTATAAAAATCTATTTTTAAAAACTGTGCCCAATTTTGAACTTTCATTTTAAAACTTCTATATCTATCCGCCGCCACGGAACGGCGATAACCTTAGAGGTACAG
The DNA here is from genome assembly GCA_021831025.1 of bacterium. GTDB lineage: Bacteria > SZUA-79 > SZUA-79 > Acidulodesulfobacterales > Acidulodesulfobacteraceae > Acidulodesulfobacterium. The sequence goes on along the minus strand of JAKBNN010000058.1, from coordinate 13,464 downwards.
ATTTTAGAAACCCTGAATTAAATTAATTACGTTAAAAAAGCATATATGCTATAATGAAAAAAGGGTAAGCTATGAAAAAAGTTATACTTACATATGGATTAAATTTTTTTATACCGGTTATATTTAGCATGGCTGTTATTTTTATTATAAATCCCGCCTCTGCTTTTGCAGTCTCCTATACCTATTATTCGCCGGAGGCCAATCTCCAAAAAATAGATATTTTTTACCTTAAGAAGGCGGTTTTTGCAAAAAGACTTTATATAGCAATGTACTCGTTTACCGATTATAAAATCGCAAAAGAACTGATTAAGTTAGCCCATGAAGGGGTAAAAATATATATTTACAGGGATGACAAGCAAATGAAAGATAGAACCGACAGAACTTATATGCTTGAACATGTCAGGAACATTTATATTAAAGCTAAAAGGGACAAGGGTTTTTGGAATATTATGCATGACAAGATATTCATAATTCCGGGCATTGTTTTTAGAGAGGGTTCAGCAAACTGGTCGCCTTCGGCGGAAGGAGCATCGTGTTATTACCTTTCCTGCGTCTCGCCTTCAAACCAGGATAATAACGCAACATATATAACCAATAAATATGAGATAAAAATGGCAATAGTAAATTTTATTAAAATATGGGACAGGAAATCCAATATTATTTATTGAGCTTAAGAGATTAAAAAATAAATAAAAAAATGCTTTTTCCGTAAACTTTGAAACTAATGAATAATGTCCTTAAAAAAGACAAAGACCTCGTTTTTCCCCACATCTATCAATTATCGGCTTCCGCAGGAAGCGGTAAAACTCACAACCTTTCGTTAAGATATGCGCAGTTTCTTCTGTCGGCAAATATAAAAAGAGGGATAGAAGGGATAGATACAAACGGCCTTAATAATATTATAGCCATTACCTTTACCAACAACGCCGCATCAGAGATGAAGGAACGTATATTAAAGTTATTAAAATCTATTGCAACAGGCGAAAAGCAGGCATTAAATCAAATAAAATGCGTTACGGGTTTAACCGGCATGAAAGATGGGAAAGACGACGATGCCGCCCTCATAAACAAAGCGTCCAATTTAGTTGACAATATAATAAGAAATTACTCCGATTTTAATATTAAGACAATCGATAGTTTTTTAACGGAAATAATTAAAGCATCTTTGCCGGAAACAGGTATAGCGCCCGGGTTCGATATAAGAGTGAATCCGCTGCCGTACATCGATTTTGCAATAGATAAACTGCTTTTAACGGTAAACGAGGACACCGAGATTAAAAAAATCTTTCTCGATTTTATTAAAAATTATACGGACATAGAAGGCAAAACAGGACTCAATCCCCGTTTCATAATTGCCGGTATTATAAAAGATTTGAGAGCAATTGAAAATACGAGCGGAAAATATTTCGAAATTTGTGAAGATAAAGATTTTCAGGACAAAACCCACAGGCATATAGAAGCATTGACGAAAGATATAATAAATTTAGAAAAACCTTTCGGAAATTTTCCGGAATGCGGAGGAAAATTAAAAAATTTATTAAATTTAATAGATGAAATTAACGGGTTGGATAAATCATATAAAATAGGATTACATAAAACATTTCAAAACGGATTAGAAAAAAATACGGGAAGGGATTTCGTTTCCAAATACTGGCAAAGACAATCTGTAAAAGATATAATTACCAATTCTAAAAATTTAAAAAATCAAGATTTATTAACAGGCCTTCAGCAAATCTGGGATGATATAAGAGCCGGCATAAGAGATACAATTTTAACCGTTAACGGGATAAAGTTCTATTCGTACATAAAAATATTAAAAGAAATTAAAAGCATTATAGCCGAAAAATCTAAAAACGACGGCGTTATATTTATAGACGAATTAAAAATAAGGGTTAATGAATTAATCAAAGATAACAAAGTTCCCGATATTTATTTTAATATCGGGGAGCAAATCTACCATTATCTAATCGATGAGTTTCAAGATACCGACAGGCTTCAATGGGAAAATATTAAGGCCTTAGTGGAAAACAGCATCTCAAACGGCGGCTCCATTTTTTATGTAGGAGATAAAAAGCAGTCGATTTATAGATTTAAAGGCAGCGATGCAAGTCTTTTCGATGGCATTGTTAACTATTTTTACGGCAATATCATAAATAGCGGAAATTGTTATTTAGAAAAACTTGAGAATAATTTCAGGTCTAAAAAAGCGCTTATCGATTTTTTTAACGAAACATTTAATCCTCAAAATCTCGCCGAAAAGTTATTATATAAAGGCAAAGATAATCAGGATAAAGTCCAAAAAACGATTAAAAATATAGAAGGTGAGATAACAGGCAATCTTATAGAAAATATTTATAAAGACCATGAACAGCATATACCCGATAATCCTCAGGATATCAATGATGATTTTAAAGGTTATATTTATATAGAACGATTTTTAAACGATAATGAAAAGGGTAACGGCAAGGATAAGGATAAAGCTGAAGAACAGGGCGCAGAGACTTATAAGCAGAGAGCGGAAGATAATGGTTTCGAAAACGGTTTGCCCCCGGATGATGTTTTAGACGCCGGTATTAAGGAAAAATGCGCAAATAAAGCAGTAAGGATTATAAAAGATTTAACGGACAGCGGTAAATACGGCCTTAAAGATATTGCAATTTTAACAAGGACCAATCAGGAATCTGCCGGTCTCGTTCTTAAGCTTAAACAGGAAAATATTCCCGTGGAATCCGAACAGAGCGCAGATATAAGAAATAATCCTTTAATCAAAGAAGTTATTTCCTTTTTGAAATTCCTTAATAAGCCTGCGGACAACCTTTCGTTTATTAATTTTATCGGCGGAAAAATTTTTGCAGGAGTTATTCAATCCGATTTAACATCGAGACGGGAAATAAATAATTTTATCTTAAACAACAGGAAGACGGATTTTATTTATATAGAATTTAAAAAATGGCAGCTAAATAACGGCAGCCGTATAGGGCAAAACATATGGGATAATTACATCGAAGAGCTGTTTAACGGCGCAGGATATTATCCTGCTTACGATACCGTCTGTAAATTGTACGAAAAATTTAATATTTACGAAAGATTTAAAGATAATCTCGGATTTTTTATGCATCTGATAGAGATTATAAAAAACATGGAACAGGAGGGCGAAAACACCGTAGATATGTTTATCGATTTTTTTAAGGACGATAAGCAGGAAAACGATCAGTTTTTAGTAAAGCTCGATTCGGCAAATTACGCCGTAAATGTTTTGACTATGCATAAGGCTAAAGGTCTCCAATTTCCGGTTGTAATTATACCCTATGCGGGTATTAAAATAACTCCCGTTAACGAGATCGTTTTGGAACACCGCGGCAGTCAATATAAAGGTGATATATGCGCCGGTTACGAAGAATATAATAAACCTCAAAATAAAGACGGCTATATTAAACTTTATTATGCGAATAAAGACAATCAGGATTTTTTATTAAGTATCGACGAAAATTTAGATGAGATAAAAGCATATATTTATGAAAAATCTATGAGGTTTATCGATGAATTAAACCTTTTTTATGTTTCGTCAACAAGGGCGAAAGAGGAACTTTATATATTAATACCTTTTAAATTCGGAAACGGCAATAACAAATTAATTGATCTTTTTTTCGACAATAATATGGGGGAAGATGTAAATACTTTAGAAATCGGAAGTAAAAAAAATCATTTAGGTGAATGCAATAACGAGGATTCTACCCCATCCTTTAATATATTAAAATTAAACAATATTAGCCGGAGATTTAAAAATTACGATTGGAAACAACATTTATACGGAGTATATCAAAAAGAAGACATTTCCTTTATTTTGGATGAAAATATAAAAAAGGGTTTGTTAAAAGGAAATATTGTGCATTTTATATTATCGAAAATAAATTTTTTAAACGAAAATAATTATGAAGCCGAATTAGATAAAATTGTTTCAGAGGCAACCCGTGAATTTATTAAATTGCAAAATTATTTTATAGAAATAGGCGATTCGGAAAGAGAAACAATTAAAAAAGACATTATAAGTTTATTAAGTATAAATGAAGTTAAAGACTGGTTTTTTGTAAACGATAAAAATGCAATGAATTTTAACGAAAAAGAGACGGTAAATTACGCAGGAGAGCTTAAAAGAATAGACAGGCTTGTAATATGTTCAGGTAGAATAGCGGTGATAGATTATAAAACGGGCAGGCTTGACGAAACTAAATCCGTTAAATACAAAAGACAGGTCAGGGAATACATCGATATACTTGCGGGTATATATTCAAATATTAGCAATACCGGCAAGCCGGGCATAGATATAAGCGGATATATTTTATATACCGATGAAAAAAGGGTCGAAAAGGTTTCATGAATATATATGCGCTTTCTTATAAAGATTTTCTTTTGGAATATATAGCGGATAAACTTATAGAGGATATAAACCCCGGATTACCCGGATTAAATGTGAATAATAGGGATAATAACGGAGGCAATGGCAGACGTGGCAGCATTGATAACGGGTTAAACAAAGATTTTTCAAAATATGCGGTGGTATTTCCAGGGAAACGGCCGGCATTATATTTAAGATCTATTCTTGCAAATAAACTTGAGTCTCCTTATTATCCCCCTGCTATATTTTCGCTAAGCGAATTTATAAAATTCATTGCCGAAAAAAGTTCCGGCTCCAAAGCGGAAATTAACGCTATAAATGCCTCCTGGTTTTTGTATAATATCGTTAAAAATGAAACCGATTTAAAATTTTTTAAGGAAACGGATAAGTTCGAAGATTTCTTTTTATGGGGGGTGCAATTATTTAATACGATTAACGAACTCGATGCGGGGTCGGTGAATAACGAAAGTATTAACAGGGTAGAATCTTGCATTGCATCTATACCCGAAAATATGAGCAAATTTTATAATTATTTACCTGTAATTAGACATAAATTTCATGAAAAATTAAAGGAAGAGAATTTAACGACCGCAGGTTTAAATTATATAGAAGCATCTAAATTTTTAAATAACAATGCGCCGAAGTCCGTAATTAACGAATTCGAAAAAATATATTTTGCCGGCTTAATTTTTCTTAACAAGGCAGAGTCGGATGTTATAAAGCCTCTAATAAGGAACGGGATTGCAGAATTTTATACCCAGATAGAATCTTTCAAAGAGGAGGAGTATTTAAAAGATAATATCGTCGTAAATTTAAAAAAATCGTTAGACAACGCGGAGATAGTTTGCAAGGCAAAAGCGGGTGCGCCCGAAACCCCGGTCAACGAGCATAAAACCGCTTTATTTTTTTATGAAGGGTTCGATACCCATTCCGAGTTGCTTGCCGGAAACGAAATTTTCGATGAAAATAATTTCGATCCCCAAAAAAATGCCGTTGTTTTGCCCGATTCCAATACGCTTTTACCTTTTCTTTATCATATTATGGATTACATCGATGCAGGTTGCAACATAACCATGGGTTATCCTCTAAAAAGAACCCCGCTTTATTCATTGATTGAGCTTATATATAAGGCTCAGATGTCGGTCCAAAGCAAAATATCCGCGCACGGAGGGTTTGCTAACCCAAAAATAGAGCCTGAATATCAGGCAAAGGATTATATAAATTTGGTGAAGCATCCGTATATTAAAACATTGGGCGGAATAAAAACTATATCCGCAATAAATAATATAGAAAATCTTATCGTAAAAAACGGAGATATATTCATAAGCCTTAATGAGATAGAAAATAATTACTTAATAAACAAAAACGCCGCAGACGCATCCGCAGCAAATATAATACAGACCGTTCATGAACATTTTTTTAAAAATTTCGAAGATAATAAAACAACGGCAAAAGACTTTGCGGGAAGTTTGATAAAAATCGTTAATTTAATAACAAAAGAAAATAACGATGCTTTGAAGTATAAGCTTTCGCCGGAATTTACCAAAAAAATGATAGAGGCCGTAAATTTATTTAAAGATTCATATTTTAATAATGAACCCGCACTAAAGAAATCGGTATTTAGATTATTTAAATACTATATAGATAACGAATCTATCGCATTTAACGGAATTCCGCTTAATGGTTTGCAAATAATGGGAATCCTCGAGACCCGCGTTCTTAAGTTTGACAGGGTTGCGATATTCGATGCAAACGAAGATGTTTTGCCGCAGGTAAAGAAATTCGATCCGTTCCTGCCGTATCTTGTGAGAAAAAGTTTAGGTTTATTTACTTATAACGATCATGAAGCGCTGTATCGCTATCATTTCAGAAGACTTGTATTCGGATCCAGGCAGGCTCATATCGTTTATATTAAAAACGATAAGAGAATTAGAAGCAGGTTGATAGAAGAAATTATTTGGGATGAGGAGAAAAAGACAAAAAAACTCGATATAGAAGATAAAGTAAACCATTTGGGTTTCAAAACGATAATATTTCGAGAATCTCAAGGCGGGGAAAACGATTTCGAAATTAAAAAAAGTGATGAAGTTTTAAAAATATTGGGCGATTTAATGAAAAAAATATCTGTTTCCGCCATAGATACATATATTAATTGCCCCACGCAGTTTTATTATAGATACATTATCCGCCTTGAAGAAATTAAAGAGCAGGGTAAAAGGATAGGGGCGGACAAAACAGGAATATTTGTCCATAGTATCCTTAAAAAATTTTATGAAGGTATCAAGGAAAATAGATATAATTTTAAACAATTCATAGAAGGAAATAATTATGGGGCTGATTATAACGCTGACCGCTATTTAGAATCTGCAATAGATAGTATTATAGAAAGCCCGGATATGCTTAAAGAATTGGAAGTAGATATAGACAACGGCGAATTTTTTCTCGTTAAAGAAACGGCAAAAAAATTATTATATAATTTCATCAAAAAAGACCTTAGGAGTTATGACTGGAATAAAACCTGCATGGAAATTTTAGATTTAGAAACTAAGAAGGAAGCAGAATTTATAATTGCGGGCGGCAAACAACGGGAGAAAACTAAAACAATAAAACTATACGGCATAATCGATAGAATCGATATGTATAAAGATATATACAAAAGCAGAGAGAATAACGAAGGGGATCAAGAAATCAAAGAAAACGAAAATATCCTTATTATAGATTATAAAACAGGCAGATCGCCCGTTAAACCGGATATTGAGAAGATTTTAAAATATAAATGTAGTGGCAAAAGCGGTCTTGCGGGTGATATTTCGGCTATATCAGGCATACAAGGTAGAAGCAAAGTTAAAGAACTTATAAAATCATTCCAGCTCCCGATTTATCTTTATCTTTACAAGTCAGAACACAACACCGGAGGTTATAAAAATTTAAACGCCTGTATTAATTTAATAACATTAGATAAAAAAACCGGCAGCAGGGGACACAGGCAGTATTTATTTGATAAAGAAAAAATTAATAGCGCTGATAAAGATGAAATTATGGAGAAGATAATTCTTCCCTCGTTAAAAAATATATTAGAAGAAATGCTGGATAAAGAAAAACCGTTTATTCCCGATAATTCCGACATTAAGACTTGCGAATACTGTCCTTATTCTTTGCTGTGCAATAAAGCTTCATGAAATAGTAATTCAAAACCCCAAAAAATGTTATAATAGCCCTATTATGTCATTGTTCAACCTTGTTTCGGAAAACACCCCCGCAGGCAGCCAGCCAGAGGCGATAGATTCGTTAGTTAAAGGGATAAAGGGTAAAAACTATAAGTATCAGACGCTTTTGGGCGTGACCGGTTCCGGAAAGACATTTACGATGGCGCAGGTTATCAAAGAACTCGAAAGTCCGGCTTTGATAATTGCGCCGAATAAAACCCTTGCGGGACAACTTTATTCCGAATTTAAGGCATTGTTTCCGGAAAGCGCCGTCGAGTTTTTTATAAGTTATTACGATTATTATCAGCCGGAGGCTTATGTTCCGTCAAAAGACCTTTATATAGAAAAAGATTCCGCTATTAACGACCAGATAGATAAAATGAAGCATTCGGCAACCCGTTCTATTCTTTCAAGGAGGGATGTTATCGTTATCGCTTCCGTTTCCTGCATATACGGGCTTGGTTCGCCGCAAAGCTATAGAAATATGCTCCTTGAGCTAAAAAAAGGGGACGAGGTCAATTTTAGCGATATTTTGGATAAGCTGACCGAGATAAGATACGAAAGAAACGATGTAGATTTTCACAGAGGGACATTCAGGGTGAGAGGGGATATAATCGACATTTTTCCGGCTTATGAAGAAGAGGTTGCAATAAGAATAGAGTTTTTTGGAAACGAAGTTTCTTTGATAGCGGAGATAGACCCGCTTAGAGGCGCAATTATAAGGAGGCTTTCAAAGGTTGCAATTTATCCAGCATCGCATTATGTCGCAGATGAGGTAACCTTGCAGGGCGCCGTTAAGTCTATTAAGGGAGAGCTGAAAGAAAGATTGATGGAACTTAAATCATCAGGCAAGCTTGTCGAGGCGCAGAGGCTTGAGCAGAGGACTATGTACGACCTCGAAATGATTCAAGAGATGGGTTATTGTTCGGGTATCGAAAACTATTCGAGGCATTTAACCGGCAGAAAAAAGGGCGAGCCGCCCCCGACCCTTCTCGATTATTTTCCGGATGATTTTATTATCATGATTGACGAGTCCCATGTCAGCGTTCCGCAAATCAGGGGAATGTACAACGGGGATATTTCAAGGAAATCAACGCTTGTCGAATACGGATTCAGGCTTCCCTGCGCGCTCGACAACCGCCCTTTAAATTTCGACGAATTTTCATCCCATATAAATAATCTTATATTTGTTTCGGCAACGCCGGCGGAATATGAACTAAGCGTCAGTTCCCGGGTCGTAGAGCAGATAATCCGCCCGACTGGTTTAATAGACCCGCAGGTGGAGGTTAGACCGGAAACCAATCAAGTTGACGATATTATAGGCGAAATCAAAAAGACCGTTAACGAAGGGGGCAGGGTGCTTGTTACTACGCTGACAAAAAGAATGTCCGAGGATTTGACGGAATTTTTATTAGACAGCGGGGTTAAGGCAAAATATTTGCATTCGGATATCGATTCGTTAGAGAGATTTAAGATTATAAGGGAGTTAAGGCTTGGCGAGTTCGATGTCCTCGTCGGAATAAATCTTTTAAGAGAAGGCTTAGACCTTCCGGAAGTTGAGTTGATCGGAATTTTAGATGCCGACAAAGAAGGCTTTTTGCGTTCTAAAACATCGCTGGTTCAGACGATAGGAAGGGCGGCAAGGAATATCAAGGGCAGGGTTATATTATACGGTAATAAAATTACAGAATCGATGCGGTATGCCATATCGGAAACGGAAAGAAGAAGAAAAATTCAAGAGGAGTATAACAAAAAACATAACATAACCCCTAAATCCATTCAAAAAAATATATCCGAACTTTTGACGACAATTTTTGAACAGGATTATATCGATTTATCCGAAAGCTTAAGCGGGGGAGAACCTTTAATGATAGATCCGAAAGAGGCTGAAAAAAGAATCAGGAATCTTTCCAAAAAAATGAAAAAGGCTGCCAAAGAACTGAATTTTGAGGAAGCCGCCCGCTTGAGGGACGAGGTGAATAGGGTTAAAAAAAATATGTTGTTAATGGATAAGATTTGATTATGCCATGAATGAAGATTTGACTGTCAAACTTAAAAATGTTTCGCAATCCCCCGGGGTTTATCTTATGAAAAACGCAGGCGGGGATGTAATATATGTCGGCAAGGCAAAAAATTTAAAAAAGAGGATTTTACAATATTTTTCGAATAAAAAAGCCGGCGTGAAGACGGAACATCTTGTTTCGAAAATTCATGATATCGAAACGATAGTTTCTCAAAACGAACTGGATGCCTTTTTGCTTGAAAATAACTTAATAAAGCAATATAAACCTAAATATAACATAAGCCTTAAGGATGACAAATCTTATCCTTACATCAGGATAGCAAAGTCAAAAACAGGCTTTCCCTATATCATAAAAACAAGAAGTTTTAAAAAAGGCGACGGGGAGTATTTTGGCCCATATTCAAGCTCTTTTGCCGTAACGCAAACGATAAAAACGATAAACAAGATATTTAAGATAAGGACTTGCACCGACAATAAATTCAATTCTTATGCCGCTAAGAAAAAGCCCTGTCTTTATTACCAGATAAACAGGTGTGCCGCTCCATGCTGCGGATATATCGGGACTTCCGGCTATAAGGAAAAGGTGGAGGGGATAAGACTTTTACTGAGCGGAAAAAACAGGCAGTTATTAAGGGAATTAAAGCGGTCTATGGACGGGTATGTAAGGGGATTAAATTTTGAAGCGGCTATAAAAATCAGGGATAAAATTAACGCAATAACCATAATCAACGAAAAGCAGATAACCGTATTAAAAAATGAAAAGGATATAGATGCTATAGGGTTTTACGGTGAAAAGGACAGGATAGATGTTGTCGTAATTATTATCAGAGGCGGAAAAATTGTAGGCACGAAAAATTTTTTCTTTAAAAACATATACTTAAATGACGATGAAATGCTTTCGGCTTTTTTAAACCAGTATTATTCCAAAAATTTGGAAATAGACGGAAAGATTTCCGATGAAATCTTAATTCCGGTAAACATAAATATCGATGATAAAAACAGCCTTTTAAGTTATATTAAACAATTTTCGGCCAAAAAGGTGAAAATTATCAGCGCCGGTAAAACAGTTTTTAACGGAAAAAAGAATAAATACGGCGATATTATAGCAATGGCATTGGAAAATGCAAAAAAGAATTTTTTGGAAAAGGCGGGCGAAGGCGGCTCGGCAAAGGTAGGTAACGAAGGAGAAAAAGGCGCGGACGGCAAGGGCAGGGAAGAAAAACTGCTCGGCATATTAAAGGATGTTCTGCGCCTTGATAAAATCCCTGAAATTATTGAATGTTTTGATATTTCTAATATATCGGGGACTTATGCGGTTGCCGCCAAGTCCGTTCTTAATAACGGTAAAAAGGATACCTCATTATACAGAAAATACAGAATTAGGTCAAAAAATACCCCTGATGATTATGCCATGATGTATGAGGCTTTATACAGGCGGTTTAATAATGCGGCGGCAGGAAAAGACCCGCTGCCGGATTTAATTATGGCGGATGGCGGAAAAGGGCAATTAAATGTTTTAGTAAGGGTATCAAATGAATTTAAGAAAAAAGGACTGATAGACGCTAAAGATATGCCGGCGCTAATTGCGATTGCAAAGGCAAAAGACAGCGGTAAAAATATCGAAACGGATAATATTTATTTGCCGAACAGAAAGAACGAGGTCAATTTTGGAAAGAATAAAGAGGCAATTTTTTTACTGATGCGGTTAAGAGATGAAGCGCACAGGTTTGCCGTGTCGTATTTTTCGAAACTTAAGCGGAAGTCGTTAGTTTCCTCCGAATTATTAAACATCAAAGGGGTTGGAAGAGCGGTTTACAAGAATTTAATGGATAGTCTGGGGAGCGTGGAAAATGTGAAAAACACTTCGATAAATCAACTATCGGATATTAAAGGCGTCAACAAAACGGCGGCGCAAAATATTTATGATTATTTTCATAATGACAGGGCAAATTCGTTCAACTTGCCGATCAAATAATTATTTTCGAATTTTTTTCGGATGGCTATCCTGAAATATTTATCGTCAAGACCGTGATAATTTCCGCAATATCTAATTAAAATACCCGATTTAAGCAAATAGTTTTTTAAATCCAATCCGTTAAACTTTTTGGATTTAATTCTTATTAAAAAGAAATTTGCTTCGCCGGGTATTATTTCGAACGCGTTAAGAGCTTTTAGCCTGCCGTGAAGATTATATTTTATGTTTTCTAATTTTTGCGCGGTATTTATAATATAATCCCCGTCATTTAAAGAACTGATTGCAATTGCCGTTCCAAGACCGGTTATTTTCCATGGAATAATATTGCCGGAAAATTTATCGATTATTTCATTATTCGCTATTATGTAACCTAATCTTTCGCCGGGCATTGCAAAAAATTTTGTTAAAGAGCGGATTATAATTAAATTATTATATTCGCGTATCAGGCGCTTAGCCGAAAATTTCTCGCAAAAATCCATAAACGATTCATCCAAAACTAAAAAAGCATCATTCTTTTTTAGCAGGTTTAATATTTCCTTAATACTGTCCAAAGGGGTAACGGCTCCTGCCGGATTTGAAGGGCTCGCGAGGAAAACCATATCGTTTTTGTTTAGCTTTTCGATATTTTTTAAAAGATTCAAATAGCTTTTTTTCAAAAGCCTGAAATTATCGGCAGGATAAGTATTTATATGAATAAGAGAGGATTTTACCGATATTGCCGCCCTTTCGTATTCATAAAAAGACGGTTCGACTATAAGGACTGTTTCCGGCTTTATAACCTGTGTAATGTTGAAAATAAGGTCGGTTGCCCCTGCCCCCGGAAATAACAAGTCTTTACTTATATTATGATAAATGGATAATGCGTCTGTCAGGGTTTCGGGGTAGCTTTCGGGGTAATTTTCGACGAAAAATTTTGTCAGCCTGTAATTTTTTATGATTTTAACGGCATTTTTGCTTAAGCCGAATGGATTTATGCCTGCGGAAAAATCTATTATTTTTAGCCGTGAAGGATTAAAACTACCGGCATTATTAATGTCGCCGTATAAGTCTTTTGTATATGGTAATATGTTGCCGCCGTGGCAGGAATAAAGATTTTTTGTCAACCCATGATTCTGACAAATTTCAATTTTTGATTCCATTAACCCTTTTTGTGAATAATTCAAGAAAACCGGCTGATGTTTTTATGGCTTCGGGCAGGATTCTACCGAGTGAATTAAAATATTCCATTTTTGTTCTTGCATATAATAATTCAGGCAGGTATTTCGAAGAATTATGAGCGTTGTAATCAACCCAGCCAAAGGGGTGTTTGTCGTTATAATGCCCTTTTAAAGGCTTAAACTTATATATCCCGTTTTCTAAAGGCAAATTTACATCCAAATAACGCAATGATATCCATCTTTCAAAAAGAACATGTTTCCTTAATGCCAGATTAGTAGTGTGAAACGGTATGCACAGGTCCTGAACGAGATGCGTCGCTCCGCCCAGCGCTATGAATGACCTTTTAAACCGCCCCTTTTCCCAATCTTTTGCGGCAATATTAAAGAGTTGGACGCATTTTGTGCCGGCGTCCGAAAATCCCCTGATGTAGCCCGCATGAGAGTGAGGGTATAAGTAATGTCCGCCAAACCAGTGAACCCTTAATTTTTTAATGGCAAGCCTGTCTATAATGTAAGAGCCGCGTTGCATTAATTTAATGCGTTCATCGGGTTTCAAGTCCGAAATATCGCGGTTAAAAATGGTATCTATGACATCATGCTTCGAATCGTTATAAAGCAGTTCGAATGTTTTTTCGATGCAGTAATTATGTAGTTTTGGTTGCATAAGTTTGTTTATATTTATATTGTCCCGTCTTTTTAAGCTTCAC
>JAKBNN010000012.1 GCA_021831025.1 bacterium | reverse complement strand
CCTTCTGCATAAGAATGGATAAGCATGTTTTTACCGACAAGGATTTTATAGGTTATATTAATAAGCATTTTCATCCCGTTATGGTTGACATATACAGCAATAAAACGACGGAATATTTTAACGGAAAAATAATGTCCGGCGTGCAGATAGCGGCGCTTTTTCATGTTACGGGAGTTCCGCACGATATTTTTTTCAACCCGTCTTATAAAAAGATATTCGTTCTGCCCGGATACTGGAATGCAAAAGATTTTTTGCTTGTAGCAAAATGGATAGGCGGCGGTAAATATAAAGTAGAAACATTGAGGAAATTTGCCGGCTCCGGCTAATGATATAAAGAAATACAGCAAATATTATATATCTTATATTATATTTTTAAAATAGCCTAACGATTAAAAACAAGGGAGGTTTTTAGAATGAACGATCATGTTTCGAGAAGAGATTTTATTAAGAAAACTGCCGTAATCACCGTTGCGGCATTAGTCCCCGTTTCCGTAGTTTCCGATGCCGCCACGGCTCTTGCGGCGCCGAAAGCAGGTAAGCCTGCCAAAAAGATTCATATCATTAAAACAAAACTAAAAAAATTTAAGGGGAAAGAGATTACATGGCCGGAAAAGAATTCCGCCGAATTTAAAAAATTAATGCTTCCTAAGATACACCTGCCTTTGATTGCACAAAACGGCGGTCTTGTCCCGCTCGCCATCGACTCTAAATATCCGATGAAAAAAGGGGATTATATCAGCGCATTCCATGTCTTTGATTTGAATAATCCTGTTCCTCATGTTGCTTCGTTTTATTTAACGCCGGATAACGGCAGGGCTTTTATTGCGACGAGAATTAAACTTCAGCAGGATTCCTATGTTCAGGTTGTAACCGAATATTCTAACGGGTCGCTTTACGGCAATCGTGAATTCGTGAAAGTGACGGTCGGCGGCTGCTAGCAAAAACTATAGCATCATAATATTTAACCATAACAATTAAAATTATTATTAGAATCAATATATAATAAGGAGTTTGATATGAAATTAGGAACAATTCTTGTAAGAGTCCCGAGAAAGGTAAAAAAAGGTCAGATATTTAAAGTTATGTCGATAACAAAGCATCCCATGGATACCGGTCTTGTTAAAAACCCAAAAACAGGAAAAATAATACCTATGTGGATTATTAACAAAGTCGATATTTATTACGATAAAAAATTAGTAACCACCTGTGATTACGGCATAGCAATATCTGCGAATCCTTTTCTTGCCTTTTATTTAAAAGCCGACAAAAAAGCGCCGTTAGAGTTTGTTATGTACGATACGCATCATAATATTTATAAAAAGACCGTTATAGTCAATGTAGTGTGAAAATATAATACATATCACAAGAGGTAAAGATGAAGAAAAGAAGGCTTGTCGTAATGCATGCCGCTGCCGGTTTGGCGTTTATTTTCGGTTTATCGCTTTTTATCGCGGTTTTTTTTCCCGTAAACTCGTTTGCTACAAAAATTCCCAAGGGCCCCTTTTATATCGTCAAGGTCAAGAAGAGCTTTAAAAGCGCCCTGTTCGATCTGAAACAGGGAATAGAAGGTGCAAACTACAGCATTCTTGCGATTGCCCCTATATCCACGGGTATAAAAGGAATAGGATACAAGATTCCCGATCTGAAGGTGATAGATTTTTGCAAATTGATAGACGGCTATAAACTTTTAAAATACAATATGAACTATGCCGCGTTTATGCCGTGCAGGATTGCCATCTACAAAGAAGGCAAATACACGGTAATGATTTCTTTCCTGCCCTCTTATTTCTCTAAATTTTTTAAGAATAACGCCGAGCAGAAAAAAACTATCATAACCGTAACGAAACAGATTATTCAAATTATGGATTCCGTAAAGACCGGATTTTAAAGATATTTGCATTCCTATATAAACTTATATAAAACTTTCAAAAACAGGAGGCTGATAATAAATGGATTTACGAAAGATTAACAGAAGGGATTTTATAAAAGGAGCGGCTCTTCTTGCAGGCGCTACGGCGATTAATCCGGTTAATCTCTTAAAGTTTAAGCCGGTAGGCAACCTTACGATAATGTGGAATTCCGATTCGCACGCCCATCTCAAGCCCGTATTATACCGCGAGCCTTCCGTCAATATCGGCCCACGCGCAATGAACGGCAGGCCGGGCCACCTTGTCGGTGATTCTTTCAACCTTTACTACGATATAAACCCCGGTTCCGCGATGGGCTATTTCTGTTCTTACGTGGATTTCGTAAAACATGCGAAAGAATACGGCCCTATGGGCGGCTATGCGCATATGGCAGCCGTCTTTAATAAAATAAAGGAAGAAAGGCACGGCAAGACGATAATGCTTGACACCGGAGACGCGTGGCAGGGAACGGGCATAGCCCTCCTCACTAAAGGTATGGCGGTGGTAAACACTCAAAATGCAATGGGTTACGATGCAATGACGGGACACTGGGAGTTTACTTACGGCGAAAAGCAGCTTTTGTCCAACATAAAAAAACTGAAATTTCCCTTCATTGCTCAGAATGTTACCAACGCTACATGGGGCGGGCTTATCTTTAAGCCTTATATTATTAAGGAAGTCAACGGTTTAAGGGTGGGAATCATCGGACAGGCTTTTCCCTATGTTCCGTTAGCGCACCCCACGCATTTCGTTAAAAATTGGGATTTCGGAATAAATACCTCTCATGCTCAAAAGATGGTCGATGAATTAAGGGGCAAGGAAAAGGTCGATCTTGTCGTCGTCCTGTCCCATAACGGTCTCGAAGTGGACAGGAAGTTCGCCGCCCTCATTAAGGGAATAGACATTATAGTCGGCGGGCATACCCATGACATACTTCCCGCTCCCGAAATCATCAATAACACTATAATCGTTCAGGCGGGAACACACGGCAAGTTTGTAGGAAGAATAGATTTAAATGTTCAAAATAAGAAAATAGCGGATTACGACCATAAACTTATCCCGATAGTTACGAACTGGATTAAGCCTGACCCAGAAATAAGCAGGATAATAGACGAAGAATATGCGCCTTATAAACATATACTTAATGAAAAACTTGGAATTACCGAAGATTTATTATATAGAAGAGCAACATTTATCAGCACGGTTGATAACGTTGCGCAGCAGGCATTTATAGAAAAATTTGATACCCCGTTGTTTTTTGCACCCGGCTGGCGCTGGGGGGAAACCTTACTTCCCGGCTCCGATATTACTATGGAAAATGTTTACGGCGAATACGGTACGACCTACCCCGAGGTTTATAAAACTCTTCTTACCGGAAAACAGCTGTTATTATCGCAGCTAAGCGTTTTAAGCGATGTTTTTGCAAAAGATGCTTATTTGCAGATGGGCGGAGATGCAACGCGTGTTTCTAATTCAAAATTTCATTTGCTTCTCAATGAATCATTGCATAAAAGAATTAAAAGCTGGGAGATTAACGGAAAGCCGTTAGACTTGACTAAAAAATACTGGGCAGTTTCCACAGGCGGCAAGATGCAAAACATGAATACAAATGATAAAGGATTAACCAAATTTAACGCAAGCGATGTTATTGCAGAATATATCAGAAATCATAAAACTATTAAATCTATCAAAACAGAAGATGTCATATACAGGCATTCAAGGACTGCGGGATAATTAAAATTAAGACGATGGCTTAAGCAGTTTCAAAACTCCCTTATATAAACTCTTATATAAATTAAGAGAGAGGGGGTAGTCGGTAAGTATTTTACGCAGCTTATAATTACTTATAATTAAATTAAGATTAAGGAGATTAAAAATGAAAAAGTTTCGTTTATTTTTAAGTTTATTAATGATTGCCGCAGTTTCAATTTTATTTTTCTCGCCTGCGCCTAAAGCTTATGCTTTAAAGTACGGTCCATCGTCTTACAGTTCCTATCCAGCATATTATAATACTCATCCATTGCCTCTTCCTGCATTTTTTAAACACAAAATTATGAAAATGGTATTTGAAGTCGATTATGCAAAACCTGCTAGGTGGGGACTTGCGATTGACAATATAAAAAATGTTATGGCCGCGTTTGGAGATAACTCTTTTAAATACAAGTTAGAGCTTGTCGTATTTGGTCCGGGCCTAAGAATGGTGATGAAGAAATTCGATAAAAAAAATGAAGCCGTTCTTCAAAGTTTAGTTACTTATGGATTAAAAATACGGGCATGCCATAATACTATGCTTAAAGCTCATTTGACAAAAAAAGCGCTGTTTCCTTTTGTTAAAGTAGTTCCAGCGGGAGTCATAGAGATAGCCAGAAAGCAGATGCAGGGTTATACATTTCTAAAACCTTAAATATAAAATAACCGTTATCGTAGGAGGAGAAATGAAAAGATTTATTTTAGTTGTTTTTGGAGTTTTTCTGGTTATCTTTGCATCATACTTTTTTAATAGTGTTGCTTATGCAAAAGGAAAATTAAACAAGAAAATGATTGCCAAAGAAAAAATACAGGCCGCCTTAAAGATTGGGAAATCCGAATTTTATAGCGCTAAACTTGGAACAAACGGTTTTTCATGCGCCAAGTGTCATGTTGACAGTATCGGCACCTATATCCCAAAGGTCGGCAAGGTGGTCAGGAGTTTAGCAGGCGTTGCGGCTACTTTTCCGAGATTCAATCCCAAAAGCCATCAAGTTATTACTCTCGGAGAAAGACTGAATATGTGCATCGTTCATGCGCTAAAAGGAAAACCGCTCAGCGGACAGAAACTTAATGAGCTTACCCTTTATGTAACCTATTTAAGCAACGGCTACAGAATTAAAGGATATAATACAACGCCAAGTCCTGTTTTCACAAAGGCAGACAGGAACCCAAAAACTGTCCAACAGGCTTTAACGCTTGGAAAACATTATTACGATACCCCGCTAGGCGCTTCTAGTCTTAGCTGCGATTCCTGTCATCCCGGCGGTGGAGCAGGCGTTCTGGGCGGCAAGCCGACCAAGCCCGTAATAGGCCACGCAGTTTATTATCCCACATATAAAAAATGGGGCAAGATTATTACTATGCAGGATCAGTTTAATCACTGTATATACACCGGAGAAGAGGGATTTAAAAAAAAGATAGGCTCTAAAGTGTGGAAGTATCTCGATCTATATGTTTATTCGCTTTCAAAGGGCTATAAAATAAGCGTAGGAAAATGATTAAAAAATTATAAATAAATGGTTGGCATATAGTTATTAAAAAATGGAGAAAGGAGGATAATAATAATGAATAAATATTTATTTAAAAAGGGTTTGCTAAAATTTAAAGCAGTTTTTATCGTTTTGGCTTTGGTTTTAATATACTTTAGCGGCAACGCTTATGCTTATAAAAAGATACAGGCGCTTCCGTATTTTAAAAATAAGACTATGAAGGTTGTGATTCAAATAACCCAGGATAGTCCGGCGAGATGGAAACTTGCCCTCGGCAATGCCGCTAAAGTTGTCCAGATTATGAGCGCTCATGGCATTAACTAT
>JAKBNN010000018.1 GCA_021831025.1 bacterium | reverse complement strand
CGGTCTTAGCGATGTTTTTTATGAAAAAATAAAAAACTCTCAATTTGTCGCCAACCCGGGCTGTTATCCGACAGGCGCTCTTTTACCCTTGCTCCCCCTTTTCTTTAAAGACGCCGTTGACCTAAAGGCTCCTGTTATAATCGATGCTCTATCGGGAATTTCAGGCGACGGACGCGGCTTAAAATTATCAAACCTTTTCTGCGAGGTCGAAAATTCCGTTAAAGCGTACAATATTTGGTCGCACAGGCATATGCCGGAAATTAAGGAAAAAATAGCCGCCGCTTTTTTAGCGAATAATAAGAATAATAAAGATAAAGACGGTATTTCACTAAAAGTTTTATTTACCCCTCATAGGATTCCCGTCGCACGGGGGATACTGACCACGATATATTTAAAATTAAAAGACGGTATTGGAGGAGGGGAGATTTTTACCCTGTATAATGATTTTTACGGAGGCAGCCCGTTTGTTTCCATATTAGAAAGCGTTCAAAACTGCGATATCAAAAATGTTATTTATTCTAATAATTGCCATATAGCATTTGAAGCAGGCAAAAATAAGGGTGAAGAAGGATTTTTAAAGATTTTTAGCGTGATAGATAACCTTGGCAAAGGCGCTTCGCTTCAAGCCGTCCAGAATATGAACCTTATGTTTAATCTGGAACCGGATTTTGGGATTACCGGATATTCGCCCTTTCCGTAATTGTGGGAAAAGGTGTCTGATTTAAATTAGGTGCCTTTTTCTTAGACGCCTTTTTCTTTTCTCCTCGCGTATAATCCGCTTTTTCCACCCTCTTTCGTGGTAAGATAAATTTCCGATATTTCGATTGATTTATCGACCGCCTTTAGCATATCGTAAATGGTTAACGCGGCAACGGACGCCGCCGTCAAGCTTTCCATTTCTACCCCTGTTTTACCGGATATTTTAACGGTGGACTTTATATTTATCGCGCTTTCGTTTTCATCCGGTTCAAAGGTAATATCGCAATCTTCGATATTTAACGGATGACATAGCGGAATCAGCCCCGAGGTTTGTTTCGCAGCCATAATGCCTGCAATTTTAGCCGTTCCGAAAACATCTCCTTTTTTGCCGCCCTTGCGTGCGGCAAGTTTAAATGCCTCCTTTGACATCGATACCTTTGCATGGGCGGAAGCAATCCTGACGGTGTCCGCTTTTTGAGAAACATCGACCATCTTTGGCATTCCCTTTTCATCGAGATGGGTTAATTTCATTTCTTTTTTCATAAATACGGTTCCCTTAATTTTATTTAATGATACCAAATAACCTTCGTTTTTGCCTGCATCTCTTTAAAATAATTTAAAACAATTGTATCAAAAATAATAAAAAAAATAAAATTATTGCCCTGCATAATACCATTCCCTTATATTATATCCGATGCCTGCGGGGGCGGGTTTTATTCCTTTAACAGTCCTTTTTACCACGGGCATTGCGTAAGGGATATACAAAA
This sequence comes from bacterium, assembly GCA_021831025.1. Taxonomy (GTDB): domain Bacteria; phylum SZUA-79; class SZUA-79; order Acidulodesulfobacterales; family Acidulodesulfobacteraceae; genus Acidulodesulfobacterium. The sequence continues at coordinate 19,730 of JAKBNN010000018.1, read as the reverse complement.
ATGTGTAAGGCTCTTCTTTAGCAATCAATCTTTGAATTTCAAAATAATATTTTCTTTGTTTTTTTAAATTAAATGTCCCGCGCGCTTTTCTGAATAAACCGTCTATTTCGGGGTCGTTAAACGAAGTGAAATTTAATCCCTTCGGGACGATATTGGAACCCATAAATATGGATGCGTTATCATACGGGTTCGGGGTAATAGTAAACCCGAGCAGAACGGTTTGAAATCTTTTTTTCATAATAAATTCGGATATTAAAGATGTCCATTCCATCACTCTTATACCTACCCGTATGCCGATTTTTTTCAGATTTTGCTGGATAATTTCGGCAGCCGCTAACCGTTCCGAATTTCCCTGCGGGGTTAATATGGTAAATTTAAAAGGTCTGCCGCCTTTTTCCAGAATTCCGTTTTTAAGGCGCCATCCTTTTTTATTCAAAAGTTGCAGCGCTTTATGGGGGTTATATCCGTATTTTTTAACATTTTTATTATAAAAATATGTTCCCGGCATAAACGGGCCGTAGCATTTTATGCCCAATCCCAAAAGCGCCCCCTTGATTATTTCTTTTTTATTTATCGCATAACTTAAAGCCCGCCTTATTTTGACGCTTTTAAAAAGCGGGTCTAAAAGGTTATAGCCCAGAAAAGTGAAACTTAAGGATGGATGGATATATTTTTTATAGCGTGAATTGAATTTTTTGCCGCCCGTTTCATATCTATATTGAAGCGGGGTTAAACCCATATAGTCTATGCCGTTTGATTTAAGCATCAGAAACATTGTAGAAGAATCCGGAACTATTTTATAAGTCAGCCGTTTTATATGGGGCGCTCCCATAAAATAATGCGGATTTGCTTTTAATATTATCTCGTATCCGTGAATCCATTTATAAAACTCGTAAGGACCGGTGCCTACGGGATGGCTTCTTAGTTTTGTAGTCAAAAGGTCTTTTCCTTTAAGCAGGGCTTCGGGTAAAATGCTTAAGCCCCACGAAGATAAAGCCGGTGCATAAGGTTTTTTATAGGTTACCCTGAAAATATACCTGCCGATAATTCTTGCTTTATAAACCTTAAGGTATTCTGCGGAATAAGGGGTTGGAGTTTTTGGATTTACCATTAAACGATATGTGAACAGCACGTCTTTCGCGGTGAATTTTTGCCCGTTTTGCCAGTAAACATTATGACGAAGGTAAAATGTTATAGTTTTTCCGCCGTTTCCGATTTTCCACGATTTTGCAAGATCCGGGACGATTTTAAAATTCCTGTTATACCTTACGAGTCCGTCGTAAATTTGAGAGGTAACTTCTGCCGTAGGGGCGTCGGCGGCCATATTGCCGATAAGATTGGTGGCATCCGCAGGCAGTCCGATAATCAAGGCATTCTTTTTGCCGTTGTTTTGATTGACATTCTTTGCCGGGGGTAGGCTTTGCGGCTTATGAAAAAAATTCGCGCGCAAAATCAGAGCAAAAACGCCGGTTAATAAGATTATAATTATAAACGGCCAAACATATGCGGATTTTATTTTATTTTTAAAAATCATCGGATTTATTAGGAAATATTTCTATTATCCGTATCTTTATTTAGAAAGAAACAAATAAAGTTTATCAAAATTTCGAATTTTATTCAATTTTGGGTCGAAAAAAAATATTGCAATATTATCTTAGTTTAATTTATAATATTTTATCTATATTGTCTTAAAAATCGTAATAAAATAGAAAAATTATTCGGCATCGGAAAAGGTACTATGCCGAACTGCCGGACTAAACTATTTAATTTGGAATGATTATAAAAATAGGGGTTATAAATGTTAAAACATGATGTAGTTATTGTAGGGGCCGGACTTGCGGGCTTAAGGGCATGCGTCGAGCTTAGAAAAAAAGGAATAGACGCAATAATAGTCAGCAAGGTTTATCCAACGAGGTCTCATTCCGGAGCGGCGCAAGGAGGAGTCAACGCCGCGTTAGGCGAGAACGATTCATGGGAGTCCCATTTTTTTGACACGGTTAAAGGAAGCGACTATCTTGGAGACCAGGATGCCATCGAAATTTTAACAAGCGAAGCCCCCGCAAATATATTAGAGCTTCAAAGGATGGGCGTAGTTTTCAATAGAAACGACCTTGGAGGCATAGCGCAGAGGCCGTTTGGCGGGCAGAGTTTTCCCCGTTCATGCTACTATGCCGATGCGGTCGGGCATATGATGCTTCACGGGCTTTTTGACAATGTTCTTAAATACAAAACAAAAATATTGTATGAATATTTTGTTACAAGTTTAGTCGCTGACAACGGTAAGATCAGCGGCATAGTTGCTTATGATATAAAAACGGGGAAGTTCGAAGGCATTGCCGCAAAAGCCGTATTATTTGCTACCGGCGGTTACGGGCAGGTCTATTCGTCCAACACAAACGCGCTTATAAATACCGGAGACGGAATGGCTGTTTCGCTCAAGGCAGGCGTTCCGCTTATGGATATGGAATTTGTCCAGTTTCACCCTACAACCCTTAAAAGTACGGGAATATTGGTCACCGAGGGTGCAAGAGGCGAAGGCGCTTACCTGTTAAATTCATTGGGCGTCAGGTTCATGTCTAAATACGCTCCTAAGGCAATGGAACTTGCCCCCAGAGATGTCGTAGCAAGAGCCGAACAGACCGAGATAAACGAAGGAAGAGGCGTTGACGGGGCTATTTTATTGGATGTCCGCCATCTTGGGAAAGAAAGGATTATGGAGAGGCTTCCGCAAATAATGCAGCTCTCGATAGATTTTGAAGGCGTCAACCCGATTTACGAGCCGATTCCGATCAGGCCGGGCATGCATTATTCCATGGGCGGTATTAAAACTGATTATAACGGTAGAACCGCAATAGAAGGCTACTATTCCGCAGGGGAGTCTGCATGCGTCAGCGTTCATGGGGCAAACAGACTCGGCGGCAATTCGCTGCTCGATACCGTGGTGTTTGGAAGAAGGGCGGGTATCGATATTGCGGAATATTTAAAAGACGCCGCATTTACTAAATTTGACGAGTCGCTCATAAAAAGGGACGAGGAAATTTTCGAGAAACTTAAAAAATCAAACGGAAAAGAAAGATACGGGTTATTAAAAGCGGAACTTCAAGAGGAGATGAGGGCTAATGTCGGGGTTTTCAGGGAAGAGAAAGCTATGAAAAAAGCCGTTAAAAAGATTGAAGAGCTTAAAGAACGCGCCAAAAATATCGGGGTGGACGATAAATCAAAACTGTTTAACACCGACATTGTCGAGGCTTTTGAGTTTAGCAACATATTATTGATTGCAGAAGTTATCGCAAATGGCGCCATATTAAGAAAAGAATCGAGAGGGGCGCATTATAGAAACGATTATCCGGAAAGGGACGATGAAAATTGGCTTAAACATACTCTGGCAACTTTAGGCGATAACGGAAATATAAAATTCGATTTTTCCGAAGTTTCTATTACGAAGTTTAAGCCTCAACCGAGAACATACTGATATTTTTGGATAATTTTAAATATAGATAGGGGACAGACTTAAGTCTGTCCCCTTATAAAGGGGTAATATAATGGAATTTAAGGTTAGGACATATAGATTCAATCCCGACACTTCCGACAAGCCGTATTATAAAGAATACGCGGTACAGGATTTTCCCGGCATGACCGTTTTGAACGCCTTGATGAAAATAAAATCCGAGATTGACGGGACTTTAAGCTTTAGAAGGTCTTGTAGAAGCGCTATATGCGGCTCATGCGCCATGAAGATAAACGGCATTTCCAAGCTTGCATGCAAGACTCAGGTAAACCCGGAAATCACAAAATTCGGCATAATTAATGTGGAGCCTCTTGCCAATATGCCCGTCGTCAGGGACCTTATCGTCGAGCAGGAAAGTTTTTTCGATAAAATCAAAGAGATAAGGCCATACCTGTTAGGTCAAAGAGAGGACGAAGAACATCATAAGTTTCATGCTTTAAAGGAAGGCGAAAAGATAATACAACCTGTTTATTATAAATCCGAATTTCAAAATTTAACGGGAAATAACGATACCCCGAACTGCATTTTATGCGAATGCTGTTATTCGGAATGCGGCGGCGTCGTGGGAAACAAAAATTATTTGGGACCTGCCGCTCTTGCCAAGCTATACAGGTATAGCGAGGACCCGAGAGACAACGACAGGAACGGCTCCCGTTTAGTAAACGGTTCAAAACAGGGCGGCATGTGGGACTGCGTTCACTGTCAGGCGTGCGAAGAGTTCTGCCCAAAAGGGATTTCGCCTGTGAAAGGAATAGTTAAAATGCACGAGAAGGCGATAAAAAATTCCATTACCTTTTCGAGCGGCGCAAAACACATTATTTCGATAGCTAAATCCATTCAAGAAACCGGAAGACTCGACGAGGTTAAGGTCGCGTTCGATACGGGAGGAATAACGGGGCTTATCAACGATTTGCCTATGGCTTTCGGCGCGGGATTAAAAGGGAAAATCCCTCCCATCAGGCTTAAATTAATCAAAGATATGGATGATATAAGACTTGCATATAAGGAATTAGATCTGGAGGGAAAATGATATGATAACTTATGCTTATTACCCAGGCTGTGTGGCGCAGGAAAGCGGAAAAGAACTTGACGACGCAACCAAATTTGTCGCAAAAAAGTTGGATATTAATTTAATTCCTATGCCGGAGGCTTCATGTTGCGGCGGCGGAGTTATCGACGGATTCGATAAAAATTTAAAGCTTTTTATAAACGGCAGAACGTTGGCTTTGGCGGAAAAGGAAGGACTTGACATATTAACTATATGCAATACCTGTACTTTAACCCTCAGCGAAGTTAACGAGGAGCTTATAAATAGCAGCGAATCCTTAAATAAGACAAACGAATATCTTGCGCAAATAGGACTTAAATATTCGGGCAAGGTTAAAATAAAGCACCTGTTGTACGCTATAAGGGACGACATAGGTTTTGATAATCTTAGGAAAAAAGCGGTGAGAAGTTTAAAGGGGGTTAATATCGCCCCATTTTACGGCTGCCACATATTAAGACCCTCAAACGTGGTCAAATTTGACGATGTCGAAAACCCGCAGGGATTCGAAGAATTAATAAAGGCGTTGAGCGGAGAACCGGTATCTTATGCCCGAAGAACAAAATGCTGCGGCTTTCAAACGATACTTGTCAACGAAGCCACATCCACTTCCTTAGCGGGAAACGCCATTTTTGAAGCACAGGAGAAAGGGGCGGATGTTATGGTTACCCCATGTCCATTATGCCATTTAAGCCTTGACACATATCAGACCGTTGCGGCCAGAAGTATCAATAAAAAATTATCGCTGCCGATAACGCACCTTCCGCAGCTGATAGGAATTGCGTTGGGGGGGGATTATGCCGAAATGGGGTTCTCACGGCATAATGTTTCGCTTAGGTCCGTAATTGCAAAAGTTAAACAAAACGAAATTTAATATAAATATAATAGAAGTGGGCAGCCTTAAGTCTGCCCACTTAAAAATAAATAAAAAAAAGGAAGGTTCAGATGTCAGACAATATAAATTTAGTTCTTAAAGCCCTTAAAGGTCTTTCGATTATAGCGCGGGAAAAATTGGACGATTATGTGGATATATCGGATGAGGAGAGCAGGGAAGCCGCCGACCAAATTATTGAAACCGTAAAATATGAATCAGGCGTTATATTTAAGTCTATAAAAGAAAAGTTAGCCGACATTTTACTTGACGAAATGCATTTTGCTTCAACTTACGATATTGAAGAACTAACAAGGAAGATTCAAAAATTAGAAAGCAAATTAGACGAATTATCCAATAAAATTAAGTAGAGTATTTTTGCGTCCGGTTAAAACCCTTCAAGCAGAGTATTTTTTATATTCTATGAGTACTTCGACATTGGTTTTTATTTCAAAGTAGTCTCTTATACTTGACCGTAAATGCTTTATATCTTCCATTCCAAATATCTTCCCCTTATTATTTGTGAAAAAAATGAAAGTGGGTATGTTTTCTCCTGCCTTTTGAGCGCCGTAAGCTATATATTTGAAGAGCCGCCCTCTTTTCTCGCTGCTCTTTGAATCTATTATAAATTTATTGACATCTTTTGTTTTGATTTTTACCTTTTTCGCATCGTTTATTTCAACGGATAAGTCTATCAGCCTGTTAAGGTTTTTATTTGTTTTAGAAGATATAAAAATAAAGGGCGTTTCCGAAAATTCTTTTAACCTTAGCTTAATATCTTTTTTGAGTTCGGAAACTTGAATATTTTCGTTTCTTAAGTCCCATTTGGTAAAGGCGACTATAAACGGTTTTTTTTCTAAATTTATCATTTTTAACAAAGATAAATCGTCATGCGTTATTCCTGCCGTGATATCTATAAAGACAATTATGACATCCGCCCTTTTTATCTGGTTTAAGCTTTGTTTTTGAAAGCCCTCCGAATAAATATCCAGCTTTGATTTTTTTCTTATCCCCGAGGTATCGATTATAGTTATTATCTGATTTTTATATTTAAGGTAAGTATCGATTGAATCCCTTGTCGTACCCGGTTTTTCATCGGTAAACAGCAAATCTTCCCTTATAATTGAATTTATAAAAGTTGATTTGCCGCTGCCCGGTCTGCCGACGATTGCAATTTTTAAATTGTTTTCGTAAATATCCATCGACCGTTTATTCGTATTCGAGGTATCGGGGCCTTTTATTTTCTTGGCGATTTGCTCTAAAAGGTCGTCTATGCCGAACCCGTTTTCGGCGCTTATCGCAATGGCTTTTTTAATGCCGAGGGACGAAAATTCGACGTATGCGTTTTCAATATTTTTTAAAGAATCGACTTTGTTTATCACAAGGATAATCGCCCCTCCCTTCCCTCCTTGCGCCTGCGTAATGTTTTTAATAAGGTGAAGATAAATTTCTTTATCTTCGGGTATCATGCCGTTTTTAAAATCTACGACAAAAAGAATAACCTTCGCCTTTTTGGCGTAATTAAAGACGCGCTCCCGTACCTTTTTTTCCAATAAGCGAAGCGGGGACGGCGTTTCGCTAGAAGAATACAGATTAAACCCGCCGCTATCTGAAACGAAAAAATTGACCCCGTTATATGAGGCAGGTTTAATGTTTAAATCGAGCGTTGTGCCTGAAATCTTTGAAGTTAACGCGTGCGAACCTCCCAATATTTTATTAAAAATAGTAGATTTGCCGACATTAGGCCTTCCGACGAGGATTACTAGAGAATCGTTATTTTTTATCATAAGATTGAGATTGAGTATGGGTTTGGGTTTGCAGTGTTTTTAGAGCCTCGGATGCGGCAATCTGTTCGGCAAATTTTTTGGATAAGCCGCTTCCGTACCCTAATATTTTATTATTTATGTTAACGCATATCGTAAAAATAGTGCGGTGGTCCGGTCCCTCTTTTTTTATTGTATAATATTTTGGCACGGTATTGTACTGTTTTTGAACAAGTTCCTGCAATATTGTTTTAAAGTCCTTATTTTTAAAAATTTCTTCGTTTACTTTTGGTATTAACCGGGATAAATGTTCTAAAAATACCTCTTTTGTTTTATTATAAGACGAGTCCAAAAATATCGCCCCTATCACAGCCTCATAAACATTGCCGATAATCCTTTTATTTTTTTGTTCCTCGATATTTTCCATTAATATAAATTTGGGAATTTTTAAATTATTGGCAATTTTGTATAAATTCTCGAGACTGACTATTATGGAACGCCTTCTCGAAAGCTCGCCCTCCGATAAATCTTCAAAATTCAGATAAAGATATTCGGAAACAATTGCGCCTATAACGGCGTCCCCCAGAAACTCGAGCCTTTCGTAATTATATTCGGGGTTATAAGATTTATGGGTCAGCGCCAGCGTGATAAGCTCTTCGTCGTTAAAGTAATAGCCTATCCTTTTTTCGATATCTTCAAAATTCATATTGTATTAATTATATATAATATATTTTAAATAAAATCCTCGAATGCGATTAATACTTCGTCTTTAGCGTATAAATCTTCGGTTTCTATAATTTTACCTTTAAACAATTTGCCGGGAGGTATCGTTAAATTATCTTGGTGTAGCTTTGCCTTTATATAATTTGAACTCACTGCCTTATTGCCGGGAAGGCTTAAAAATTCCAGCGATTTATTTTTAAATTTAAGGTGGAAATCTATTTTCTTTTGCAGAGAAATTTCCATGATTTTATTAGTTCTTTGTTTTATAACCCGTCCGTCAATCTTTGGCTTCATTAAATAGGCTTTGGCGCCGGGCCTGTCCGAATATGAAAAAGCGTGAATGTAATATAGCGGCAATCTGCTCAGGCTGTCCGCGGCGTCCAAAAAGTCTTCCTCCGTTTCGCCCGGGAATCCGCTTATAATGTCGGTGCCGAGCGCCGCATCTTTGATTTTACCTGTTAATTTTTCGGTAATTTTCATATAGTCCTCAAAATTATAATGCCTGTTCATAAGCGCAAGTATTTTGTTTGAAGCGCTTTGCAGGGGAATATGAAAATGGTTTTGTATTTTCTTGCTATTTGCAAAAATTTCGATTAGTTCGTCGTCGATATAAATCGGGTCGATAGAGCTTATTCTGATTTTTATCGGGATATTTAATTCCTCGATTCTTTTTAATAATTCCTTAAATCCCTGCCCCTTTCCGTTTTTGCCCGCCCGGATTTTACTTTCGTATGAGCCTATATTTACGCCCGTAAGTATAACCTCTTTATAACCGAGGGTATTAAATTCCTTAACGAAATTTAACACGGCTTTAATATCTAAAGACCACTTTACGGGTCTTGCTTTCGGTATAATACAAAATGAACATTCCGTTTCGCACCCCTCCTGTATTTTCAGGTAGGGTCTTACCCTCTTTTGATTTAATATAGTACCGGGGAGTGTTTCCGAGGCAGTTTTTAACAATACCGCCTTCCTGATATTATCGATTAATTTTATAAACGGACGCCCTGAGAAATCTTTTTTATTAAGCTCTGCCGAGCATCCGGTTAGTATGAGGCGGCTTTCGGGATAATTTCTTCTGATCTTTCGTATGATTTTATTTGTATAAGTATCGGCCTTTTCGGTTACGGAACAGGTATTTAAGAAAAACAGTTGAATATTTTTTGGATCGGATTTAAGGTTTAAATGCATATTTTGAGCGGTTAAATCAGGTTCCACGATATTTATATTTATGTTTAATTGCTTAAACATTTCCTCGAATTGAGACGATTCAAACTGGTTAAGCTTGCAGCCTGAGGAGATAAAAACGCAATTGACGGCGCCGTTACCGTCTTGAATGTCCCTAAGGTCGTCGAGATTTAAATTGAACGATTCGAGTATTCTGTCTTTTATGTCGGTTATGTTATTAGTTTCTATTTTTTCCATATTTAATAAAACTATTTACGATATTATTCCGCCGCCGACAACCTTAAGCCCGGAATATAAAACTGCGGATTGTCCGGGGGTTATAAATTTGACCGGTTCGTCAAATAATACTTTAACCTCCTCATTTTCCAAAACAAAGGCTTTACATTTATAATCCGGCGAAGAATATCTTATTTTAACGGTTAAATCCATTTTATTAAGCTCCGCCCCGCCGTGAGGGTTAATAAAATTAAAATCTTTTATATATAATTCGCTATTATAGCAATTTTCCAAGTTTCCGACAATTATCTCATTGGTATCCGCAGATATTTTTACGACATATAAGGGCGATTTTGAAGGTAAGCCAAGCCCCTTTCTTTGCCCGACCGTATAGTTAAAAATGCCGTCGTGCTCGCCTACAATATCGCCTGTTAAATTTTTTATAAGCCCCTTATTTTTAGAAAGTTTAATCTGTTTTTCGATGAATTCGGCGTATGTCCCCTCGGAAATAAAGCATAAATCCACGCTGTCTTTTTTGTTTGATATTTGGCTAAAACCCGCTTCCAAAGCGATTTTCCTTGTATATTCCTTGTCAAAGCCGCCCACGGGGAAAATAATGCTTTTAAGGCTGTTCCGGGTTAAATTGTAAAGAACATAAGACTGGTCCTTAAGAACATTCCTTGACTTTAAAAGGAAATATTGCCCGTTTTTATTTTTTGTTATCCGTGCGTAATGTCCGGTCGCTAAAAACTCCGCGCCTAATTCCTTAATTCTTTTTAATAAAATATCGAATTTTAGAATGCGGTTACATGAAATACAGGGATTTGGGGTTCTCCCGTTAATATATTCGGAGACGAAAGGGCGGGTAACGAAGGTTTTAAACTCTTCTTCGAGATTTATGACAAAATGGGGTATGCCGAGCCTGACGCATACCTTTTTGGCATCAAGAATATCGTCTATACTACAGCATGTTTTTGCCTCGGTTTGGCCGGTATTCAATAAGTGCATCGAAACCCCTATTACCCCGTACCCCTTTTCTTTAAGTATCATTGCGCTGACGGAACTGTCAACGCCTCCCGACATCGCCACCGCAACCGTTCTTTTGGATTTTATAAACATTTTTATTGGCTTGTCATTAACCCAAAATTGCCGATAGAAAAATAATTTTCTGTCGGCAAATTTGGGCATTAACTTAATAATTTTTATACCGGAGTCGCCCTAAGTTTTAATACCCCCTTTTTTATTGCGCTTATCGCGTAATCTATGTCATCCATAGTCGTAAATCTCCCTATGCTGAATCTAATGGCCGATTCTATTCTTTTTGTATCATAGCCGTGCGCCCTTAAAACATGGGACAAAGAAATAGCCCCCGCATTACAGGCAGAACCTGCCGATGCGCTTATTCCGTAAAGGTCGAGGTTAAACAATAAAGACTCTGCTTTAACGCCGTCAAAAGAGACATTTACGGTATTTTTAAGCCTGTTTACCGGATGGCCGTTTAACTTGATTCCTTCTATGGCCGAAAAAAGTTTGTCTAAGAAAATGCCTCCGAAAACGCTTATCCTTTTTAGTTCATCATCCATGCCGTTTTTAAAAACGCCGAGCCCTTTCGCAATAGAAACAATCCCTGCCGTGTTTTCCGTTCCGGCCCTTAAGCCTCTTTCTTGATGTCCGCCGTATATTACGGGGTCTATTTTTACCCCCTTTTTTATGTACAATGCCCCGCACCCTTTGAGCGCGTAAAATTTATGTCCCGAGAAACTGCATAAATCGAGAGGAATATCCTTCAGGCTAAAGCCGATTTTTCCGATAATTTGAACCAGATCGCTGTGAAATAAGATATTATCTTTTGCATTTTTTACCGCTTTAAGTATCTGCTTTAGAGGGAATATGGCGCCGGTTTCATTATTGGCCCCCATAACTGAAACCAAAATAGTGTTTTCTTTGATACTTGAAACAAGGTCGTCTATAATGAGTTCGCCAAATTCGTTAACGCCGATGTAGCTTGCCTCGACCCCCTGGGTTTCCAGAAATTTAAATGTATTAAGCACCGCGTGATGCTCTACCTGAGATGTAATTATATGGGGAGTTTTATTTTTATTAAGCCTTTTATGCGCATAAACCGCCCCGATGATTGCAAGATTAATCGATTCCGAACCGGATGAGGTAAAAACTATTTCACCCTCCCCGCCCGCGTCCAAAAAAGATTTAACGAAATCCCTCGAATCTTCTATTAAAATCCTTGCGGCCCTTCCCTCTTCATATACGCTTGAAGGGTTTCCCTGAAAGTTTTTTAATACATTAATCACCTCTTCCAAAACCACGGGGTCTAACGGCGTTGTAGCATTATAATCTAAATAAATTCTCGGCATCTATTAAAATTTTAAATAAAGATTAACCCTTTATTCGTTAAAATATTCGGACGGCACCTAAATTTAATAAGCATATTCAGCAATTTTTTGCATTAATCTTTGCGGCTTTTTCCGGTAATTCCCTATTAGATTTTTGTTTATATTCATTTATAACATCTTCTATCGTAATCGAATTTAAAAATCCGGTTATTTTGGTAGAAATTGAATTCCACATATCGAAAGCAAGGCAGATAGATTTTCTCTCGCATTCCGTTTTATTTTTAGCTTTACTTATGCAGCTAATTATTTCAATGGGTTCTACGGAAGCTATTATGTCGCCTATCAGAATCTCCGATGGTTTCTTGTTAAGCACATACCCGCCGTTCGGACCCCTTAAACTTCTGACGATGCCTGCTTTTTTTAATGTAAAAAATATCTGCTCCAGATAGTGGATAGAAATCGATTCTCTTTCGGCTATATCTTTTAAACTGACGGGTATAAGGTTATTTTTAGAATAATACGATAAATCGATTATAGCCCTGACCGCATATTGTCCCTTTGATGAAAGCCTCATTTTATTTTAACGCCTCTTTGCAAATATTTATAATTTTAATTTATTGCGGCGAATTTTTTCCCGCGGTCCCGCTTTGCAGGTTTGAACCCTGCCTGTCCCCGGCTTCAATTCCTTGAATCCTTTTTTCAAGCTCAGATATTTTAGACTTTAAAAGCGAAATCTCGTAAAAAGCAGGGTCAAATAACCTGTTGTGTTCAAGGTCGATATGGTCATGAACCTCGGATTCGTCTCTTTTTGCCGATTTTGCCGGTATCCCGACAACCGTGGAATGAGGAGGAACCCCGTTTACGACCACCGAATTAGCCCCTATTTTACTGTCATGTCCAACCGTCAGAGGCCCCAATATTTTAGCCCCTACTCCTATCATAACATTATTTTCGATTGTAGGGTGTCTTTTTTCCTTTTTCCAGCTCGTTCCTCCAAGCGTAACTCCGTGGTACATGGTAACATCATCCCCTATTTCGGCTGTTTCGCCGATAACGACTCCCATTCCGTGGTCTATAAAAAACCTTTTGCCGATCTTAGCCCCCGGATGAATTTCTATGCCTGTTATAAACCTTGCAAATTGAGATACCAATCTGGCCAAAAGCCGCAGCTTATGTTCCCATAAAAAATGGGATAATTTATGAAAGTAAACGGCATGAAGGCCGGGATAACACAATAATACTTCTAATGTGCTTCTTGCCGCAGGATCTCTTTCGTAAACCGAATTTATGTTTTCTTTTAATGTTTTAAACATCGAATATGATATTTTTATTTAATTTTTATTTTATGTTATAATGCAATCTTCTTAATCTCATATCTTATTAATATAATAACAGAAATTTAACTAATTTGAAATAGCAAGCGGAAATAGGCAGGGGACAGACTTAAGTCTGTCCCCATAAAAAAGGAGGCAATATGGAGCAGGTCGAAGTAAAAATTATTACGAAATGCCCCCCGCACGGTCGGTGCAAAATGTATTCGTCTATCGTATGGCTTATTATTTCCACCTTCAGAAATGTCAAGATTTCGGTAGTTCCGGAGGATTTTAAAGACAAAACCGATCCCGCCGCCCCCTGCGTTATAATTAAAGGAAAGGTTGTAGAACCGTCAAATACGGTATATGTTTCCGGCGGGGATTTTGTTAATGCGCTAAAAAAGGCGGGCGCAGTGCCTTATGAAGGAGTAAGTCCGGACATTTCCGCATTTGACGAGGCAATCGAAAAATGCCGGTCCTGATTATTTATTCATATCTTAGCGCTTCTACGGGGTTCATTCGCGAGGCTTTAAAAGCCGGATAAAAACCGAAAAATATTCCTACGCACAGGGAAAATACTAACGATATTATTATAGGTTCCGTCGTAACGATGGTTTTAAGCGGGGAAAAAGCCGATATCGAGTTTGAAATGCCTATTCCGGCGGCTATGCCCAGTATTCCTCCGAAAAGGCTCAATACCGAAGATTCTATAAGAAACTGCTTTAGAATATCTTTCTTTTTAGCGCCTACCGCTAATCTGATTCCTATTTCTTTTGTTCTTTCCGTAACCGAAACCAGCATTATATTCATTATCCCTATGCCTCCTACAAGCAAAGAAACGGCGGCTATGCTTGCCAGAAGAATGGTAAATGTGTTGGCGCTGGAATTTGCGGCCTGCGCAATTTCGGTAAGGTTTCTTACAAAAAAGTCGTTTGGCTTGTGCAGCGGGATATGATGTCTTTGCCTTAAAAGAGCGGTAATTTCCGACTGGGCTATAACGGTATCCTCCTTTGATTTTGCCGATACCGCTATGGCATGTACCCATGTAGTTCCGGCGATTTTTTCCTGCATCGTAGTTATAGGTATTACTACCGTGTCATCCTGATCCTGGCCGAATGCGTTAAAGCCTTTGACCGATAAAATGCCGATTACCGTGAACGGGACATTGTGTATGAGTATTATGTGTCCGATAGGATTAATAAGTCCAAAAAGCTCCGTTGCAGCGGTATTGCCGATAACGGCGACATTTGCCGCCGATACGACCTGTTGATGAGTGAAAAAAGTACCTTTTGCAACCGGCCAGTCTCTAATTTCAGGAAATGTCGAACTTGCGCCCATTATAAATGTTGACCAGTTATTGCCGCGCCATATAACCTGCTGGGCCATGCCGAGATTTCCCGAATCGGTTTTTACGGCGGGGAGTTTCCTTATTGCGTAGGCGTCGTTTAAGGTCAGCGTCGGCAATATTCCGAAGCCGGTGCGAACGCCCCCGAGCGATGATGAACCGGGAAGGATTATAAGCATATTGGAACCCATGGAATTTATCGTGCTCTGGATAGCTTCCGAAGCCCCCTGTCCTATGCTGACGGTTGCGATAACCGAGCCTACCCCTATGATTATTCCGAGTATCGTCAATAAAGACCTTATTTTATTTCTAAGAAGCGTTTTGTAAGCCGATTTCAGGTCAAGAAAAAATGCAAATTTTACGCGCTTTGGCATATACTAAGTCCATATTAAATAGCAAAAACCTGCAATGTCATTCCCGCGTACGCGGGAATCCATATACTAATTATGATTATACCATGCTTTGTGATTCGATAACGGCGGAGGATATTATTATCCCGTCTTTAACGGTTATAAGTCTTTTTCCGTAATCGGCTATGTTTTTATCGTGCGATACTAAAATGATGGTAGCCCCTCTTTCTTCGTTAATTTTTTTAAAAAATCTCATCACATCCGCTCCCCTCACTGAATCAAGGTTGCCCGTCGGTTCATCGGCCATAATGATAGGGGCGTTGTTTACTACCGCTCTCGCTATGGCAACCCTTTGCTGTTCTCCTCCGGATATCTGATTAGGAAATTTGTTTTCTGTACCCGCAAGGTCAACGAGTTTTAACGCTTCCATTGCCATCTCCGTCGCTTCCTTTGAATACATGCCCGCATAATACAGGGGCAGTTCGACATTTTCGACGATCGAAAGCCGCTGGATAAGATTGAAACCCTGAAAAACAAACCCTATTTTTTTGTTCCTTATCTCGGCAAGTTCATCGGAAGTTAAATTAGAAACATCCTTGCCCTCGAGAAAATATTTTCCGGCAGTGGGTCTGTCAAGGCATCCCAATATGTTCATAATAGTGGATTTTCCCGAGCCGGATGCCCCCATTATGGAAACAAATTCCCCGTTTTCTACAATAAGATTTATACCTTTTAGCGCCTCATAAGAAATATCCCCGATTTTATAAATCATGCCGATATTTTCAAGCCTTATTAGAGGGGGCTCGCCGCCAGGAATATCGTAGCTCGTTGCCCGTTCCTTTATTCCTCCGGTATTCATAAATTTCTTTTAACCCTCATATATCTGTTAGAAGAAGAATCTTCTTCTCGGCGCCCCGGCAGCTTGATAATTCGATTTTAAGCCCGTTATTATTTCCGTTCCCGCTTTAATATCTTTGGAAATAATCTCGGTGTCGCTGTCGTTGTTGATGCCGAGATTTACTATTACCGGTTCGGGCATTTTGTTTTTCAATACCCATACGACGCCCTCGCCGACCTTCAGTTTTTTGGATAAGTTGTCTAAAATCTCTTTGTTTTCGTCCGGTGGAATGAATCTTAAGGCGGCATTAGGTACGCCGAGAACGGCTTTTTTTTCCGAAACATAAATTTTAGGAATTGCCGTCATTCCCGGAAGAATTAACCCGTCCGAATTTTTAAAGTATATCGTAACATTATAGCTTACCACTCCCGAAACCGTCGTCGGGTTTATCCTTATGTTGTGAACATATCCCCAAAATGTCTTATCGGGATAGGCATATACGGTGAACGATGCCCTGTCCCCCTTTTTTATGCCGCCGAGATCCGCTTCATTTGTCGTAGTATATATTTCCATTTCCTTAATATCCTCTCCTATAGTAAAAAGGCTCGGGGTTTGGAAGGTTGAAGCGACGGTCTGCCCGACTACGACGCTTACATTTATAATAACGCCGTTTACGGGGGAGTATATCTTTGTGTATGAAAGATTGGTTTCATCCTGAGCAAGCTGGGATTTAACGGCATTAGCGGCATCCTCTAAGAATTTAAGCTGGGCTTTGTCCTGAAGATATATGCTGTACGCATTTTGTTCCGTCGCGTGGGCGATGAGATTTTCTTCCCATAATTTTTTATCCCTGATGTATGTAAGTTTGTCGTATGCCAGAAGGGCTTTTTGCTTTAAAACATTTGCTCTTGCGGATTCAAGATTTGCTTTATCCTCGTCAACTTTTTGAATAAAAGAAGTAGGGTCTATTTCGGCAAGAAGCTGTCCCTTTTTTACGACGGAGTTATACCAGACATAAAGTTTTGAAAATCTTCCCGATACCTGAGCCCCCACATTTATCGTATTAATTGGATTTGCGGTTCCCGATGTCGTAACATATTTTTGTATCGTCATGGGCTTGACGGCGTAAAGCTCGTAAACCGGTTTCTTTGAGCCTGATTTTATTATAAAATAAGAAATAGCCGATATTATAATCAGAATGACTGCGATTATTAAAATAATTTTTTTATTTTTCCCCATTTTTAGTCCTTTGTACCTTTATAAATGCCATTTATTAAATGTTTTTTCGTTTTATATAATGTTCCAACATCAAACCCAGGTCGGAATAAAGCTTGGCTTTTTGGTAAAAATAGGTAAACTTGGCGTTTATGTAGCTTGTTATGCCGGATATATACTGGGCGTTTGCCGTTACAAGCTGAACCATAGATCCCACCCCGACCTCATAACTTTTTAGCGCAAGCTGATATGCGAGTTTTGAGGCATCCGCCGATGATTTGAGCGCCTTTACCGTTGAATATTGATTTAAAATAGCGTAATAATCGCCGGAGACGCCGTAAACAAGATTATCTTTAGTAAGCCGCCTGTTCCATATATTACTGTTTAATATAGCCCTGGAATATTCGATTTTATTTTGAGTTAAAAACCCGTTAAAGAGCGGTATGGAAATGCCGATGCCGACGGAGTAATTTCTGTTTAACGGAAAGGCGGAGTTTTGCCCCGCGTACGAGAAATCGGCGTTAAAAGTAGGAAAGTATCCGCTTATTGCCGCCCTCACGGAGGACTCCGAGGATTTAACCGCATATAAGGATTCTTTTAGCTGGGGGTTAAATTTTAATGCCTTTTTTATAAGTTTATCTAATGCTAAATTAAAAGGTTTAAATTTAAGCGTATTAACAAAATGGTATTGTTTTGAAGGAGGAAGCCCTATCGAGTTGAGCAGCGCCAGTCTTGCAATTTTTACAATGTATATCGAGTTTATATAAGTTGCCCTTGCCGTTTCCATTGTTGCCCTTGCCGTTTCGGCGTCTAAGAGGTTCCCCGTTCCGACCCTGTAAAATGCGCCGGCGGCTTTGTACTGAATTTCGCTGTTTTTTAGATTTTCCTTGTCGGCTTTCATTAATTCCTTGTCCGCGAAATATGTGGCAAAATTAAGGATTACATTGTAAAGGTCGTTATTTACCGTCATGCCGTAACCCGCCTTAGCTCCCTTCATGTTATAATTTGCGCTGAGATAATTGTAATAACGGGAGCCGAATGAGTATAACATATAAGTTGCGTTAAGGCTTCCCGAGTAATTGTTTAAAGAATAGTTTATACCGCTTCCGCTAACAGGGTATGTCTGCCCGTTGATGGTGGTTATGCCCCTGTTATTGACATCCATAACCGAATTCTTAGAAAACCCCGCGGTTCCTGAAATTTGCGGATAATACAAAGAAAGAGATTGATTTTTGGTATATATGGAGGATATATAAGAATATTTGGACGCCATTATTCCGGGATAATGTTTAAGCGCAATTTCTAAAGCCGTTTTTAAATTTATTATAGCAGGAAGGGTTTTATCAATTTTAGGCGCGTCGTTATATGCGTTAAATGTTAATAAATCAGTGTTTGTCTTGTTTGATTTTTTTGCCGCGTAAGAAGAATGGTTTGAAATTAAAATTAAAGAAAACGATATAAAAAATAAAAATATCGAGGATTTAATAAAAGATTTAAAATTTGCCATGATGCATACTTAAAATTTTTAATAGCATTAAAACGGATTTTATATTATATTATAACCTTATAATTTTAATTGTAAATTTTATAGTTAAAATATTATTACGATACTTAAATATGATTGTAATGACTTTATAGTCATTTGTCAAGTTATTTTATTACGCCTTTTGATATTATATTATGGCCCTTCGTTTTAATCTTATCAGTTTAGGATGCCCAAAAAATCAGGTGGATTCAGAGGTAATGTTTACCCGTCTCAAAACCTCCGGCGTTGAATTTACATATAATCTGGACGATTGCGATGTTTGCGTGATTAATACCTGCGGGTTTATAGAGGCGGCAAGAAAAGAGTCCATAGATGCCATTATGGAAGTAATTCAAAAAAGGGAAGAGGGGCGTCCGAAATATATCGTCGTTACGGGTTGCTTAGTCAATAATAACTTGAAAAGCTTAAAAGACGAATTACCCGAGGTAGATCTGTTTTTGTCAACATTCGACGAAGATAAAATAGTTAGCGAACTCGGCATCGTAACGAATAAAAATTTGAAGTCTTGCGAAAACGAAGGCAGGGAGCATTTTAATCTGAAGAGGACCGCATATATCAAAATTTCCGAGGGATGCGATAGAACCTGTTCTTTCTGTACTATTCCGTCCATCAGGGGGAGCTATAAATCGAGGTCCGTGGATGAAATAAAACGGGAGGCGGCCGGTCTGGCGCAAGCCGGGGTTAAGGAGTTAATAGTAATATCGCAGGACACATCTTACTATGGTTTAGATTTAAATATCAAAAACGGTTTATATAAACTTTTAAAGGAACTCGTGAAGATTAAAGGCATAGATTGGATAAGGCTTTTGTATCTTTACCCGTCAAAGAGATTATTTAACGGAGGTTTAATAAACCTTATGAAAAACGAAGAAAAGATATTGAAGTATATCGATATGCCCGTTCAACACATAAGCGGCAATGTTTTAAAACTTATGAAGCGGGGGGAAACAAAAAAAGATATTATAGAATTAATTCAAAAATTAAAAAATGATATTCAAGATGTTGCCTTAAGGACATCTCTTATAACCGGTTTCCCCGGCGAAACCGATAAGGATTTCGAGGAACTTTTAGGGTTTATTAAAGATGTTAAATTCGATAATCTGGGAGTTTTTAAATATTCGGACGAAAGGGGAGCGGACTCTTTTAAATATCGGGGAAAGATTAGAGCCGGAATTAGAAACGAAAGGTATAAAATATTAATGGAAACCCAGAGAAACCTTTTGCCGGAGATATTGTCCAAGCACATCGGCAGGACTTATAATGCTATCGTTGACGGGACATTCAACAGGACCGTCAAGGCAAGAACCGGCTTTCAATCCCCCGATATCGACGGCTGCACATATTTATACCTTGAAGACATAGAAGATGAAAGTCTTCAAGGTTATGACGACCTTGTGCCGGTCAATATCTTGAAATTCAAAGACTATGATTTATATGCAAATTGTAAATAAAAAGTCG
>JAKBNN010000019.1 GCA_021831025.1 bacterium | reverse complement strand
CCTCTTTTAGAATCTCCTGCGCAAAATATTCATCGCCCTTTCCGCCGAAAATCACGATGTTTGCATTAAAAGAGAGGATGAGCCTCGTAGAAAGTTCTATAAAGTATTTAATCGGCCACCTCTTCGTTTTCCATGCCCCCGTCGGATTTATCCCCACGAATATATTATCAAGGTTTCCAAAATTCTTTCTTAAAAAATCGTCGGCAAACTTTTTATCCTCATCACTCGTGATAAGCGTAAGGCTTACATCCGATATTTTTTTTCCGCCTCCGTTTTCGGCCAGAAACTGATAAAAATTGACGGCATGCTCAAGCGGTCTCCCTCTTCTGATAATCTTTTTATTGTTCAAAAAACCTAAATCGGCATATTCTTCCACATATCTTATTTTAGCCCCGCTTAAAAAGGCATACAGGGACGACCTGTCCACTCCCTGCAAATCAATGGACAAATCATAACGGCGGCTTCGGAGTCTTTTAATTAAAGATAAATAGTCGCGGATTTTGAAATTTTTTTTATCGATAATTATAACTTCATTCACATTAGGGTTTAACAAAGCGATGTCCTTAGATTTGTCCTCTATAAGCCAGGTAATAAAGCTGTCCGGATAACCCTTCCTTATCGATTCGATTGCGGGAGTCGCAAGAAGGCAGTCGCCTATAGAACTTAATTTTATAATTAAAATATTCTTTACTTTTTTATTATCCGTCATTTGCCGGCACACCCGACCTGTTAATAAAACAGCTTCACTTTAAATATCTTTCTTTTAAATTTAAAAAAATCGGTATTATGTCTTATCGCAACCCTTTTTAACGTAAAAAAATCTACTCCCCTTTTTACGATACCCGTTTTTGTTATACACGCGCCAAGAAAACCCGCCTTTTTAACAAGCGCCGCAACTTCTTCGTTAAAATCCCCGTACGGATAAGCAAAAAAATTTATATTAATACCCAATAAATTCTCAAGGTCTTTTTTAGACGCGGCAATTTCATTAAAAGCTTTATCCGGCGAAATTCGGGTAAGGCGCGGGTGCGTTTTAGTATGGGCGCCTATCTCGATGCCGTAATTTATCATCTCTTTCAGTTCATCCGCAGCCAGCATTTCATCCCTGTTTTCGCCGTTTTTTATGTCCCAATCGTTAAACCCGCCTATAAGCCCGGAAACCATAAAAACCGCACCACTGACGCCGTTCGCGGCCATAACTTTAAGTCCGTTCGAATAAACCGATTTAGAACCGTCGTCGAAGGTTATAGTTGCATATTTATTTTTTCCGTTTATTAAATTTTGCAAACTTCCGGTTAAACGCAGCTTAACGGCCGGATCCGCGCCGACAAAATAATAATCATACACGGTTTTTAATTCCGACAGAGTTAAAAAGGTATAGCCGGAATTTTTTAAATATTTTATCTGCCTGTCAAAATCCTCTTCGGTAACATAAAGACCGGGAAATTTTGCGTTTTGCGGATATTTTCCTATTTTATGATATAAAAGGATTATAAATTTTGGATTTTGTATCATGTGTTATTATTATTTTATATTATTCTTTAAAATTTTTAAACAAATGAATTGTATATTCGGCTAAAACATTATAATATATTTACCACGTATAAAAAATAATAAATTTAATAAATGCACCCGAATTAAGCAAGGAGTTTATTTAAATTTAAATGTCCGAAAATACCTCTAATATCGATTATAAAACTGCCAAAACTTCCGTATCCGTCATTATTCCGGCTTACAACGAGGAAAGAAGAATTAAACAAACGATTTCCGAGCTCAGGTCATATTTAAAATCAAAAAAATACGCATATGAGATAATAGCGGTTGACGACGGAAGTACGGATGGAACCGTCACTATATTGAAAGATATGCTTGCATCTGATTTACGGATTATCACAATTACGAAATCGGGAAAGGGAACGGCTGTTAAAGAGGGCATTCTGTCCGCTAATTATGAATATGTATTTTTTATGGATGCGGATTTGTCGACGGATGCGGATGAGATTGCCAAATTTATCAATATTTTTAAAAAAGAAAAGGATCTGGATGTCATAATAGGTTCCCGCTATTTGGAAGGCGGTTCGGTCATAATCCAGCCGCCCTTCAGGAATTTTGTCGGAAAAACATTTAGTTTTGTAAAGTCTAAACTTTTAGGCATTAATTTTTACGATTCGCAATGCGGATTTAAAGCTTTTAGATTGGAGACGGCTAAAAAGATATTTTCAAAATCGGTAATAAAGGGGTTTTCGTTCGATGTAGAAATACTTTATATCGCTTTGCTGAATAATATTAAAGTAAAAGAGGTGAGCGCCTCCTGGAAACATAAGCCGGGGGGGCATGTCAATATAATTGCGGATTCCGTACCGATGCTTATAGAATTGTTTCAAATTTTTCTTAACAAAAATAAATATTATTTTTAAACCGAATTTAGCTCCCGCAGGTTTTCTTAAAATTATGAAAAAATGAAACGGCTGTCCTATCTATTATAGATATGTCAGCCACTTTTCATGCTTCTTGTCCCCGCCTTTGACTATGTTAAAAAACTTTTCCTGAAGTTCAAGAGCAATTCTGCCCGCCTTTCCTATGCCTATCTTTCGGTCGTCTATTTCTCTGACCGGCGTAACTTCGGCTGCGGTACCCGTTAAAAAAACCTCGTCCGCAATATAAAGCTCGTCTCTCGTAACCCTTTCTTCTTTGACCTTTAAACCCATTTCATTTTCCATAACCTCTATAACGCTGCTTCTTGTGATGCCGGGAAGAACGGATGACAACGGAGGAGTTTTTATATAACCGCCCGAATAAACAAAGATATTTTCGCCGCTTGCCTCGCAAACAAAACCTGAGGTATCCAGCATAATTGCCTCATCGTAACCGGCGCTCACAACCTCTTTTTTTGCAAGTATGGAATTAATGTACTGGCCTGTCGATTTTGACATCCCCATAAATGTGTTGACATGGAACCTTGCGTAAGACGATACCTTGGCCCTAATGCCTGTTTTAAGGGCTTCTTCCCCCAGATACGCCCCCCAGTACCATGCCGATATCGCCACTCTTGTATCATAATCCTTTATAAAAATACCTAATCCGCCCCTATCTCCGATAAAAACGACAGGTCTTATATAACATTCTTTAAATTTATTTATTTTAACTACTTTTATGATTGCGCTTTTAATCTCTTTTTTTGCATAAGGAACAGGTATTTGAAGTATATGGCAGGAATTATAAATTCTGTCGATATGTTCATCGAGCCTGAAAATCGCCGGCTTGCCCGATTTTGTTTCATAACATCTGATGCCCTCGAAAGCCCCCAAGCCGTAATGCAAAGAGTGGCTGTTCACCGAAACTTTTGCGTCTTCATAATCTACAAACTCTCCATCCATCCAAAATTTAGACCCTGCAAAAGGGCTGATTTTTTCCTTACCTTTACTCATTTTTTTCTCTCTTTTTCAAATTTTAACGATTAACTAAATCAAAATAAAAAAGTGTTTTACTTTATATAAGTTATACGATAATATCATTTACCGAAGGCTTCTGCAATAGATTTTTTATACGGGGGATATAAAACCCCTTTTTCCGTTATTATCGCTTTGACATATTTATTCGGCGTTATATCGAATGCGTAATTTAAAGCCTCAACGCCGTTTGGGGCAATTCTTGTTCCGAACACATTAACAACTTCATCTATGTCCCTTTCTTCTATAGGAATTTCATCGCCGGATTCGAGTTTTAAATCTATGGTAGAAAGCGGGGCGGCGACATAGAACGGAATATTATTTTCATGCGCCAGAACCGCAACCTGATATGTCCCGATTTTATTGGCAACATCTCCGTTCGAGGCAATTCTATCCGCGCCGACTATGACGGTATTTATCTTTCCTTTTCTCATTAATAATCCTGCGGAATTGTCGGCAATAAGAGTCACGGGTATTCCGTCTTCCATCAGTTCCCATGTCGTAAGCCTTGCGCCCTGAAGAAACGGCCTTGTTTCGCCTGCAATTACCGATATTCTTTTATTGTTTTCAACGGCAGCCCTTATAACTCCCAGCGCCGTCCCGTAACCGGCGGTAGCAAGCGCGCCGGCATTGCAGTGGGTCAGCACCGTATAGCCGTCTTTTAAAAGCTCTGCTCCGTAATGGCCCATATTTTTGTTTATTTCTATATCCTCATCGTATATCTTTAATGACTCTGTTTTTATGTCTTGTACTATGGAGGTTACGGTTTTGCCTTTATCTTTTATAACGAGCGATTTTATTCTTTCTATCGCCCATCCTAAATTAACCGCCGTAGGTCTTGCCGAAAACATAAAATCGCAAATCTTAAAAAACTTCTCCTTAAATGCTTCGTAATACTTTGCCTCGGATGAGTTCAACAATGACTTGCCTCCGAGATACAGTCCGAAAGCGGCCGACACCCCGATAGCAGGCGCCCCCCTGACAATCATATTTTTTATGGCACCATACACATCTTCGTAACTTTTTAACTTGACATAGGAAATCTCCAAAGGAAGTTTCCTCTGGTCAATCATCTCTACGACATCGTCTTCGGTTAATCTTAAAGTAAAAAAAGCCACTTTTATTACCTCCAATTTTAATTCTTACATAAAATAATTTTTATTGTTTTTTAGTTAAAGGGGACAGATTTATTTATTTTCTTACTGCCGTCCGCATTTGCCGGCTTTTTAGACTGAAAATAAAAAATATCTGTCCCCTTTAACTTACCCTTTAACTTACCTTCTTTTTCTCTTCTATAAGGTTTTTCAATATCTCGTTCACTTTCTTAGGATTGGCTTTGCCTTTTGTTTTTTTCATCGCCTCTCCGACGAAAAAGCCGAATAATTTGTCTTTTCCGCCGATTAAATCGGCAAGTTCTTTTTGATTTTCATCAAGCACCTGTTTTACTATGTCTTCGATTCCTTTATCGTCGGAAACCTGGGCTAAATTATTTTCTTTTATGACTTCTCCTGCTTTTTTATTTGGGTTTTTCAACATTTCTAATAATACGGTATTTCCGGTGTTTTTATTTATATTTCCAGTTTCGACCTCTAAGATAAGTTCTAAAAAGTTACGAGCGCCGACATCGGTTAATTTTGTTTCATACTGAGGCACAAAATTGCCTATTACTTTGGAGTTGCCCGTCCACCCTTCATCTTCTGATACCGCCTTTCTTATGACATCTTCTGGAACAGGCTTAGTAATACTCGTTATTACTTTTAATCCGAACAATAGATCGTTTATAACCCAGTTCGCCAATTTCTTAATTTCGACCCTGCCGTTATTTTCCTTTATTAAATCTTCAAAGTAATGCGCTATGTCTTTATCCTGAGTAAGCACTTCGGCGTCGTATTCCGTCAGCTTATATTCTGCAACGTATCTGTATCTTTTTGCCTCAGGCAGTTCTATAATAGAATTTTTAATTTCGGATATAAACTCTTCCGACAAAATTAACGGCGGCAAATCCGGCTCTTCGAAATATCTATAGTCGTGAGCTTCCTCCTTGCCCCTCATGGATCTCGTGATGTTTTCCTTGGAATCGTAAAGCCTTGTTTCCTGAACGACTTTTCCGCCGCTTAAAACAATATCTATCTGCCTTTCTATTTCGTATTTTATAGCCTTTTCCACAAATTTAAACGAATTGACGTTTTTAACTTCGGCTCTCGTTCCAAGTTTTGAATCGCCTTTCCGCCTGATCGAAACATTCGCGTCGCACCTAAAACTGCCCTCTTCCATATTTCCGTCGGAAACGCCGAGATAAACGAGAATTTCCCTCAACGCTTTTAAATAAGATACGGCTTCGGAGGCGGAGCTTATATCCGGTTCGGAAACTATTTCTACAAGCGGCGTGCCGGCTCTGTTTAAATCGACGTAAGACCGGTTTCCGATATGAATCAGCTTTCCGGCATCTTCTTCGATATGCAGCCTATTTATTCTGATTCTTTTTTCCGCCGCCCCGTCCATTTTGACGGTTAAATAGCCGTTTGACGATACGGGGTCTAAATACTGGGATATTTGATACCCCTTTGGTAAATCGGGATAAAAATAGTTCTTTCTTGCAAAAAGGCTTTTTTTATTTATGCCGATATTTAAAGCCAGAGCCGCCTTTACGGCAAGCCTGACGCCTTCAAGGTTGATTACCGGAAGGGCGCCCGGAAGCCCGAGGCAAACAGGGCATACCATAGAATTAGGTTCTTTTCCGAAAATATTTTGACAGGAGCAAAACATCTTGGTTTTCGTAAGAAGCTGGGAATGAACCTCAAGCCCGATTACCGCTTCAAAAGAATGCCGGGCATCCTGAAAATCATTGTAATTATTGTTATTCATATTTTTACCTCGATAAGGCGAAATTTCTTGTTGTATCCTTTGTCTTTTCGTCATATAATATCCATATCGTTCTTTGACAACTTATATGGGGTTGGGAGTAAGTCTAAGGATACTCCCGTAAAATAAGTTTCCAAAATAGCATAACAGAGTAGGGACATCTACTCTCGGAGTAGGCAGTATAAGACGGACTTCGTCCGCTACTGCCGTCGATACCGGAATCCTCTGCCTTTAGGCATGGGGAGTATGTCAAATCACAGGGGTATATTTATCTCTAAACTTAACCTCATCCTCTATAACCTTTGCAACCGAAAGAAGCCTTGCTTCAGTAGTCCATGGCGAGATAAGCTGTAAGCCTATGGGAAGAATGCCTCCTTTTTTTGCAGGGTTATCCATAACGCCGGCAGGCAGACTTAATGCCGGCAAATAAGCAAGATTAACGGATATTGTGTAGATATCCGATAAATACATGCTTAACGGATCGCTCATCTTTTCCCCTATTAAAAATGCGGGCGTGGGCGATGTCGGGCCGAGTATGATATCCACATTATTAAAAGAATCTTTGTAGTTTTTAATTATTAGTTTTCTAACCAATGACGCCTTTTTATAATAGGCGTCATAATAGCCTGCGGATAAGGCAAAAGTCCCCAATATTATCCGTCTTTTAACCTCTTTTCCAAACCCGAATTCTCTTGATTTTCTATAAAGCTCGTCAAGGCTTTGAATACCTTTGCCTTCATTAAATCTGCCGCCAAAACGAATGCCGTCATACCTTTCGAGGTTGGAACTTGCCTCACTTGTGGCTATTACATAATATGCCGCAACCGAATATTTTGTGTCGGGCAGCGTTATATTAACGATATTTGCGCCGAGGTCTTTTAATAAATCCTTTATTTCCATTATCTTTGAATGGATTTTTAAGTCCAGTCCTTCGGAGAAAAACTCGACGGGCATGCCTATCCTTAGGCCTTTCATAATAGATTTATCCGCTCTTTTTACTATTTCGGGATAATCTTTAATCTCGAATTTTCTTGTGGTCTGGTCTTTTTCGTCAAATCCTGCAACCGCTTTAAGCATTATTGCGGCATCTAAGACATCATTGGCAATAACCCCCGCCTGATCGAGCGACGAACTGAAAGCAATAATACCGTATCTGGATATTAACCCGTAAGTCGGTTTTAACCCGACAACGCCGCAAAGGCTTGCGGGCTGCCTGACGGATCCCCCTGTATCCGTCCCGAAAGACCCGGCGCACAAATCGGCGCTGACGCTGGCCGCGGAACCGCCGCTTGAGCCGCCTGGCACCCTGTTTAAATCGAAGGGATTTTTAGTTATTTTATATGCCGAATTTTCCGTAGAAGACCCCATAGCAAATTCATCCATATTAGTTTTTCCGATAAATACATAATTATTTTTCTTTAACCTTTTTATAACGGTTGCATCGTACGGACTTATAAAATTATCAAGTATCTTTGAAGCGCAGGTAGTTTTTTTACCTTTTATCAAAAAAATATCCTTTATCGAAAGCGGAATACCTGTGAGGTAAGGGAAATCTTTATTTTTTTGAATTATTTTATCGGCATATTCGGCATTAGATAAAGCCTCTTCAAAATCGTTATAGAGATAAGCTGAAATAACAGGGTCTATTTTTTTAATTCTTTCTATGTAAGAATTTGTAATATCTGCGCTCTTTACCTCACGGTATTTCAAGAGGTCGTTAATCTGATGAATCGTTAGATTAGATAAATCCATTTATTGAATTCCTCTTTTTATAAAAATTATTATCTTATTATCCCGGTAGTTATTTTATTCTATAACCTGCGGAACGACAAAAAAGCCGTATTCCGAAGTCTCCCCGCTTGTCTCAAAGTTTGGAGCGTCATTTTTGACGATATTAAAACTAAAACTGTCGTCCTGAATACATTCATCGAGTCTGCAATCCTTATAAAAATTTGTCTTCAGAGCAACCCCGCTGACTAAGTTATCATAGTCCAGTTCGCCTGACATGACGTTTACCCCTGAAACATCGGCTTCTTTAAGCATATTAATGTATTCCAATATCTTATTCAGCTCCTTCGAAAAGTGTTCGGAATCGCTTTCGTTTAAATTTAACTTTGCAAGTTTCACGACATGATTTATATCGATAACGCTTTCGGCATTATTCATAACGCGTCCTCCCCAACCCCTCCCTTGATGATATAAAAGCAGAGCGCCTAAAGGGGTAAAGCGATGCTTTTAAGGGGGAATTGCTATATTATTTTATAATTATAATCTAATAGTATTCATAATTATCTATAATCTCTTCGATCAGTTCTTCAGGTATCTCCCTTAAAAATCTCGAAGGCATATTATATTTGTAATCTTTGCCGGACCTTCTTCTTTTCGACCAGGTAAGATAAAGTTTTTCTTTGGCCCTGGTTATCCCCACGTAGCACAGTCTTCTTTCTTCTTCTAAGGACAACTCATTGTCTAAAGACCGTATGTGCGGAAAAAGATGCTCTTCGAGCCCCGCGATAAAAACAACCGGAAACTCAAGCCCTTTTGCGCTGTGAATGGTCATAAGCGACACTTTTGTAATATCCGAGCCGTCCCTCGCGTCCGGTTCTTCCTTAGTATCGTTAATCGCGCTCTGGTCTAAAAACTCGGTAATATCGTCGAAATCGTGGGAAGCGTTAATTAATTCTTCTATATTTTCTATTCTGTTCCTGTCCAGTTCGTTGGCTTTCGATACGCCGGTTCTAAGCATGGCTTCATAGCCGGACGCCTTATAAACGAAGTTGATTATATCCGCCAGTTTATCGCCCGAATTAGAATCCCGGCTCAAACCTGATTCCGTTGCGGCTCCTTCATCGGCTGTTTTAACCATCTCGCCTTGTTTATCTAATATTACGGACTCCATTTCAGATTTTATTTTTAATATTACGTCAAAATAATTTGCAATGCCTGAAACGGAAGAATCAGGAGCGGCTGCCGGAGAAGACGCCGGGGCGATAGAAATCGTTTGAGCCTGCATATTATTCAATCCTCTTATCGAGGAAAATAATCCTGTTTTTAATGCCGTCAGAATATCGGCTCCGTTTTTAAAGGCGATATCCTGCATATTTTTTATCGTTTTTTCGCCTGCGCCGGTAGGAACGCACTGTATGCTTCTTTCAAAACTCACTGCGTCTTTAGGATTAAGGGCAAATCTTAAGAACGATAAAATATCTTTTATCTCTTTTCTCTGATAAAATTTTAATCCGCCGTAGATATTATATCTTATGCTTTCCTTAACGAGCCTGTCTTCAATAACTCTGGATTGAGAATTTGCCCTGTATAATATCGCTATGTCCTTGTTCGAATATCCGTCCTCTCTTATAAGCCGCCGTATTTCTTTTGCTATATAATAGCTCTCCGAATAATCGTTATTGGCCTGATAAACGGTTATTCTGCTGCCGCCGCCTTTTTTATCGGTTGTCAGGGTTTTGTCTTTTCTCAGTTTATTTCCCCTAACAAGAATAGAAGCGGCATCAAGAATATTTTTCGTGGAACGGTAATTTCTTTCTAATTTTATAACGGAACAGCCCGGGTAAGTTTTTTCGAAACTTAAAATATTGTCTATGGTTGCGCCCCTAAAACTGTAAATAGACTGGTCGTCGTCCCCTACGACGCAGATATTTTTATGCTTGCCCGCAAGAAGTTTAATAAGCTTGTCCTGTATATAATTGGTATCCTGAAATTCATCCACCATAATGTATTTGTAAAGATTGGAATACCGTTCGAGAATCTGAGGGTTATTTTGGAAAAGCTTAACGGCGTTAAACAAAAGGTCGTTAAAATCCATTGCATTGCTTTCTTTGAGCTTTTTTGAATACTCGGAATATATGACGGCATAATCCTTTTCCCAAGCCTTCACCGTCCCAAAAGATTCCTCGGCGTTAATGAAAGAATTTTTATTCCTTTCGATAAAGTATTTTGCCTTTGAAGGAGTAATGATTTTTTCGTTCAGGTTAAGGGATTTAATAATTTTTGTAATAACCTTTGAAGAATCGTCTTCGTCGAAGACTACAAATGACCTTTCATAGCCTGCTAAATCGGCATGCCTGCGCAGAAGTTTAAGACAGAATGAGTGAAAAGTCGAGAATTCGGGCAGTCCGAAGCCGTTGCCGGAGCCGTATTCCATATGTCCGCCTTCTTCATATTCCAGCGCTTTTTTAATTCTTTCTTTCATTTCGCGCGCCGCTTTATTTGTAAACGTTACTCCAAGGATATTATAAGGCTTCGCCTTACCGGTTTTTATAAGGTGCACCGCCCGCAGAGTTATGACCCTCGTCTTACCCGAACCGGCTCCTGCCAGTATTAAAAGCGGCCCGTCTTCATGGAGAACGGCATTAAGCTGTTCTTCGTTCAAGCTCTTAAGATAGGCGAAAGGCATATTTTTTAAAATTCTTTTTTTCACAATTAAGTATTTACTATTTTACTCTACCGTCACACTTTTAGCTAAATTTCTCGGCTGGTCGATATCCGTTCCCTTAAGCGCGGCAATATGGTAAGCAAACAGTTGAAGCGGAACGGTATAAAGCACCGGGCTTAAGACCTCTATTGTTTCGGGTATTCTTATTAAGTCCGATAAGCCGTCTATTTCCGGTTCGTAATCCGCGACGGCGATAACCTTGCCGCCCCTTGCCTTTATCTCTTCGATATTAGATATTGTTTTTGGCGCAAGCATATTGTTTGACAAAAGGAACAAAACAGGCATGTTTTCATCGACCAGCGCAATAGGCCCGTGTTTCATCTCACCCGCCGGATACCCCTCGGCATGGATATAGGATATTTCCTTTAATTTTAACGCCCCTTCAAGCGCGATAGGATATAATATTCCTCTGCCCATATATAAAAAATTGCCGCTTTTATAATACTTCTTTGCAATATCTTTTAAAGTTTCGTCCATAAATAAAATCTTTTCCATTTTTTTTGGAAGTTCTACTAAATTTTTAAAAATATTTTGAGAATTAAGCCATTGATACCTTGGCATTAAACCCGACTTTTCCCCCACATATAATGCAAGAAGCAACCCGCAAAGAAGCTGCGTCGTGAATGCCTTTGTCGAGGCAACGCCTATCTCAGGCCCTGCATGGGTATAAATAACCCCTTTATTTGACAAGCCTGTTATTTGAGAACCTGGGACATTGGTAATAGATAATATCTTGGCCCGCTTGGCTTTTGCAACCTCTAAAGCGCTGTTGGTATCTGCCGTTTCACCGGATTGGGATATGCCCACAAAAATATCGTTTTGAGAAATAGGAAAATTTTCGTATCTAAACTCGGAACCATACTCCACGATAACGGGCAAACCGCAAATCGTTTCCATCATATATTTAATGGCAAGGCTTGCATAATACGACGACCCGCAGGCTATAAAAACAATCTTGGGTGAATTTACGATATCGTTTTTAGTAAGTTTTAACCCTTCAAGGGAAATATCAAGACCTGCAAATACATCATTAAAGCTATTATTTTTGGTATTTTCGTTAAATCCCTTTTTAGCCCTTTTCATTTTAATTTTATTTAGGCTTATAACATTATCTTTTATTCCTTCCTTTAACATTACCCGCGAGGAAAAGGCGTCTAAAATACGGGCAGGCTGCTCGAATATCTCTTTTTGCATAAAGTGGGAAAAACCTGATTTTGCCGCCCTTGAGGCATCCCAGTCTATTTTTGTAATCGTTTTGTTAACTTTTTTTCCTTTAAATGTGGTTATGTCTAATTTACCTTCGTGGAAATGTGCTATTTCAGAGTTTTTAAGGTATATAACATCGTTCGTATATTCTATTAGCGGCGAAATATCGCTTGCCACATAAAGATTATTGCCCTTTTGCGCCAAAACAAGGGGCGGACCGAACTTAACCGCGGCAATGCTCTTGGAAGTCCCGTCCAGCGCCAGTATCGCAAAAGCCCCCAAAAGGCAGGCGGATGTTAGTCTTACCGCTTCATAAAATGATTTGCCCGCGTTAATATAATCTTCTATTAAATGGGCTATAACCTCCGAATCGGTTTCAGTGATAAACCTGTGTCCCTTTTTTATAAGTTTATTTTTTAAAGCCGCATAATTTTCTATTATTCCGTTATGAACTATTGCGATATTGCCGCTGCAATCGATATGGGGATGGGCATTTTCATCCGTCGGCCTTCCGTGGGTAGCCCATCTTATGTGTCCGATGGCAACATCAGAATTTAAGGGGAGAGCGCAGCTAAATTCGTTTGAAAGATTTATTAACTTTCCTGCTTTCTTTATATATTTTATTAACCTGTCGTCATTATCGTAGTATGCAATGCCTGACGAATCATAACCCCGGTATTCGAGGCTTTTAAGCCCGTTCAATACGACGCCTACCGAGCTTTCGTTTTTAAGATTGCCGGAAAAACCCATTATACCGCACATTTTATACCCCGTCCTGTTTTTGTTTTTTTGTCTTCTTTTGCTTCATTTTTTTTAATGCCCAGCCCATTATATTTCGCTGGGGCATTCTCGATATTGCCAGAGACCCTTCAGGAACATCCTTGGTAACCGTCGTTCCCGAACCGACATAAGAATTTTTTCCTATTTTAACAGGGGCTACCAATTGCGAATCCGAACCTATAAAACAGCCGTCTTCTATAATGGTTTCATATTTTTTTACCCCGTCGTAATTACAGGTTATAACACCCGCGCCTATGTTCACGCCATCGCCTATTAGCGCATCGCCTATATAACTGAGATGAGACGCCTTTGTATTTTTGCCGATT
Source organism: bacterium (assembly GCA_021831025.1). Lineage (GTDB taxonomy): Bacteria > SZUA-79 > SZUA-79 > Acidulodesulfobacterales > Acidulodesulfobacteraceae > Acidulodesulfobacterium. Next base: position 8,181 of record JAKBNN010000019.1, on the reverse strand, counting down.
ATAGACTTCTTGACCTCGACAAAGTTTCCTATTGTGCCGCCCTCAAGAATTAAAGAGCCGGGCCTTAGACGGGCAAAAGGACCAATCTTGGCGCCGTCCATAACGAAGGCTTCTTCCAGAATGCTATAGCTTTTTATTGCCGTTTTACCTGCAATAAAAGATTCCTTTATGACACAGCCGTTTTCCACGATTACATCGTTCGATATATAAGTATTTCCGGATATAAAAACATTTGGATAAATCGTTGCGTTTTTACCTATTTCTACATTATAACCTATATAAACATTGTCGTCCGATATAAAATTTGCCCCGTTATCCATTAACCTTCGAAGAACTCTTTTTTGGAGCGCCTTTTGAGCGTCAAGCAAATCTAACTTAGAGTTGACCCCGATAAACTCGTCCTTGTGAAAAGAGGTATAGCACATGGTTTTTAAACCGTTTTCAAAGAAAATATTTACAATATCGGTAAAATAATATTCCTTCTTAAGATTATCGGGCTTAATTTTCTTTATCAATCTTTTAAGATGGTTCAATTTAATTACATAAACGCCGGAATTAATCTCTTTAATTTCTCCGATATTTTTAGGGTAATTTGCAAGTTCGTTTTCTTCTACGATTTCTTTAACATGTCCATTTTTATCTTTTAAAATTCTTCCGTAGGAATAAGGGTTTTCCGCTTTTACCGAAAGAACGGTCAAATCATTTTCGTTGTCTAAATGAAACTTGATTAAATCTTCAAAGGTTTTTGTTTCGATTAACGGCATATCGCATGGAAGGATTAACAGGCTGGATTCACCTGCCGCAGATGTAAACATATTTAAAGCCTTTAAAGCCGCATCGCCGGTCCCAAGATACTTCTCCTGCTCGGCGAAATCAAAAAGCACGCCCTTTACTTTAAACCTCTTTTCTTTTAAAATATAATTTTTGACGGATTCGCCCTTATGTCCTATTACAATGCCGATTTTATCGATTATAACCCTGTGCTTATACCCTCTGTAAACATTAAAAGCCTTTCTCGTATTTATAAGCGCCTCTACCGTATAAAATATCAACGGGTTTTCCAATAAAGCTGAAAGAGCCTTTGGCTCCTCGGATTTCATCCTTGTTCCAAGACCGCCGGCAAGCACGGCTACGGAAATATTTTTTATCTCCTTATTCATTTTATTTCTTATTTTCTTATATTATTTATTTCTTAAATTTTTCTATTTAATGTTTAATTATATATAATATTGCAGGTATTAATCAATCATTATTACGATGCCTGAATATGTCGAGGAGAGTGGAATAGCCGTAGGTCGTTTTTATGGGAAGGCTTATGGAAACAAATACCACTAAAGCCGATATAAAAAATCCCCCGATTAATAAATACATATTTTTATCCTCTATAAATATTAAAGCGGATATTATCCCGATAAAACCGCCTATAAGCGCCGCCATCAGCCTTTTTATGATATGTATCAAAAAGTTTTCCAATCCAGAAATATTGTTCGGATGAATCTTAACCCTGAAATCCTCTGCGTAAGCGGCGCGCATAACCCTTTTTGTGTCCGATATAAACTCTTTTGCCCAGCTAAATCCCTCTTTAATAATATTTAACGGCGTCATTTTTTTCCCGAGAGGGGTTTCTTTTATATACCTTTTTGCCACGGGAACTATGTCCTTTACAAGATTATAGGAGGGGTCCAAAGCCGTCCCTATCCCCTCTAAAACCGCCGCCGTTTTAAATATATAAACCAAATTTTGCGGAAGTTCGAACGGAAAGGCGTAAAAGCTTTTCATGATGTCGTTAATTATCTGTTGTATTTTTCTGTTCGAAATGTCTTTTTGGCCCAAAACCCTGTATAATTTTTCTGCCATTTTTTCCAAAAGCTGGCGGGAAACCTCTTTATTTATAATCCCAAGAGCATAGTAGGCATCTATTATCCCCGGAAAATCCATTTTAATACCCGCAAGAACCGCCTTAACAAGATTTTTTTTTGTATCCTCCGATATATGTATAACAAGCCCGTAATCAAGCACTATTATCTTTCCTTCTTTATTGACTAAAATGTTGCCGGGGTGGGGGTCTGCATGAATTACGCCCTTAATCAAAGACTGATAGATATAAAACTCTATGAGCCTGTTAATGACCATTTCAGGCTCTATCCCCATATCTTTTAATTTTTCAAAATTCGTAATTTTAACCCCTTCATAAAAATCCATAACAAGGATATTTTTTGAATTAATCTCCGAATAGGTTTTGGGAACAATTATATAGTCAAGTTTCTTTCCTATCTTTCTAAACTCTTTAATATTTTTAACCTCGTGCATTAAATCCATCTCTTCATAAATCGTTATTTGAAATTCTCTTAAGACAACCGAAATCGATTGAATGGATTTATTTTGCGGAAAAAAAATTTTCAAAAGATTTAATACATTTCTTAGCGTTACAATATCTATTCCCACATTTTTTTCTATATCAGGCCTGATAACCTTGACAATGACATCCTTGCCGTTATAGGCAGCCTTATAAACCTGAGCTACCGAAGCGGCGGCAAGCGGTTCCTTATTAAATTTATCAAAAACCTCGTTTATAGGTTTTCCTAAATCTTTTTCGATAATAGGTTTAATTCTGCTAAAAGTAACGGGGGGGACTTCATCTTGAAGCGTAGAGAGGGCATTTATGTATTCGGGCGGCAAAAAATCGGCCCTTGTGGAGATTACTTGAGCCAATTTAATAAAAGTGGGTCCTAAAGACGCAATAATTCCGGTAAGCCATTTTGCGGACTTTAAGTGATATTTTTCGCTTAATGTCCTTCTTCTTCCGAATATTACAAACCTTTTTTGAGTAAAAAGTATATATAAAATAAATGGTATTGCTTTAAAAAAGATATAAAGGTTTCTCTTTATCAATAGTAATTGCCCGTAGAGATTATTGTTACCGTATTAGAACTTGAATTTACGACGAAACAGTAGTGCCCGTCGGGAGAAATGCTAACCGCGGTCGGATAATCCCCCACTTTTATCGTTTTAACCACTTCGTCCTTAGCGACATCGATAACGCTTAATGTTGAACTCTGGGTATTTACGACATATAGATACCTGCCGGACGGGGTTATCGCCGCTGCGGAAGGACCTTCGCCCGTATAAACGGTGGCAACCTTTCCAAACGGCTGAGGAATGTAGTTTGAAGACGGCGCAGAAATAGCCGGAGCCAGCGCGCCCGGAACGACGGGGGAAGCCGGCGCAATTTGCGCGTAAGCTGCGGTTGTTTTTTTAATTCTTATAAAGGCGGCGCTCGAAGCCGAGGTAACGGTTACTAATGCAACGCTGCCGTCGGGGGATACCGCTACATTTATCGGCCCTGTAGGTAAATTTATAGTTTTAATATGGTCAAAATGAACGGCATTGTATATCGAAACTGCCATATTTTGATAGTTTACGACGAATAACATCATTCCGTCCGGCGTTAAACCTAAGGATGACGGATCGGACAATGTTTTAAATTTTCCTACCGGGGCAAAATTTTTTGCATTGTAAGCATAAATCCTATTTTCTTTGCCCGAAGCAACATAAAAATAGCGAACGGGAGAAGATAGCGGCGAAAAAGCCACGGATGTCGGGTTTTTCCCCGTGCGTATATTTCTGATAACGCTCAAAGAAGAGACATTTATAATCGAAACTGAAGAGCCTCCCGCATTTGCGACTAAAACAATTTTTCCGTTAGGGGATATGGCAATGCCCTGCGGTTTTTTTCCTACGCCGAGCCTTTTAATTACGGCGTTTTGCCTCGTGTTAATTACATCGACTTCGTTATTATGAATATTTGCAACAAAAGCAAGCCTTGAATTTGGGGTAAATACGACATTGACAGGACTGCCGCCCGTATTGATATTAAGCGCTTTCGTAAGGGTTGCCATATTTAAAAGGCTTACATTACCCGAAGCGGTATTGCATACATACGCAAAGGTAAGCGAAGGGGCAATAGCTACGCCGGTGGGATGAGACCCAACCTTAATAGATGCAACGACGCCCTTTGTAGCCATGCTGACGACCGAAACGGTATCGTCATCGGCATTTGTAATAAGGGCATAACTGCCGTTTGGGGAAAAAGCGACGCCGAAAGGAAAACTTCCCACGGGAATATCCCTTGAAAGTCGTGGAGCAAGAAACGCGTAAGACAGAGATGAATTTAAAAAAACTCCAAAAATAAATATAAGTATAAAAAGAAATAATGCCTTTGTATTGCCAAAAACTTTTAACATGATTTACACCCCGCAGTTAAACTTTATTTTTATGATTTTGTTAAAGATTTAAGTTCATCCTCGCCGATTATTTTAAGCTTTAGCTTTACGGCTTTATTATATTTAGAGCCTGGTCCTTCGCCTGCGACAACATAATCTATACTCTTTTTTACGGTTTTTTCGATAATCCCCCCTCGTTCCTTTATCAAATTTTCGGCTTCGTCCCGCGTAAAATCATTTAAAGCGCCGGTAAAAATAAAACTTTTACCTGCTATTAAGTTTGATTCACCGGGTTTTACGATATTAATATACGGCGATACGCCGGCTTTAAAAAGCCTTTCTATAACATCAATGTTTGATTTAAGCCTGAAAAAATTATATATCGAACTTCCAATTTCTTCGCCTATGCCGAATTTTGATGAAAGTTCCTGAACCGTTGCGCTTTTAATACCGTTTATATTGCCAAAATAACGAACAAGCAAAGAGGCAATATGTTCGCCTACATGTCTTATACCCAGTGCATAAATAAATCTATCATAAGATATATTTTTAGATTTTTCAATAGAATTAAAAAGATTTTCTTCGGATTTTTCCCCAAACCCCTCTAACTTGCTCAAATCTCCAGGTTTTAAATAATAAATATCCGCCACATTTTTAATCAACCCTGTTTCAACCAACCTATCCACTATTCTTTCCCCAAGCCCTTCTATGTCCATTGCCCTTTTTGAAGCAAAATGAACTATTGCGCCTTTAATCTGGCACGGGCAGGAAAGCTCATTCATACATCTGCGCGCCGCGCCGTCTATTACAACCTCGGACCCGCAGCAGGGGCATTTATTGGGAAGATTGAAAGCTCCGCTCCGTTTCCCCTTCAAAACAACCTTGACAACTTCCGGTATAACATCTCCGGAACGCTCAACCAGAACCCTGTCCTCGATATTAATATTTTTTTTATCTATTTCATCCTGGTTGTGAAGCGTCGCCCTTTTAACTATAACCCCTCCGATGTTTACGGGGTTTAAAATCGCTACGGGAGTCAATATCCCCGTTCTGCCGACCGATACCTCGATATCTTCGATAACCGAAACATCCTGTTTCGCCGAAAACTTATAGGCGGTTGCCCACCTCGGGCTTTTGGATATCTCGCCAAGCCTTTCCTGCAGGAAAACATCGTTCACTTTTATAACAACGCCGTCTATTTCAAAAGGAAAGGATTCCCTTTTTTCCCCCGCTTCGTCAAAAAAATTCACTGCCCCCTTGATGCCGTTTGCAACCATCATATTTTTATTTATATTGATTCCAAAAGATTTTAAAAGATTCATGAGTTCAAACTGGGTTTTAAAGTTTATTTCTTTTGAATACTTCCCGATGCCGTAAGCAAACATTATAAGATTCCTTTGCGCGGTAATTTTGGGGTCGAGCTGCCTTATGCTGCCCGATGCCGCATTTCTAGGGTTTGCAAAAAGGGGCAATCCTTCCTTTAACCTTTCCTTATTCAGTCTTTTAAAGTTTTCTTTATCCATTAAAACTTCTCCGCGCACAGGAAGATAGCTTATATCTTTTAAAAGCTTAAGGGGTATCGTTTTTATCGTCTTTAAATTCGCCGTAACATCTTCGCCCGTTACCCCGTCCCCCCTTGTAGAACCTTGAATGAATATGCCGTTTTGATAAATAAGTTCTATTGCAAGCCCGTCAAACTTAAGCTCGCACTCATATTCAATATTCCCGTCCATATCGTAATCTAAAAATCTCTTAATCTTTTTATCAAATTCTACGACTTCTTCTTTCGAATAGGCGTTGTCCAATGAAAGCATGGGAATATTGTGTTTAACCTGCGCAAACTTTTCGCTGACGGCGCCGCCGACTCTTTTAGATGGAGAGTCTTCCCTTGCATACTGAGGATATTTTCTCTCAAGTTCCGTTAATTCCTCAACCAATTTATCAAACTCGTAGTCGGACAGAACGGGGTCTTCAAGCATATAGTAACGGTAGTTGTGGTAATTTACGGCATCCGTTAATTCATCTATCTTTTTTTTTGCGGCTAAATTATCTTTCACTCAGGCTCCGAAGGTTTCAGGTATCGATATTATAGAAGAGGTATCAGTAGATCGCATTATATAAGTAATAATTTGTCAAAACCTTTTTGACATAGTTTCTTGTTTGATTAAAAGGGATGGATTCAATGAATAAGAGCATATTATCCCCCTTAAACGAATAAGTTTCCCAGTAATTAACGGCATTCGGTCCAGCATTATAAGATGCTATGGCAAGATATTTTTTGTTGTTAAACTGGTCTAAAAGGGTTTTTAAATAATAAGAGCCGAATTGAATATTAATATTTTTAGAATAAAGCATAGGTGGATTAAAATTATAGCACTTGACTCTTTTTGCTATATAATATCCGGTGGAAGGTATAATCTGCATAAGTCCGATAGCGTTTGCGCTAGAATAACAGGCGGGATTATAAAGGCTTTCCTGCCTCATAACGGCATAAATCAAATTAATGGGAATGCCGTAATGGCTTGCATACTTGTTTACATAAGAAAAATAAGGCCGCGGGTAAATAAATTTCAAAAAATCGGCATTTTTAACGAGGGGTTTATCGTAATAGAGTAAAACCTTGGCTAATCCGGAAAGCTGCCAGTAATCGCCGAAACGATTCATAATACCTGCTAAACTTATCAAAACCGCCCTATTTAGCTGCTTTTTATGATTTTTAGCTGCTTTTCCTGCCTGTTTTATGATATCCTGAACCTCTATATTCGCTAAAAAATAAATTTTAAGATTTAAAAATGTCCTAAACCTTTTAAATTTAATATTTAAAGCAGGATTTTGTCTTAATGTCTCATTAAAAAGATGTAAATAGCTTTTAAGGTTTATTTTTTTATAATTGCTAAATCCAAAAGGGTCCTCCGTCTCTATTCCGGACATTATGCCGTAATACGAAAAAACCGATGCGCTTTTTACCAGATTAAAATAAAAAGAGGCTTTGTTTGTCATCCCGAGTTTTTTCAGTATAATGCCGTACCAAAACAGGTATTTCGCATCACTGCCGTAACTTCTAATAACGCTTAAAAGCGGCTCGAGTTCTTCCCTTGCATTTATAACCGCTCCATTTTTTAAATCCTTCATGGTCTTATTCCAGACTATTGCCTTATAAATGGACAAACCCCGCCCGCTTAAATAACCGTTATCCTTTATTATATGTTTCAACAGGCTTAATGTCTTATTTTGATTATGCAGATTATAATAGTAGTAATCAACTTTCAGATATAAAAGCCGGGACGACATGTTGCTAATCTTATTTTTGTTATTATGCCTTAATAATTTATCGACATCTTTTAAAAATAAAGGGCTTTTTGTCATAAGCAAGTCTTTAATCTTTATTAAAGCGGCTTTTTGACCGTTTATGGAAGGTAATAGTTCTAACGATTTTACATAATAAGCATCATAATACAAGTCCTGCGCCCTTTCGATTTTTTGAGGATTTGTCAGGTATAAGCCGTTAAAGCCGGGGATATTCTTTATCTTTTTAATTATATAATGTTTGTGCGAGAAATAGGGATAGCGGATATAAAGCCGCAGCAAATAGCTCTTTGCTTCCCTATAATTCTTTAATCGTAAATAAATTTTCGCGGCTTGAAAAATTGCATACGGCCTTACTGACGGAGATTTTGAATGTTTAATGATATACTTAAAATGATATATTGCCGGATATAAATACCCATCCTTTTTTTCCGAAACGGCAAGATAAAAAACAGAATTTTTATAAAAGACAAAATTTGGGTAATCCTTAGCCAATTTAAAAAGCACATAATTTGCTTTACGGTATTCCTTTAATTTTACAAAACAAATCCCCTGATAGTATAAGGCATAGTCGCTTAATAATCTTCCCTTAAGCGTGTAGAGCCAAAACATGCCCGCCGCCTTTTTATAATTGCCGCCCTTGTAAAAGTTA
>JAKBNN010000055.1 GCA_021831025.1 bacterium | reverse complement strand
GAGCCGGGCTGCGGCAGCGGCTGTTGCCGCAACCGGGCGTATTATTTTATTTATAATATTAATATCTGCGGATATCACAGGAATCAGGCGTACATTCTACGGGTTCTTTGAAGTTTACGAGCTTCTTCCACCCTATGCTAAGCTCATGGTATTCCTTCCAGTGATCCTTCCATTTTCCGACGATAACATTTTTATCCTGAAACTTTGGATCCCAAACCTCCGGGAATTTCTTTTGCAAGAATTCCGTGACCCTTTTGGCCGTCTCATCAGGATTAGAGTCGCCCTTTCTATAAACCCTGCAAAGAATAGCCTTAAATTGTATCTGGCTATAAACAGGGTCTTTTATTATATCGTCTATAACTGTATTAATAGACTCGTACGGATGAAAGGGCTGATACCTGTCGAACCCGAAGTTTGCCCATATCCCGTCTTCAGGAACCATCTCCGTAACCCATGCCGGACCCTCTACCCAGCCTCTGTCATTTTCTACGATAACCATGTCCCCATCCTCGATACCCATAACAGCGGCGGTTTCAGGGTTTATTTCGATATTCCTATCGGGTTCGAGTTCGTCGTTCCAAGGCCACCAGTGTCCGCCTTCATGGAAGGACTGAGCAATACGCGTTGTATTTAACACCAATGGAAACTTTTTGGCCCTTTCGAGATTTCCGAGCGGGGATTCCGATCCCTCAACCTGGGTTGGGACGCTATACCAGCCAATTTTTTCCAATGCCTTTGAGGCAAGTTCGATTTTTCCCGACGGGGTTGGAAACCTTTTATCGGATTCGGGATAGTTTTCTCCTTCTTTATACATTATCCATTTTCCTCTTAGGACAGCTTCGTCATCCTGGAACACGGCCTCTTTCTTTGAGAGGACAGGCCACATAAGCCCGCCCTTGGGATTTTTTTCAGGATTTAAAACATCATAAGTAATACCTCTTGTAACCGGCTCCTGCTCATTAAAGAAGTCGGTCATCTTAATTTCGTTAACCCTTCCTTTATCGGGGCCGTTTTCATAATATCCCCACGGATTAAACTCTACCTTGTCAAAGTGTCCCGCTTGTCCTTTAAGCCTTTTTGCAAGACCGTCGAATACATCGATATCCGGCCTGTGTTCATGCTGATAAGGTATTATTTTGTTGTGCCACTGCAATAATCTGTTATTGCCGTGATGGCAGATACTGTCGGTTTCCACGGAAATCGCTATCGGAAATGCGACATGGCTGAACATGTATGTATGGTTCGGATATATAGAAAGATGAATATTTATGATATTCCTCTTCATCGCCTCTTCCATTTTCCATGAATTCGGAAACTGGGGCAGATGATCGCCGTTCCATATTATGCCTTTAACCGGATACGGTTTTTCATACATCATCGCATTTATTATGGCTGGAACGGAACTGTCCCCCCATGATATTAATTTATCGGTTATCTGAGGCCTTTTAGACCCGGGCAAAACTTTTAAATCGTTTCCGTAATTTAGCGGAGGACGGCAATTATGAAGCCAGTTCCAACCGCCGCCTTTAACGCCTATAGAACCCGTAAGGGCTAAAAGAGCCGCGATAGACCTGTTTACATTGTTAGAGTTATAAATCTGCGCGGTGCCTAAGTTGCCGGTAACCGATGCAGGCCTTGCAGAACCGAATCTTCTTGCGGCCTCTATAATCATTTCTTTAGGCACATATGTAAGCTTTTCCGCCCTTTCGGGTGTCCATTGAGCGCATTCTTTGGCGTACTCTTCAAATCCGGTAACCCACTTATCGACAAACTCTTTATCGTAAAGCTTTTCTTTTATTATAATATTCCCCATCGCAAGGAACAAAATTGCATCCGAACCGGAACGAATTCTCATTCCAATATCGCACTTCGACAATGTTGCGTTAAAGCGGGGGTCAACGCCTATTACGAACGCTCCGTTATCTCTGGCATCTAAAAGATGGGTCATAGTTATTGTTTCCTGAGCCGCCATATTTGTTCCCACGACTAAAATGCATTTTGAATTCTTCCAGTCCTGGGACGGATTCATAAGCCTGCCAAGACCTTTTGCGCCAAAGACATAGTTCATCGCTACGCCGGGACTTTCGCAGCAAATAGGACCCTGTCCGTAAACATTAGGAGTGCCGAACAATTTTCCAAACCTTGCACCCCCCTCTTTGTTTCCAAAGGAAGACCTTCCCGTTCTAAAAACCGTCAAGGCCTCGGGTCCATATTCTTTGGTTAATTTAATTAACCCGGCGGCGGCAAAATCGAGGGCATCATCCCATGAGACTCTCTTAAAATCATCGGTTAACGATTTTCTCATCACAGGATAATGCACCCTTAAGGGGTCATACCACCATTGAATCTGCCCGACGCCTTTTGAACAAAGCCCGCCCCTGTTCTGGGGATGCTCCGAATCACCCATTACATCGACAATCTTGCCGTCCTTTAAAAATATTTTAAGCCCGCAGCCGCTTTCGCACATATTGGTGCAGGTGGAGTAACGAACGGTATCGTAATCTTTAGATGATTCTTGCGGACGATGGTCAGGTTTTATTTTCATCAGCCTGTTATCTTTGACGCGCAAAAACTTCTCACTTTTTAACTCCTTAAAATCCATTTTTTTACCTCCATTTTTAGAATTTTTTAAAATTTTATAAGCAATATTGTTAAGTTAGCTGAGCAAATGACCGCTTCGCCGCAAATGGCGTGCATTTGCATGGGAAACCTTCGGCACCGACTCCCGCATCTGCGACATGCGAAGATGGACTCGCAGGAGCCGGTATCTCATGAAGTTTCAAAGGAACTTTACCTTCTTTAGCTTCGTCGTTAATTATCAAATCGCCGCAACCATCCATGCCGAACAAAAATCCTATAAACTCGATAAGCCCGATTACCGGAGCAAAAACATCGAGGTCTGATAATTCGACGCCATCCTTAATATTTTTTTCGCACATAGAGCATGCCGTAACTATATAATCGGAATCGGTCTCGTCCGCTTTTTGGTTGATTAATTTAAAAAAGGTGCTGATGCTGCCCACGTTTTCAACCCTTTTTGAATGCACCGGGGTAGTGTTCTGTAATTTTTCGCCGCCGCAACATTCTTCATATAAATTAACGCTTGCGCCAAACGAATTCAGGATATTTGTTAAAATATCAATTTTTTGTCTGTCGCGATAACAACCTGTATAAAGCAGTATTGAATGGTCTTTTAATTTCCTTGCGGCATTATTTAAGAGATTTTTAGATATATCCGGGCAGGCGATAATATCGATAAGATGAACAGCTCCCGTAGAGCCGTTCGTAATTTTTTTCAGGTTTGCATTGAAAGGTTTAAGGCTATACTCGGCTTGATTTTCGAACATTGAATTTGAGTTTATTATTTTAAGGGCATCGTTTACCTGCTTAACGCAAACCCGGCAACCTGAATACAAAAAGTCACCGCCTCTCTTCTGGGAAATACCCAAATTTATAAGCGGCATTACAACTTTATTAAAAAAACTCGGCTTATAATGGGACGGCGGGGCTCCGCAACAGTTCCATTCAGAAATCAATTCAACTTCAATACCTAATTGTTCGAATATGACTTTTAAATTTTTATTGGGGGATTCTACGCAGCCCGGGAAATATGTAATTTTTTTATTCATTTATTCAATAGTATCAAACCCTTATTTTATTTTTAAGGCAAAAAACAACCTAAGAATGTACGCTTGATTAAATTTTAAAAATTAGACAGCAATATTGTAAGGATTCCATTGTAATACAAAACAGAAGTTGAAATCAAGAATTTTTTTTATGATTCAAAAATAAAAATCGGTTTTTATTCAGCCGGCATAAATTTAGCGCACGGATACCAATTAAACAAATGAATAAAATGATGTTATTTTTGCATAATAGCGGGAGGTAAGTGGTGCCGAGGGCCGGAATCGAACCGGCACGGAACTAAGTTCCGAGGGATTTTAAGTCCCGTTATGATATTTTATAACTAACTGATTTTAATATGTATTTATGCTTATTAAAAATATACCTATGTAAAAATTCCGCCATAATGAAAATCAATTTTTCCATTCGCCTTTTTCGGATAAAGCCTTGGGGTCTCTTTTTCCATGGATAATACCCAGAACGACGATGCGGGATTCTTCTACTCTATATATAAGACGGTATTCTTTTATAAAAAGCTCACGAACGGCGGCATTTGAAAATTCCGGAACCATGCGGCCTCTTTCGGGAAATTCTTTAAGAGAAAGACTTGCATCTCTGATTTCACGGACGAAAGACCGGGCATAAAAACCGGAATCCCTGGCTATGTAAGTTGCAATCGCTTCAAGGTCGTCGGCGGATTCGAATGTCCATATTATTTTTCGAGCCATTTCGACATTTTCTTCTCTATTTCATTTTCTTCGTAAACGCGCCCTTCCTCCTCGTCCTTCAAGCCGCGTTCAATTTTTTGTATTACATATAAATGATACTGGACGTCTTCCAAGGTGCAATTATCCGGCAAGCGCTTGAGAAGGTCGGCAACCTCATTTTTGGCCGTCTGCATTTTTTTCCTCCTTAAAAGATTTTACTCACATTATTTATAGGCTGTATTTATTATAGCATTAATAAAATTATCAAGATAGATTTTGTTGTCTTATCATGCCTTAATCGGTTTTTTAATCCCAAACTTCTTGGCCAAGAAACTGATAAATTGTTTTGTATTCCCGATAGTCTGCGCCGCTTTTGTCATATTATAGTCGTTTTCCTTGTGAAAATTTAGCCATAGAAATGGCAAAAATAGATAACAATTAAAGGCATCCGATTTATTTCTTTATTTATTATCTTTAATCATTTTTTCAATCGTATTTGCCAGACGGGGTATTTCTATGTCGCATACATGAAACACGGCCTCGGCATCTATATCAAAATACTGGTGACTGATAATGTTTCTCATGCCTATCGCTTTTCTCCATTCAATTTCGGGGTATTTTTTAAAAAGCCCGCCTTCCGTTATTTTATCAAGTTTTTTAAGGGATTCGCCTATTGCTATGAGCGGCATACAGATGGAATCCAATTTTTCCATACCTGCCGGCGAGTCGGTAAAATCGGAAACATTCTTAATCGGTTCAAACCGGAATAAAATTGTTTTCGTTAATTTATGAATTTGCTCTAATGTTTCGAGAAGCAATTCTTTATCATACATAAATTACTTCCTTATCGATACGGTTTTTTAAAAAACTGTTCATATTTTCACGGTATCTGATTATATCGACAGGCACGCCGAATATCTCTTCAAGATCAAGTTTAATTCCCGACATTACAAATAAATCAGGCGTCTTTAATTTGATTACCACATCTATATCGCTATCGGGTTTTATTTCCCGTCTTGCTACCGAACCGAATACGCCTAAGCCTAAAAGCCCTAAATCTTTTTCGTGCTCGTTTTTATATGCTTTAAGCGTATTTATTATCCGGCTTTGATTCAATTTATTTTTTGACGGCATATTTTTTCTCCGATTTTTTTATTTATTATAACATATATTATTAATTGTAGTTTTCAAACACATGCATAAAACAAAGGGATCAGATTTATTCACTTCGGCGGACATAAAAGCCGATGGCTTTTATAAGCGTCCGCCTCCGTATCTTTACTCCCGACTGCGTTTGACGGCTTTTCAGACGGAAAATAAATAAATCAGTCCCCTTTTTCGTTTTTCGAAATTTGCAAAATAAAACTTATTTTTCTACCTAAAACCCTATTCTACTTGCCGGCTTGTCCGATGGAGCCATAAGCTGCCGGATGGCATCAAAGACTATTTTGAACTGGGTGTCGTATTTCTTTTCGAGATTTTCCAGTTTCTTCGCAAGTTCCGTATTGCTTGTAAGCATTTGACGTAATTTAATAAACGTTCTTACAATGTTAATACTCGCGGGGGCGGCTATTTTGCTGTTTAAAACCGAAGCGACCATAATTGCTCCATGCTCGGTGAAGGCATACGGCAAGTTAGGCGAAAATTTGAGCTTCTTGAGGTGGTCGCAATTTGCGACCACCTCTGACTTTTCCGCCTCCGTCAACTGAAACATAAAATCTGAAGGAAATCGGTCTATATTTCGCTTAACCTGTTCGTTAAGTCTTTTAGTGGTTACGCCGTATAATTCCGCAAGTTCGGAACCCAGCATTACCTTTTCGCCACGTATCAGATAGATTTTGTTTTCGATGAGTTCGATAGGAATAATTGGACCAGACATCGTTCTCCCCGTTATTTTTATTTGCCGATATTTTTCGGTATCGTCATAATTTCAAGTTTACGCCGAATTTGATTAAATATGGAGGGGCTTTAAAAACAGGAAAACCATATATATTTTATGGTGCCGAGGGCCGGAATCGAACCGGCACGGAACTAAGTTCCGAGGGATTTTAAGTCCCTTGCGTCTACCATTTCCGCCACCCCGGCAATTAGACTGCGTAAATGCGGCAATTAAATGAATATATAATATATCTCATAAATAACAATATTTGTCAAATACCCAAAATTGCCGATAGAAATTAATAAATTGACCCCAATAGTTTAAAAATACTGGATTCCCGCCTTCGCGGGAATGACAATGCGGGGTTTTAACTTTTCATCCAACGGTTGTCCCAACCCGCTTCAGCGGGAAAGTTTCAAAGAAACTTCACATACCTTCGGCACGCGTTGAAAGGCGCACGCCGCCTTTGCGTGCCGAAGATGACGAAGTGCGAGAGCGAAACATTAATCCAGTCTAAATTTTTCTATTGCAAAATTAAGGGTAAATATTTTACCAGATGCCTGTTTCTAAATACTTGTCGATTGAGACCGCGGCCTTTTTGCCTGCACCCATCGCCAGTATAACGGTTGCCGCGCCCGTTACAATATCGCCGCCGGCGAAAACGCCCTTTTTTGTGGTTCTTCCGGTATTTTCATCGGCAACTATGTATCTCCATTTATTTAAATCCATCCCCGGCGTGGAATTCGGCACAATAGGGTTTGCATTAGTTCCAATCGCAATAACCGCGGCTTCTATATTGGTTATAAACTCCGATCCCTTAATCGGGATAGGTCTTCTTCTGCCGCTTTCGTCCGGCTCTCCCAGTTCCATTCTCTGGCATTCGACAGCCGTAACATTTTGATTTTCGTCGCCGATAAACCTTACGGGATTAATTAAAAATTCAAATTTAATCCCTTCCTCTTCGGCGTGGTGCACCTCTTCAAGCCTTGCCGTCATCTCCTTCCTTGAGCGTCTATAAAAAATCCGCGCATCCTCGTATCCAAGCCGCAAACCTGTTCTTACCGCATCCATTGCGGTATTGCCTGCGCCAAATACGACAAGAGTTTTGCCGCATTTCATCGGCGTATCGTATTCAGATTTATTGTATGCGCGCATTAAATTAACCCTGGTAAGAAACTCGTTTGCCGAATAAACGCCGTTTAGTTCTTCCCCCGGTATATTAAGAAATTTTGGCGTTCCGGCGCCGGTTCCGATAAAGACGGCGCTATACCCCTTTTTTTCAAGTAATTCATCTACCGTAAAAGTTTTTCCTATAACAGCATTTGTAAAAATCTCAACGCCCATATCCTCTAAAACCTTTAGCTCTCTCGAAAGTATTTCCTTTGGGAGCCTGAACTCGGGAATCCCGTACATCAAAACACCTCCAATTTCGTGGAGCGCTTCAAATATGGAAACACTGTACCCCATTTTGCATAAATCTCCCGCCACCGTCAAGCCGGCAGGCCCGCCCCCTATGACGGCAACTTTTTTACCTTTGTCGGCTTTTACCGTAATACGGGTATTTCCGTATTTTGCCTCATAGTCGGCAACAAATCTTTCTAAATTGCCGATTGCGACGGACGGCGTATCTTTTCTTCTGCCAATCACGCATAGTTTTTCACATTGATCTTCCTGCGGACAAACTCTGCCGCAAATTGCGGGAAGGGAGTTAGTCTCTTTAATCTTTTTAGCGGCAGCCAAAAAATCGCCTTTCTCGATAAGGTTTATAAAACCGAGGATATCAATATTTACGGGACATCCTTTTACGCACTCGGGCACTTCGCTTTTGCACTGAATGCACCTTTTAGCCTCTTCTATTGCTTCTTCGGGAGAATATCCGTAAGGCACCTCCTTGAAGTTTCGCTTCCTTTCTTCGGGGGGCTGGGAAGCCATCTCATGTCTTTTAATTTTAAGACGGGCTTTCGTGTCCAATGAATTGTCTTTGTTTAAATTTTTACCCTCACCCATAATTATTTACTCACAATATATAAATAAAATATTTAATTTAGTTCATTCACAAATTAAAAATGAAAAACGGTTAACTTTGATGATGTTCTTTCGTATGGCATTCATAAGATGCCTTTTCTTCTTCCTTATAAAATTTAAGCCTGTTCATAAGATTATCAAAATCAACCTTATGACCGTCAAAGTCCGGTCCATCCACGCAGGCGAATTTGGTTTTTTTATCTACAAGCACCCTGCAAGCGCCGCACATACCAGTCCCGTCAATCATGATTGGATTTAGGCTGACGATAGTCTTAATAGACTTATCCCTTGTTAAATCGCTGACGGCCTTCATCATAATTACCGGCCCGATTGCGATAACCCTATCTATGGGTTCTTTTTTATCACCTATAAGCTCTTTTAAAACATCCGTAACAATACCCTTTGTTCCGTAACTGCCGTCGTTTGTAGCAACTAAAAGTTCCGTACTGACGGCCCTCATTTCATCTTCCATTAACAAAAGGTTCTTGCTTCTCGCGCCTATAATAGAAATAACTTTATTCCCGCTCTCTTTTAAAGCCTTGGCGATAGGGTAAATTGCCGCTATGCCAAATCCTCCGCCAATGCAAACCACGGTCCCGAATTTAATGATTTCCGTAGGAACGCCCAGCGGACCAACCACATCTGCCAAACTATCTCCCACATTCAATTCGCTAAGCATATGCGTTGTTTTGCCGAGCGTTTGAACTAATATAGTGACGGTTCCGTCATTTTTGTCGGTTTTTGCAATAGTTATAGGTATTCTTTCTCCTTTTCCGTAAACCCTTAAGATGATAAATTGTCCGGGCAAAGCCTTCGATGCAATATCGGGAGCCAAAATATTATATAAATTAATACCTTCTCCCATACTTTTTCTGCCGACTATTTCATACATATCGATTCCTCATAAGACGAATATTATGGAGGCGGCACTCGGATTTGAACCGAGGAATAGAGGTTTTGCAGACCTCTGCCTTACCACTTGGCTATGCCGCCGAAAAAATAAAATATTATAACTTTAATTAACTTTGGATATACTGCAGATTATTTAACAGAACTCCCGCTCAGGAAATTGCGCTATATTCCATTAATATATATATTATAGCATTTTTATTTTTTGCATAAAATAAAAAATTTTGGTTACCCGTATATTACTTGTATAAAAGAAGAATTTTAGTCAATCAAATTTTACGATATGATGCCATCGATGAAGAAGTTTCGTAAACATCGACCCTTGTTATTCTAATATCTTTACACTCATTGTATTCATTGAGACCGATTATTTTTTCAAGCTCTTCGTATATGTATCTTGCAATATTTTCCGCAGACGGATTAACTTCTTTAAAAAAATCGAGTTCATTTATAAATTTATGGTCGAGTATTTCCATTACCCCGCCGATAAACTTTTTTAGCAATTTGAAATCGATAACTAAACCTATTTCATTCAATACATTGGAAGCAACCGTAGTTTCAACCCGCCAGTTATGTCCATGAATATTTTCGCACTTGCCGTAATATCCCCTGAGCGCATGGGCAGAAGAGAAACTCGATAATACTTTTAATTCATACATATATTATACGGATATTTTATAAAAATATTTAAATAAAATATAATTAATAATCGTCGTTAATTTCGATATCGGCATGTTTCCTTAGTCCTTGAATCCATGCTTTTAACTTGGACAGCAACTCCTTGCCCTGTATTTTCTTTGCGTTATTAAGGGAAGTTATGCCATTTTCGGGACTATACGATAAAAAATGCAATCTTTCATAGATAAATTCTTTTTCGAGCAATATATTTTTTACATAATCAAAGAACATCATCGTATTAAATCCATATTTTTTTAAAAATACCTGAAATTGCATATTTTTACATACCGCCTTAAATTTTTTTTTGAAGCTTTTTATATAAGCGTCTATCCGGTTTTTTGATACTTTTATCATTCCGATTTTTTTTTCCTGCTCCAAAATTATTAATCTGTTGATATAAATGTTCAAATTTCTTTTTAAACTGCTTTTTGAGAATTTATGATTTAATTCATTGCATTTTAGCTCATTAATCTGGTTGACGCCGGCAGAAAAATATAATTCGTTCAATGTTACAGGCGTGCCGTTCACCGTTCCTGCAATTTCGTTTATTAAGAATCCATAGGAGTTTTTACACGAAAAAAGAAAAAATATAAAAAAAGAACTATATATTAGTTTTTTATACATTTATTTTTATAGAAAATAATAACGATATAATATAAAATTTTAATATGAACGGTTTGCCTGTAATAATAGCTTTGATTTTAATATTATCATTATTTATATTTTTTTTGTATATCTTTTTACAAAAAAAAATATATAAGGATATTCTAATAAAAAAATTTTTAACTAAAAATACGATTAGAGAATATGAAAAACAGATAAATCTTTATTTATATATTCTAAATAATTTAAGTGACGGTTTAACCATTGTAGATAAAGATAAGAATATATTATTCGTGAATCCGGCTTTTAAAGACAATGTAAGATCGGCTGCCTTTCCGTATAGCATTAAAAAATTTGAATTTTTGATAAGAAATTTTGAGATAAACAGCCTTGTCGATAATATAATTAACAAAGATAATCTTGATTCTATCGAAAAAAGGGTATCCTATTTCGATAAAGCTAACGAAAAAACAGTAAACTGCAAGGTATTTAAAATTAAGGATACCGAAAAATATGCCGTTATAGTAAGAGATGTAACATATCTGCAAAAAATAGAAAATATAAGAGCGACATTCATTCAAAATATATCCCACGAAGTTAAAACGCCGATTACCGCCATAATGGGTTTTGTCGAAACTTTAAAAAACGGCGCTATGGATAATCATGCTACCGGCATTAAATTCCTCGATATAATAGAACACCACACAAAAAGGCTTAATTATCTTATCGACGATCTGATAACATTAACTAAAATAGAAACGGGAAGGGCGCAGATAAAATTAGAAAAAATTAACATTAAATCTTCGGTCGAACATTCCTTATCGCTGTTTGAAAAAGAAATAAAAGAAAAAAAAATAGACATAGTTAAAAACATAGGCAATGGATTATTTATTTCAGACTTTTCTAAAATTAACCAGATTATAATAAATCTAATCCAAAATGCCGTTAAATATACCGAAAAGGGAGGAATTATCAAAATCGAAGGATCTATTCAGGGCGCCAAAACTGTCTATAACTTTATAGCCGGGGTTGAGGAGGCGAGCGTTTTATGGGATAATCTAAGCAGAGCCGAAACCCTTAAAGAATTCTTTTTCTTTTCTATCGAGGATACCGGTATAGGCGTGAGCTATACTAATCTTTTAAGGTTGGGGGAAAGATTTTTCAGGGTAAACAGTTCGCATACAACCGAATATAAAGGAACGGGGCTTGGACTTGCAATTATAAAGCACACGCTTAAACTTCTTAACGGCGCCGCCGTGCTTAAGAGCAGTCTGGGAAACGGCTTTATGTTTACATTTATGATACCTTTATCTCAAGATTATATTAATATTAAAGACGGGGAACAGGACGCGCCGCTTTAGGCAAAATTTACAAAATTTAATGCCGGAAAAGAATCTATAAGCCTATTTTTATACAATAATTCGCAATAAAGCTTAAATCCCGCAATTTCTCTTTCCCCAAAATCAAAGCTTAGACAGTCTGTCCAGTAATTTATAAGTTCCTCATACGATATAAATTTATATTCATCGAGCTTCAATGCAGATAAAGCAGCCTCTTTAAAACCGCGGGTAGCATTTTCTTTAGATTTTATAAGATACTTATAAAGAATTTCGAATTCGATTTTCTTTTTATCGTAAGCGTCTTTTCTTAATATAAATAACGCAAATACAAATGGAAAACCTGTAAATTTATACCACAAATCGGCAAGGTCGTACGCAAAATAACCTTCGGGGATAAATTTTCTATATTTTAAAGCATTATCACCGATATGCAAAAAATTTTTGCCGCTCATTTTACTGCCGTTAAATTCAGTTTTAAGCTCAAACTTATCGCTTGACGGCAGTGTAACAAAGTTAAGATTATTAAAATCTAATTTATAAATTTCAACCAATAAAACCTTTAATAAATTTAAAGAGGTTAATGTTTCGGGAGTTATATAAATAGCTTCGCCTTTGTTAAAATCTTCAATGGGTTTTTGGGAAAATAAATAAATGCTTTTGACTGTTTTTTGAGAGCTTATCGAAAGATCGGGAAACAGGACGGACGATTTATGATTTAAAATATAATAAGAGGAAGATGAAGGGCTTATATCGATATCCCCTAATTTTAGGCCTTTATTTAAAAAAGCGGGCGTTCCATAAATAAACTCCAGAAAATTTAATTCCGGATGAATTTTTATTTCCTTTTTTAAAAAATAATAAATAGGATAAACATTAAGATAATTTATTTCACCGATATATATCATTTATTATTACCGTTCGGCATTAATCCGGAGATAGACATCGATATAAAATCAGGGTTAAACGACTGAAGTTCTTCATAGGAATGGTTTCCCGATGCAACGCTGAAAATGCGGATGCCTGCGTTCTTAGCAGTCATTATGTCTATAGGGGAATCCCCTACTAATATTGTTGAGGATAAAGAAACATTGGTTTTTTCAACTATTTTTTGAATTATTTCAGGGGAGGGTTTTCCCGGAAGTCCGTCATACACGCCAAAAACATAATCAAATAAATTGCCTATTTCTAAATGCTCCAGTAATTTCCTTGAAATCGAACCGGTTTTGTTTGTGGCTACATTTAAAGACTTTCCCTTTTTCTTAAAATAAATTAAAAGTTCTTTTACCCCGCCGATCAGCGAAGTTTTTTCAAAACAAACCTCTTTATATTTATTCCTGAAAACCTCGATCGCCTCATCCTGATTTTCCTTTCCAAAAAGCTCGCCCAAAAGGCCTTCGAGCGGAACGCCGACATAAGAGTTGGATTCTTGAAAAGTTATGGTTCTCCCCTGAAATCTGCAAAAAACTTCATCGAAGGCATCGTTAATAGCTTCAAAAGAATCGATTAATGTTCCGTCGAGATCAAAAATTATTGAATCAAATTTATCTAAAATTTTAATCATATAGTTTCACTCCTTTAAAAATCCCCTCATAAATTCGGCAGTTTCTTCAGGTATCGCAGTGTTTATGGACATTCCGGTTCCGATTTCAAAACCCGCTTTCATGGTAAGGCGTGGAATAATCCTCAAACTCCAGTGATAATAATCCTCTTTTTCGTCCGCTATAGGCGGATTGTTAAAAACAAAATTATAATCGGGGTCGTTCAGCGCATCGCGCATTCCTTTGAGAACTTTTTTTACGATAATTCCCAGAGCTTTAGTCTTGTCAACCGTCATAGAGGCAAAACATGGCTCATGCACAAGCGGCATTATCCATGTTTCAAACGGACTGGTAGAAGCAAACGGGTGAAAAACTATAAAATCACCGGTTTGCAGGATAATTCGCCTGCCGTCCACAATCTCTCCCTGTATCATATCGCAAAAAATACATCTGCCTATTTCGTCATAATAAAATCTGGCCTGAGAAATGTTATTTCTTAATGTAAGCGGAATAATAGGGGTCGCAATTATCTGGGAATGAGAATGGATTATGGATGTTCCCGCATTAACCCCGTTATTTTTAAATATTATAATATATCTAAACCTTGGATCCCTGCTTAAACTTAAGTATCTGTCTCTGTACATCAAAAATAGCTCTTGAACCTGCTTATCGGAAAAGAAAGGTATCATTTCATTATGCTTTGGGGTATCTATAACCACCTCATGAGCGCCGATTCCGGGTTTGATTCGGAAAATCTCCGTGGCTTTGGGGAAAAAATATCCTGTAAAATCGGTATTAAAAACTTTTGCATCCCCGCGTGATAAGAGGCTAACCTCGGGGTTGAGAGAAAGAGCCGCAAATTTATTCGGGATAACCCTAACCCACCAGCCTTTTGAATTAGGATTTGTTCCCGGCGTCCTGTATGACTTAACTTCGTTTGGAGAAAGATATTCGTTTCCCGAACAAAATGGACAATCCTCGGAATATTCTAAGAGGCTTGCGCTGATTTCTTTTTTAGACGGGGAAAGGATGTCGAACTCGTGGGGCCTTCTCCTTCTTTCCGTAGCAATAATAACCCATTCTCTTGTTGTTGGGTCCTGTCTTAATTCTGACATCAGGCGTGCGATTAAATATTATATAATTTTGATTTTCCAAATATAAATCAAACTACATAATTATTATACAAAAATTCATAAATTTTACAAGAATTATTAACTGACCCGAAGGCAAACGGCGTGCTGCTATGCCACACTGCAAACGGCATATTCTGTTTTCCGCCTATGCCGCCGTGTGCGCCCAGCTGATTTTCGAAATTTATTATGTGGCGGCCGTTATATTCCCCAAATAATATTAAATCTCCGGCGTTATTAAACTTGCAAAATTTTTGGATAGATAAAAGTGCTATATCCTTTTCTTCTTTGCTGTCATAGTCATCCACAATATGCTTTAGACTTGAACAATCATCCGCACCGTTTTCAAAAAAGTCTAAAAAACGATAAAACCTATGAGAGTTTTTGCCAAAAATAACCGCTTCGCCATTATCATTCTGCCCCATAATAAACCCTATGCCTCTGGTTTTTGCAAGCATAAGAGTTATACACGGGAATGATTTTTCGACTTCT
Organism: bacterium; assembly: GCA_021831025.1. Lineage (GTDB taxonomy): Bacteria > SZUA-79 > SZUA-79 > Acidulodesulfobacterales > Acidulodesulfobacteraceae > Acidulodesulfobacterium. Next base: position 7,389 of record JAKBNN010000055.1, on the reverse strand, counting down.
TCGACGGACATCTTTGATGATTTCCCCGAAAAATAAATATTGGCCATTGGTCCTGAATTCATAATATAAACTATTTTATCCCTTTTCCAATTTATTTTTTTATTGAAACCCTTGGCAGGCTTATTGTTCGTATTTATTTTTCCTCTAAAATTATTTAAAATTTTATTACATTTCCCTCTTTTAAAAAAATCGTTTATGTATATAATTAATCTTTTTATAACGGCATTGTATCCCGTATCAAACTCATAAATGGTGAAATTATCGTTTTTAATATAATTTGCGATTATATTCTCAAGCTTTTTTTTATGATTTAAATGAAAAAAGGGTATGGACGGGGTGTGGCCGTGGTCGGAAATAATAAAAAAGTCGTATTTTCTTTCGGCCCTCTTTATTTCTTTATAAATATGATATATTTTTCTGTCTATAGCCTTTAATGTACTTAAAGCGCTAATCGAATATGGTCCTCTATGATGAGAAATTTCGTCATAGCCTATATAATCGAGATAAATAGACGGAACCCCCCTCGATATATCCATTATGGCGCCAAATGTTTCTATTTCTTTAAATATAACATTAGACATAACCCTTGCAAACGGAAAAAGACCTTCGGGGCGGATATCTCTTTTTTTTACGACATCGACGACCCTTTCCCATATTTCAATTAAAAACTCAAAAAAAACATAAATAAATGTTTTTAAAAAGGTAAAAATATGAAATATAAATACAATGAAAATATCAAAATTTCGAACCTTTCTTTTAAATAAATAACGAATAGAAAAGGTTGAAAGCGTGAAGGTTGATCTAGATGCTCCGCCCGCAAAAAGATTGACATAACTTGAACCCCCGCTGAGAAGCCCGGGATTTTTTTTTGCAAGCGCCTCCTCGATATAACCGGCGCTTTCAGGTTTTTTAAAGATTATCTCGTCTCCCGTTTCTCTTTCTATCCACCTAAATCCCGGCACATTATCATTATCTCCGTATAGAAGTCCTGCCTGAAAAAAGGGGGTATCGCTGGGAACCCCTATAAAATACTTGTCAAAACTGTATCCGTCCTCCGTAATGATTTTTTTCAAATGGGGCATTAAATTAAGCGACAAGGCTTTTTTTACGGCTTCATAGGAAAGGCCGTCAATCTGAAAGATGACAAAGCCTTTTTTCTCTAAAGGTTTTTTAACCTTTATTTTTCTGATAGATTTTTTAAATATCTTTAAATTAATCTTCATTTTTGTTTAAATTTTTTAATTATCCTCTTTTTCAAAAAAATAATTAGAAAGAAAAATCATTATAATTAGAAATGATAAAATAAAAATAAAGTCTAATATAATGGGGGTCTCGGGGATAAAAAAACTTACTTTTTTGTTATAAAAAAAGATATACTTCAGTATATCGACAGAATATGTTACGGGATTAACATAAGCCAGTATTTTTAAGAAAAATGGAAATCTTTTTATCGGATAAAGCGCGCCGCTTACAAAAAACATCGGCTGGACTATAAGGTTTATAATCGAATTAAAACCCTCAAAAGATGTCATTCTCGAGGCTATAACTATTCCGAAGGCGGTAATGGAACATGAAATTAAAAAAAGGGAAAAAACGGTAAGAATAAAAATGCTTAAAGAAATTTTAATTCCTAACGCAGGGGCAAAAGCCAGCATTATTATTGCCTGAATGGTGCTAATAATACCGCCCGATGTTATCTTTGCGGATACGAATGTTTTTCTCGATACGGGAGAAACGAGAATCTCCTTTAAAACCCCGAACTCCCTATCCCATATTATCGATATAGAAGAAAAAATAGATCTGAAAAGAACTGTCATTACAAGTATCCCCGGAAAGATAAATTGCATATAAGAACCGCTTTTAATCTTAACCATAGTCGAAATGCCGTAACCAACGAATAAAAGCCAGATAATCGGCCTTGAAAGATCCGTGATAAGCCTTGACCTTTGCCTTATAAATTTCAAAATTTCTCTATTATTTATTGCTATAAATGCGCTTAATTCGGTTTTCATTTTTTACCGGTGATTACAAACTCCATTTTCGAAATAAATAAATATTCTTTATTCCCAAGCCTGTTCCGATATCGGCCGCAATTTTATTATCAAAGTTATAGGGGATGCTGTTTAACCGGTGCAGAAGGGGATGCGAGGTTAAATAGGACTGGAAAGCCAGAAATCTCACATGAGGTGAATAATTTAGCGAATTTTTTATTTTAATGTATTTTTCGCAAAGCAAGCAAACCGTCCTAAATATTCCTTAATCCTGCATTAGAATTAATTTGACTGGATTCCCGCCTTCGCGGGAATGACAACCGTTGAATGAAAAGTTAAAACCCCGCATTGTCATTCCCGCGAAGGCGGGAATCCAGAATTTGCATAGCCTTAAAGTAAATTATATAATTTCTAACGCAGGATTAAGCATATGCCTTTCAGGGCCTAAAATATGCCTTTTAAAATTATAGTCTGCGTTCTTTCTTTTCCAACGGATACGATATTTAACGGCAGACCCGTCAGTTCTTCTATTCTTAAAAGATATTTCTGCGCATTTACGGGAAGGTCTTTGAATGATTTTATGCCGGATATTTCTCCGCTCCATCCAGAAATTTCCTCATATACCGGGGTTATTTTATTATAACCTTCCATGGAAGGGGGGAGATGGTCGGTTACACCGTCTTTAAACATATAACCTGTACAAATTTTTATTTTTGTAATACCGGATAAAACATCGAGTTTAGTAACGGCCATTCCTGTTATACCGTTTAAATTTTTAGCCTCCCTGATAAGATTGGCATCAAACCATCCGCATCTTCTCGGCCTTCCCGTAACGGAACCAAATTCTTCGCCCTTATCGCGAATTATATTGCCCGTTCCTTCCTTGAGTTCGGTGGGAAAATAGCCTTCCCCCACCCTTGTAGTGTACGCCTTAGTTATTCCTATTACCTCATCGATTATAGTCGGCCCCAGCCCAATGCCTGCTAAAGCGCCGCCGGCAACCGTATTAGACGATGTAACATAAGGATATGTCCCGTGGTCAACATCAAGAAATGTTCCCTGGGCGCCTTCAAGCATTATATTAAATCCCTTCTTAAGTTTTTCGTTTACAAAACCGGATGAATCGATTAGAAAATCTTTTAATTTTGTTCCAAATTTAAAATACTCGTCGATTAAATCGTCCGGGCTGAACATATCTTCGCCCAAAACATTTTTAAACAAATAGTTTTTTTCTTTTAAACTTAAAACAATCTTATCGTATAACAATTCTCTGTCAAGCAGATCTACCGCTCTAATGCCAAGCCTCGCAACTTTATCTTCATAAGCCGGACCTATCCCCCTTCCGGTTGTCCCTATCATGCCGGCGCCTCTTAGCCTTTCTCTTGCAATGTCAAGCCTTTTATGATAAGGCATAATTATGTGGCATTTATTGGAGACAAAAAACCTGTCTTTAATATCTATGCCTATTTTTTTTAAAGCGTCTAATTCTTCAAACAGCACCGCTGGATCCACAACTACGCCGTTGCCCAGAATGCAGATTTTTTCCTCGTTGAGTATCCCCGATGGAACGAGTCTAAACACAAGGCTTAAATCCCCCTTCACAACGGTATGCCCTGCATTATTCCCGCCCTGATAACGGGCTATAATATCGGCATCTTTCGCCAATAAATCCACTATTTTTCCCTTTCCCTCGTCTCCCCACTGAAGACCTACGACAATAATATTTTTTTTTTCCATAAATCCTTTGTTTAAATTAAATTAATTTTAATTAACCTTGCTAATAATCTATAATTCAAGATATTTTTTAAAACCTGCCATGGTTCTAAATCTTTTTTCGCTATTATTATAAATGCTTTTTAATAAAATGTAATATTTTTCTTCAGGCTCCGCTCCGCCGAACTGCGTTTTGCCTTCATTATTTTGTATATATACGACATGTTTTATACCCTGTTCTTCCGCATACTTTAAAGCATCCGAATAATCATAATCCATAAAATCGGATTCGGCTTTCAAACCTTTTTTCCTCAAAAACATAATTATTTCGACTTCCAATTTTTTATTATCCGTTTTATTAAAAACTAAAAAGTCATCGCTCCTGAAATCAGGGAAATCAACATATTTGCTCAATATATCTAAATTAACGGCAAAACCTGCTCCTGCGCAATTTTCTCCAAACATTCCAATTAAGTTATTATATCTGCCTCCCCCAAAAATTTCATAACCGACATGCGGTATGAAACATTCGAAAATAGTCCCCGTATAATAATTTAAACCCCTGATTTCTCCTAAATCGATTGTGATATATTTTTCAAGTTTGTACGATTTTATGTACGAAATAACCCGCTCCATAGTTTCAAGAGCATTTATCGCCCTTTCGTTATCCGTCATTTTCCATGCCCTTTTTATAACGGCTTTTTCGCCGAACATAAAAGGCAATTCTTTGATAATATCCTTTTTGCCCTCCGGTAAAGATAAATCCTCCAAAAAAGAGTTTAAACCCGAGGAATCTTTCCTCAGGGTAAATTCTTCGATTTTATTCCTGGCAGGCTCATCTATATCCGAAACAATGCCTCTGAAAAATTCTACATTGCCTATATCAACGCTAAAATCCTTAACATTAAGTTTTTTTAAGGATTCGATACCCATAATAATGAGTTCGGCATCGCTTTCGGGACTTTCCGGGCCTATTAGCTCAGCCCCCGCCTGCCATATTTCGCGAGACTTTCCCAAAATAGGATCAAAGTTTCGCAGAACAGGTCCAAAGTATGAAAACTTATACGGCAACATACTGGAATTTCTTAATGCCGAGCTAAGTCTGCCGATTTGGGGCGTGAAATCGCTTCTGAAAGAAAGCATCTCTCCGGAACCGATATCGGCTACTTTAAATAGTTCATTGGCTTTTGAACTTAAAAGAAATACATCGAGATAATCGATGCTGGGCGTTGCAACCCTTTTATATCCCCACTTCGAGAATTCGTCCAGCAAAGTATCGGCGGCCATATTAATAAATTTGGCTTCAAGAGGTAAAAAATCCCTTGTTCCGGGAGGGGGTTGCGAAGAAATTATTGTGTTTTTTCTATTCACTATAACTCTAAATATTTTGCGCCGGTTATATTTGGTTCTGACTTGAGCTCCTCAATGACACCGTTACCTACCTGAGAGTCTAACTGTAAAATAGAAACCGCTTTATCCTTATATCTTCCCAAATGCATCCTTGCGATATTGATATTGTTTCTTCCGAGAACTTTTCCAATGGATGCTATAACACCCGGTTTATCAAGATTGAATAAGACAAGTATATGCCCCTCGGGAATAGCTTCGATTGAGTATTCATCTATTTTAACTATCCATGGATTCTTTTTGCCGAAAATTGCCCCCGAAATAGAGAATGTTTTTGTATCGGTAGTAACAAAAATACTGATAGTACTCGTGTAATCCAATGCCTGTTCCGATTTTGATTCTACGATAGATATGCCTCTTTTTTTTGCGGTTTCTATTGCATTAACATAGTTTACATCTTCGCCAAACAACGGATAAAGAATGCCTTTGACGATATTCGGGGTTATGGCATTAGTATTGTGAGAGGAAACAACCCCGTTATAATCTATTTTAATGGATTTAATCCCGCCCGTTATAATATTTCCCAAAAGCTTGCCTATTTTTTCTCCTAAATTTAGATACGGCCCTATTACTTCAACCTCTTCTTTTGTGACGGATGGAACATTTACCGCATTTTTTATAGTTCCGTTAATAAGATAGTCAACAATCTGGTTACAAATTGCAACGGCGACATTAACTTGAGCCTCCTCGGTCGATGCCCCGAGATGCGGAGTGGCAATCAGGTTATCAAGCGTTAAAAGAGGGTTGCCCTCAGGCGGTTCGACTTCAAAGACATCAAGGGCGCAGGATGAAACTTTTCCCGATTTTAAAGCCTCATAAAGATCGCTTTCGTTGATTATGCCCCCTCTTGCAATGTTTAAAAGTTTGACCCCGTCTTTCATTTTCGCTATAGTTTCTTTGTTTATCATGCCCTTGGTTTCTTTTACCAAAGGCGTATGAACGCTGATGTAGTCGGAACTTGCATATATTTCACCTAGGCTTACAAGGTTTATTTCAAGTTCCAAAGCCTTATCTTTAGACAGCAAAGGATCGTATCCCATAACATTCATGCCAAAACATTTTGCCCTTTTATAAAGTACCTGCCCAATATTTCCCATACCGATTATACCCAATGTTTTACCGTAAACCTCTGTTCCCTGAAACTTGCTTTTTTCCCATTTGCCTTCTTTTATCGAAAGAAATGATTGCGGTATATGCCTTGACATGGCAAGCAGCATTCCAAATGTAAGTTCGGCGGTGGTTATCGTATTTCCGCCAGGCGTGTTCATAACGACTATGCCTGCCGCTGTTGCCGCCGCCTTATCCACGTTATCGAGGCCGCTTCCGGCTCTTCCGATAACTTTTAGATTTTTTGCATCCTCTATTATATCCTTGGTAAGCTTGGTTGCGCTTCTGATGACTATGCCGTGATATTCATGGATTATTGCTTTAAGCTCTTCAGGTTTCAAGCCGGTTTTAATGTCAACTTGAATCTCCCCTGTTTTAGTTAAAATATCTACGCCTTCTTTTGAAAGTTTATCGCTAACAAGAACCTTAAGCATTTATTCTACTCCTATCATACCATATATATTTAAAACGTGCTTTTCCAATAATTTACTCGCCAAAAAGGGCTTTTTGAGCGGCTTTAAGTCCGATGCCAAGTTCAAATTTATAGCCTAATTCTTTTAAAACAGCTTCTAATGCGGAAACAGCGGTTATTACATCAAAGCAGCCTGCGTAACCTAAATGCGCTATTCTAAATATCCTGCCTTTTGCGGCATCCTGTCCGCCGGCGATAGTGATGCCGTATTTTTCCCTTATAAGCTTTGTTATTTTCCCCGCATCCATTCCATCCGGCGCCCAAACAGCCGTGAGAGCATTCGAAGGTTTATCCGCCGTATAAAGTTTTAAACCTAAAGCTTGCACTGCCAATCTTGTGGCATTTGCAAGCCTTGCATGCCTTTCAAAGACTTTTTCCAGCCCTTCCTCCTTAATCTCTCTTAACACCTCTCTTAATCCAATTATAAGCTGTACATTAGGAGTGTAAGCATTTTGATTTTTTTCTAACGACTTCTTTTCTTTTTTGAAGTTAAAGTAATATTTGGGAAGAGTAGATTTTTCGACAAAACTCCAGGCTTTCTCGCTAAGAGAAGCAAATGCAAGCCCGGGGGGGAGCATAAGCGCTTTCTGTGAGCCGGTAACAATCACATCTATTCCCCACTCATCCTGCGGAATACCGACAACCCCGAGTGCGGTAATTGCATCAACTATAAGAATGGTGTTTTCCCGTTTTTTAATG
>JAKBNN010000007.1 GCA_021831025.1 bacterium | reverse complement strand
CTAATATCGAGCTAAATGTGATTAATGTAAATCCAGAAATAGAAAAAATGATTAGAAGAGCAAGAAATGCACGAGTTCATGGCGGTTCTTAAAAATTAACGCCCTGCTGCAAATTTAGGCGGGGCGTTAATTTTTATCTATCTATCTATCTATTGTGCAGATTAACGCTTCGCTCTCGCACTTCGTCATCTCCGGCACGCAAGGGCGGCATGCGCCCGTAAGCGCGTGCCGAAGATATGTGAAGTTTATCCTAAACTTTCCCGCTGAAGCGGGTTGGGACTACCTATTCATCATCATCATTTTTTCATGAAGCATCATCATTTTTTCATGAAGCATTTCCATCATTCTGTGCATCATCATCATTTTATGCCTCATTTTCATATTGTATGCTTTTAGCATCATTTTTCTTAAGCTTGTGTATTTTATTTTCTGCGAAGCATTTAATAAGCGGTACGCTTTTATGTGGAACGGGATCATTTCGTAGCCCAGATAGGTTTCGGCGTTCCCTACGGCTTGAACATCCGTTATCAGCCCCTTAATGCTGGGATTTTCCTGTTTGGCCGCCGTCCTGTATTGCCTTATCGCATTCTTTAATGCCATTATTCCAACCTTGGTTTTCTGAAACATCTCTTTTTGTAAAACTTTGCCTTCTTTTATCTGAGCCGGGGTTAAATCCAAATCTTTTGCATGCTTCACTATCCACATCGGTCCCGGGTGATATTTGTAAAAAATGGGGATAAAACCCAGCGAATGACGCTTAAAAAACATTACCATTCTTCTAAATTTTCTCATTTTCTCTATTTTATTCATCCCTTTTCCCCTCATCATTTTTGCCTCGGATTTAACGGTAAAAGTGAAAGCGGCCGCCATTAAGAGCAAAATCGAAAATAATAAAATCTTTTTAAACATTTCGAGCCTCCAATTTAAAGAAATTGATTTATTTTATGTTATTTCGTTTCACATATTCAACTACACTGAATTATATCACATAAATTTTAAAAATAATTTGCCCTATATTTTTATATTTTTCTTATTTTTAATTGTCCAGTTGTGGATTATTTCTATGGCTTGGACAAGCTCGTTGCCCGCTTTAGTGAGACTGTATTCGACCCTTATCGGTTTAATCGAAATAATTTTTCTATTAACCGCTCCTACCTTTTCCAAAACCTCAAGCCTTTTAGACAATTCTCTGGCAGAAATTCCTTCCATTTTTTTCTTTATCTGATTAAATCTTAATTTGGAGGCGGAAAGTTCTTTAATTATAATTAATGACCATTTATTGGCAAGTATTTTAAAGGCTTCCTGCGCGGGGCAGAAAGCTTCTTTTTTGTTATTTTCCATAGCTATTTAAATTTATTAAAATATTAATAATCTATCATAACGCGTAGTAAACAATAATGAATTACAAAATTTGCAATCATTATCAGTCTTTAATAATAATTATATAAATAGACTACCACATTTTAATATACATTGTCAATTAGGTATATAAAAATATACTTAATAATAATAAAATCCCTAATTGACATAATATACCTAACAACTTATAATTATCGTATCCATGGGATAAGGCGCCTAAAGTAACTTAAATTAAAGTAAATTAAATTAAAATTTAAATCAAAAATTATTAAGGAGGTAAATCGAATGGCTCATTTAAAAAAAATTACCGAAAACTCACCGTTAGAAATTAAGGAAGGCAAGTTCCCTATTTATATTTGCAGGTGCCAGTTATCTAAGAACTTGCCTTATTGCGACGGAACGCATCAATGCATAAAGGATGAAAAAGGACCAAATGCTTTATATGTTTATGAAGGGGATAAAAGGATAAAGTTATAAGTAAAGCATATTAATTTCTCCGGCCGCGGCTTTTGTGACATATGACCGGCGGCCGGGCGAAAGAAAGAAGGGTAAAATTATAATTTCAAAACATTAAATCAATTAAAGAGGTCAAAAATGAAAAAAGAATCCATCAGTTTATTTTTCTTAAGGTTTGTGCTGTTTCTCAGTTTTTTTTACCATGGGACGGGAATTTTATTTGATTGGTTTGACGGACCCGGTATAGCCGGTTTTGCAGGGTATATGCATTTCCCAATCATTATAGCGGCATTAGTTGGCATAGCCGAAACAACGGGAAGCCTTGCGATGGTCAGCGGAATATTGACAAGAATAGGGGCGTTAAACATAATGCTTGTAATGCTCGGCGCGATATTTATACTTCATTTGCCTCACGGGTTTAATATTATGAACGGCGGTTACGAATATGCTTTAACGGAATTTACCGTAGCATTGAGCATTTTTATAATAGGTCCTGGCGAATATACGCTGACGGCCTTCGTAACTAAAAACGCGCCCTTCATTTTACAGTAATAACCTCAATCCTGCGTTAGAATTACCGAATAATAGAAACATATGAATATTTTCTAACGCAGGATAAGGGTACGATTTTTGTTGCAACATACATAATTTTATTATATCATTAAACTAATTTGCGGTTATATGTTTCTATTATCTTTATAATATAGCTATAAAACAAAATAAGGAGGTTTTGGGGACATGAAAAATAATAAAATTAATATTAAAAAAAGATTCGGCATAGCGGTTATTCTTTTGCTTTCTATTTTTATCGCTTCGTCCTCTCTTAGCGGATGTGCGACTTCAAGGGCGACTGCGGCAAGCGGAACCACCGGGGCATTATTTGGAGCAGGCACCGGTTTTATAATAGGCGCGTTAACGGGAGGCCCAATCGGCGCGATAATAGGAACTGCCGCCGGATTATCTATAGGTTACGGCGTGGGCTATCTAACAGGAAAGTATGTTGTCACAAGGGAAGGCAAGATTCGAGGAATATCTATGCTTAACACCCCCTATAAATTGGCAAGCAATGAGTTTATTTATGATCCTGCCGCTGCCGCTCCAAAAATTAACTTTAAAGAGGTTAAAGGCGTATTAATATCCAATCTGAAAATATACACCGCTCCCAAATCGGTAACGGCCGGTAATAAGATTAAGTTAATTATGGAATATAATGTTATCGGGGCATCCAATAATATCAAAAATCATTCCATTCAAGAAACAAGAATATTGGAAGGGTTAGACGGAAAGATTTTTTATAATCATACCACAAGCACTAATATTAAAAAGGAAGGTTACTACAAAACCGTTTTGCCTGTTACGATTCCAAGATCTGCTCCGAAGATTTACATATATGAGGCAATCATTAAAGTCAACAATGTAATTACGGCATTAAGCTCCGGATTGGTTACGGTAAAGTAAAATAAGATAAAATAAATTTATTTTTTTATCTTATTTTCCGCCCCGTTTAAAAGCCTCTTTATATTAGGGGAATGTTTGTATATTATTAAAATTGCTATGAAGGCGGATGCAATAAACAGGTAAATGCTTTTAAGCGTGTAAAATATTAAAAACGGCATAAAAAAAGCACTTATCATCGAAGCAAGCGAAACATACCTTGAAAAAAATAATATTACTAAGAATATTAAAAAAGCCATTAAAACCGCTTTGGGGGATAGGGCAAGAAATACTCCCAGCGCCGTAGCAACTCCTTTCCCGCCTTTAAATTTTATAAATATAGAATAGCAATGGCCTACTACGGGGGCTATAATTATTAAGGATAAAAAAAATAAAGGCAGATGGAATAATTTTATTGCCAAAAATACCGGTATAAACCCTTTTGCCGCATCTATTACCAGCGTAACAAAACCAAATTTCTTTCCTATAACCCGGGAAACATTTGTTGCGCCGAGATTACCGCTTCCCGCCGTAGTAAGGTCTATCCCCCCCTTAAATTTTGCAACTATGGCAGAGGTGGGGATGCTTCCAAGTAAATATGATGCTAATATATAAATTATTCCCGTTAAAATGGCTAAACCTCTTTAAGCAACTTTTTCCCCGCAATAAGGGCAATATTTAAGTCCGGGCATCAATGGGATTTCCATTCCGCATTTTTTGTTTAGGCATACTTTGTTTACTTCTAAACTGTTTAATTTATCTGTCAGGGTGGCGCTTAATTTATCGACAAATTTTTCGAAACTTTTCTCATCCTCGGTTTTGAAATTTTTGGTAATTTCATCGATTATTATGGTATCATTCGTAAGCCTTTTTTCAAGGTTTTTTTTATTGATATAAAAATATACTTTAAATTTATTTATTTCTTTTCTTGTTATGATGTCTTCATCGATGAACTTCTTAAAACTTTGACTGATAATAGATGGGGCAAGGCCTGTCTCTTCTTTAACTTTTTTAGTTGTAATAGGTTTTTTTATCGTTTTAATATAAAATTTTATTATCAGCGCATAAACCATAAATTCCGACGGCCCCATTAATTTAATCTGAAAACTGGTTATGAGATATCTGCTTGTCCATAAAGCAAGCACTATATAATAAAATTTAAAATAATTATCGGATTTATTTAAAAAATCGTCAAGGTTTTTTTCTTGCTCGTCATTAATTATCTTGTTGCTTTTAAGGAGGGCTATCGTTCCCTTTATTAAATTATTGATAATATATGTGTCGGTTTCATTAAAATCGCAAAACTGAAGAGCTTTTATATTTATCTCGTTAAATTTTTTAAGTTCGCTATAAGGCAGGATGTAATTCGTTTTGCGTTTATCTTCGCTTAAAGTAGATTTATTGATGAGCTTATTGTCTTGCAAACTCTTAAGCACGGTTGCGAGATGCGGCGTTGAGATATATAATCTGTTTAATTCTTTATAGGAAACCGTTATGCCGTTTTTTTCATAATTCTTTTTTTCTTTTGCGGATGAATGGGTATATTTATAAGAAAAATATGCGAAAATAGTGAATTCTATATCACTTAAGTATGCAATGTTTTTATATTTCGGCGGTATTATCGATATAGTCTCTTTGATTAATTTTTCCCTGCTAAGGAAAAATAAGCTAAAAAGAATATATAATTTAGCTTGCAATGTTTTCATAATATAAATCCTCAATTAAATAAAATAAATTAAATTAAGAATACGGTCAATATAAGATTCATTACTAGTGAATCAAAAATAAAATATCATATAAAATAAATAATTAATCAAATCAATAAATTATTTTTATGTAATTTAGAATAATATATTTATATATATATTTTATATTATAATATTTTTTTGCCGCTTATGGAAGGGAAAATTTTATCGATTGAATTTTTTTTCTTAAAGTAATAAAATAAAAGACTATGGTAAATAAACATATAGACGAGTTGGACTTTTTCATTAAAGAATACGGCCATTTATTAAACCCCGAAGCCATCATAAAAGAAGATATATTAAGACAGGGGATTTTCTTCGAACCGTTAACGGATGTTAAAAATTTTTCAAGCAAATCTTATTTCATTTTTTCTTTTAACATAGATAATGATAACGATATAATCACAAAAAAATATCCGGAAGAAATTGCCCTTCAAAGCGGGATATATAACCTAAAACGAACTATTATCTCCGTCAGGATTAATAAATCTTCCCCTTACAGGGTTAAGTTTGACGCGGCTGCAAACAAATATGTCCTGTTTCTTGATGATAATTTTATAGGGGATATTATTTTTTCACCCGAAAAATCCTACATGCTGCAAAAAACCCAGTCGGGGAAATCAGTCAGGGATATTGCTCCCACTATCGAATGGGGCTACTTGGTATATCTTGCAGTTTTCAGAATGTGCCAGTATTTTGAAAATAAGAGCGAATGCGCATTTTGCGATATGAACTCAAATTATGTAAATCAAAAGAAAACAAACAAAAGCTATTCCGCCGTAAAATCCATAGACGACATTACCGACGCTCTCGGCATAATCGGCTCATCGGAGGATTCCGAATCTAAGGCTTATACATTGACTGGAGGAAGCATTATAGATGAATTTAAATTTAACGGAGATACGGAGATAGATTTTTATGTCAGGTTTTTAGAAGCCATAGAAGATAAATACAAAGGCAAATGGATAAGCAAGATTGTCGTTCAGGCTCACGATGCAAAAAACCTTAAAAGACTTAAGGATGCAGG
>JAKBNN010000036.1 GCA_021831025.1 bacterium | reverse complement strand
ATCCGTCATTGGCCATTTGATCTAGAACATATTTTTGCCTTCTCTTTGTGTCTTTATAACGAATATAGGGGTCAAGAAATGAGGGCGCCTGCGGGAGCCCTCCGAGCATAGCAGCCTGCGCAAGGTTAAGTTTCCACACCGGCACGCCAAAATAGGTAAGGGAAGCCGCCTCAACGCCGTATGCGTTGTTGCCCAGATATATTTGATTAAGATAAATATCTAAAATATCGTTTTTTGATAAATGACCGGCAATGCGGTAGGCTAAAATAGCCTCTCTCAGCTTCCAGATGTATGTCCTTTCGTATGGAACGAGAATGGTTTTTGCCACCTGCTGGGTTATCGTCGAACCGCCTTCGACAATGCGCCCCGCCATGAGATTAACTACAAAAGCCCTCGCAATCGCCTTATAATCGAGAGGTCCCTGACTATAAAAATTTTTATCCTCCGCCGCCAAAAAAGCCTCCCTGACCTGCAGAGGTATGTTTGAAAAAGGAACAACCTCCCTGTTTACCGAACCTAAGTAGCCTACAAGCTTTCCGCTGGATGAATATATATAATTCACCTGCTGCGGATGATAACTCTTAAGGGAGATAATATTGGGAACGGTGGATGAAAGCAAAAAATAAAGAACGGCTACAATAATAAAAGGCGCAAGTATTAAGACGAAAGCCGCGATTGCTATTATCTCTATTAATTTTTTTTTCGTTTTTTTAGGTTTATTTTTATTTACGGGTTTATTTGCCGGCATAAATTCACAATTAAATTAAATTTAAATTAAATTTATAGATAGACATCGTTATATTATACAACATAAATTTTAAGTTTAAAAGTTTAAGGTGCGGAAGTAATTATTTAACAGGTTTTTAAGGATATAAATTATATATGCATAATAAATATAAATCATAAATTTTTGGTCGAAATAGGATATAATGTTATAATAAAATAATGTAAAGAAAATAAATAACATAGAAAGGGGACAGACTTAAGTCTGTCCCCATAAAAAAGGAGAAAAAGATGCCTTACAAAGTAGATACCGTAGCTTTTTCCGGCCTCTTGAAATGGGAAGATGTCGAAAAACTAATCGGCGAAGTCAAAAACTCCGGTTCATCCTGGCATTATGTCTATACGCAGCTTGATGACGGGAATGTTGAACTAAGCGCCGGCAAAGCAGCCGATTTTATAAGCGAAAGAATGGAGGAAATTAAAAAGTTAGACAAGATTTGCGGATGGTTTTATGTCTATACTAAAGAAAACCCTTCCATAATAAAGATTTATCATCCAAGAATGTCGGGCGGCGGCTGTTCGATATCTACCCCTCCGCCGTGGATAATCGTTTCTATTGAAAAACCTGAAGATATTGCCGATCTGGAATCGTACAAACCTCTGGTAAAACCCGAAAAAAAAGGGATATTTAAAATATTCGGCTAATTGGCCCAATTAAAACGGATATGAAAAATAACAATATAAACATATCGATTATAAAGATAAAATGACCGAAGAAGAGTTTATTAATATTTTAAAAACGGGAAGTTTTAAAGAGCGGTTTGATGCCGTAAGCAGGGCTAACCCTGCTTATCTTACCCGTGCCGTAAGCGATAAAGACGAAAATATAAGGTATAAAGCGGCTTCAAGAATACCTGCACAATATCTTTCCTTATTGCGGAATGACGCAAGCGAAAGAGTTAGGAATATCGTTTCGGAGAGGCTTAAACTATGAAAACGGTTCTTATTACCGGCTCAACAGACGGAATAGGCAGGCAGACGGCGATTATCCTTGCCAAAAAAGGTTTTTTTGTGTTAATACACGGAAGAAGCGGGGAGAAATGCAAGCAAACCGTGGATGAGATTGTTACCTTAACTAAAAATAAAAATTTGGATTACTTTGTTTATGACTTAATATCTTTAAAAGAGGTTTTTAACTTTTCCAACGAGGTTAAAAGGAGATACGATAATCTGGATGTCTTAATAAACAATGCGGGCGTTTATTTAAACGATTATACGCTTTCCCCCGAGGGCATAGAAGCAACATTTCAGATAAACTATCTTTCCATGTTTTTTCTGACATTAAATCTCATTCCCGTAATTAAACCGGGGCAATCCGAAGCGGCGCGCATAATAAATGTGAGTTCTATGGCTCATTCCCCGGAAATGGATTTCGAAAACTTAATCAAAACGGCAAAATACGACGGACACAGGGCATATAGCCTTTCCAAGCTCTGCGTTATTTATTTTACCATCGAATTAAGCGAAAGGCTTAAGGGTAAAAATATTACGGTAAACTGCCTTCATCCGGGCGTAATAAATACAAAGCTGTTAAGGGCGGGCTGGGGCGGATTCGGCAAGTTTTTCAGCAGGGATGCGGGCGAAGGGGCAATTACGCCGGTTTATCTGGCAACCTCGGATGAGGCGGCAAATATCACGGGAAAATACTTCAGCGGCCTTAAAATAGTAAAACCGAATCCTGTGAGCCACAATATAAATGTAAGAAAAAAATTGTGGCAGCTTAGCGAAGAATTAATAAGGCAGAACGGGTATGATGTGCAAGAGCCGGATGTATAAGATTTAAAAGGATAAATTTTTAAAATTAAACATTTTCCGCGATAGAAATTAAAATAAATAAAGAAAAGGATTTAAGTGTTTTTTAGAAAGGGCTTTCGAGAATGTAAATCTTGTTGTTCTTGTATTTAAACAGGTACAGTCCTTTTTTAAACCTGTTGCCGTTTAAACGGCTGATGCCGCACACACCTTTGTACGACTTAACGCGTAAAATAGAACCGTAAAACGCAATGCCGTTAATATCTTTGTCCGGCAGGTTCTGTAACTGCCCTAAGCCTAAAGGCATGGAACCGCCGCCGCTAATCGCCGCCGCCCCCGGGCGGGGAAGTTTCTCCGCCGCCTTAATCAATATCCCTCCGATATCGTAACCTTCGGCGCTGAGTATATTAGGCATTTTCCCATAATATTTTTTATACGCCGCATCGAATTTTTTAACGACGCCGTTGTCGTCATACTTAAAAAACCCGTTGGGAAAAATTGCGCCTTGCATATAAAATCCGTACTTTTCTACAAACGATTGCGAATCAAGCGAACTTAAGCCGAATATAGGAAACCCGTCAATATTATAATACATAAGCTGGGTCAAAATCAGCTCAAGCTTTGAGGGGCTTCCTATTACAAAAAGACCTTTAAAAGGGATGGCCGGTTTTGCCTTTGTTATGCCGTGCATAAGGTCGTAAGGGGTAACCCCGAGTTGCGCCTCCTCGGCTTTTGTTAAATGACCCTGTTCGACATTTTGAAACTGTACGATTGAATTGAAATTATTAAAAAAATCGACCGTTTTGGAATCGTATGCGGCCGTATTTAAAATATTAATGCCGTATCTCAAAGAATAATGCCTTATATATGCAAGGATTTTTTCTCCGTAGCCGCCGTAAGGATATATGACCGAAATAGAATTTATACCGGCGTACGCGGCGTATTTAATTTCCGTTTTCATCTCCTGCTTTAAAGTCATGCCGTAACCGAAAACAAACGGCGAAATATCTTCTTTGGTTGCAAGCGGAGAGGGCGTTATTACGGGAATTTTAAATTTAACGGAATTATGCGCAAAATATTTTAATTGCCTCGCAAAAATCGGGCCGACCACGGCGCTTATTCCCTTTTTTGACAGGGAGCCAAATATGTAACCGATGTTAGTTCTGCCGGCATTTGCCGGTAAATTTACGATTACATACCTTATTTTTGAACCGTCTGGATTATTTGAGCTAAGCAGCAACCCGTTTATAAACTGTTTGCTAAAATAAGCAAACCTCCCTTCGGTTGGAAGCAGTACGGCAATTTTTATCGTTCCGTCTTTACCTGAAATATTTTTATCGTAAGCCGTATTTCCGTAAGACGGCAGAGGCGCAACAGCAATGGAGAATAAAGGGATTAGAACGGCAAGGCAGATTAACAAAAACCGAAATAATTTATTCTTCGCTTTTATAAAGATAAAACCCGTTGTCATTTTCATAAACAAAAAATCATTTTAATTTTTTTTATTTTATCATATTATTTAAATAAATTATAGAGAAAGATTTCAAAAAATTTCAGATATAAAAACCCGCGCGCATGCTTATGACGGACGAAAAAGATTACCGGCAGGACGAAAGCCCGCCATATTTTAATTACAGGATAATACTAAAGGCTAAGGCGGAAGGATATATAAAAAAAATCCGGGATAATTGCGATATTGCAGGGAGCGATTTCAAAAATTCCGCCTTTTACCATAAGTTTGCGGAAAAGGTCTCGGGAGAAATCGCCGCATTGAATAAACACCGCATAAAACCTGTTCAAACAACCCGTTTAATAAAAAATTGCGGAAAAAATTCTTTCACTCCCGCACTCCCGCAATTTTTGCATATCTATGACCCGCTCAACATTTTCAATATAAACATAAAGCCGCCTAAGGGTCTATTTTTGACATCGTCCAGATTCAAAGACGCTAAAATTTATAAGCCGGGCGAAAGCGTATTGAAAGATTTCAAAGACTATTATGCCGGAACCGGCAATACAAAAAGGGCTTTTATTTGCATTGGAACAAACAGCGAGGCCGAAATCGAATTTATAAAGAAATTTGACGGATCTCCGCTGCCGATAATCCTGCCGCATTATCCGCTGCTTAATTCCGGCGCCTCGAATAAACTGCCCCCGGCTTCAAGTTTTGATTTTAAAAATATTTTGCAGATTTCCGCGTTAGACCCGTTTTCGAAAAATTCAAAATACGGATTCGCTTTAAGAAATAACCTTGCTTTTCATTTATCGGAAGAAATGGCTATATTGTATCTGTCGGAGAAGGGTTCATTGCTAAGCGTTATGAAAAAATTTAAAGATGCGGGCAAACCGGTAAAGATTTTTGAAGGGGAACGGCATGCTAAAGGTATTCGTGATAATTTAACCCTGCCCGGCAACAATGCGTCCAAAAATAAAACGGAATACAGCCCTATTCAAGAATTTATATTAAAAACTTTGGAAAAAGAAAATATAACTATTGACAATTTAATAAAACTAAGCAATATTAAGTTTAATATTAACTCAAACGAAATTCTTAAGAATGTCTCGATGCTCGAGATGAATTCGGAAATAGAAAGATTCTCCGGCGGGGTTATTAAAAAAATCAAATTAAAATAAAATAAAAATAATACTAAAACTTTATGAAAAATCTTGTACTTGTCGAATCTCCATCGAAAGCGCACACTATAAATAAATATCTGGGCGAGGATTTTATAGTTAAGGCTACGGTCGGGCATATTAAAAATTTACCCAAAAACACCCTCGGCGTCGATATAAAAAACGACTTTGAACCCAAATATGAAATTATAAAAGGCAAAGAAAAAACCATCGAAGAAATTAAAAAAATAGCAAAAAATGTGGAAACCGTATATCTTGCGGCAGACCCTGACAGGGAGGGGGAAGCTATAGCATGGAATATTAAAGAAATCATCGATACCATTAAAGGCAAAAAACCTGATGTGAAAAGGGTTCTTTTTAACGAAATAACAAAAGACGCTATAAAAAATGCTATAAAAAATCCTACTTCTTTGAATGAGCCAATGTATGAATCTCAAAAAGCGAGGAGAATTTTAGACAGGCTCGTCGGCTATAATCTTAGCCCGTTTTTATGGGAAAAGGTGCGCAGAGGACTTTCGGCGGGCAGGGTTCAATCGGTTGCTTTATATTTGATTGCCGAAAGGGAAAAGGAAATAAAGGGTTTTAAAAAAGAAGAGTTTTGGACTGTAGCCGCGCTTTTTGATATAAAAGAAAATAAAATCATAAGCATAGAGTGCGAACTTTTTAAAATTAACGGAGAAGAACCTAAAATCAAAAATGAGGAAGAGGTTTCGGGATTAAAAGAAAAACTATTAAAAACGGATAACTATAAAATAGAGGAGATAGGCAAAAAACAATCGTCCAGAAAGCCTCCTCTTCCGCTTATTACAAGCACGCTCCAGCAGGAAGCCGCTAAAATTTTGAGATTTCCCGTTAAAAAAACAATGACGATAGCCCAGAAGCTTTATGAAGGAGTGGAACTGGGGGCTTTCTGGACGATAGAT
>JAKBNN010000025.1 GCA_021831025.1 bacterium | reverse complement strand
CGGATTGTCCGCCCTCATGACTGCCGGCTTTGAAACGCTTGTAGAGGCGGGTTATCAGGAGGAAAGCGCATATTTTGAGTGTATCCATGAGATGAAGCTTATCGTGGACCTTATATATGAAGGCGGTATCGCAAACATGAGATACTCGATTAGCAATACGGCTCAATATGGGGATTTGACAAGAGGACCAAGAATTGTGAACGAAAATGTAAAATCCGAAATGAAAAGGGTGCTCGAAGAAATCAGATCTGGAAGATTTGCGACGGAATGGATGCTCGAAAATAAAGCCGAGAAGCCGACATTCAATGCCTTAACGAGGAATGGCGAAGAACATCAGTTAGAAAGGGTTGGAAAAAGATTAAGGTCTTTAATGCCGTGGATTACTAAAAATAAATTAGTTGACAAATCCAAAAATTAAAAATTCATTGAATTATAAAGGGTAATCAATCATTGAAATATATAGCAAAAGAAGGGATTGGTTTTATAATAGTTTCCCTGTCCGTTTCTTTTGTTTCTTTTATTTTATATTTTTATATTGGCGATAAAACATTAAAATATGTTTTTTTATCCCTATCCCTTATATTTTTAATATTTTTTATTTTTAATATATATTTTTTTAGAGACCCCGAGCGCAAAACTACTTTAAAAGAAGACGAAATTGTCTGCCCTGCCGACGGCAGGGTTATTTTCATGCAAAGGGTCTTTGACGATAGGTTTTTAAAACGGGAGGCCGTAAAGATAAGCATTTTTATGTCGCTTTTTAATGTTCATGTGAACAGGGCGCCGATAAACGGAAAGGTTGAAAAGATCGTATATAATAAGGGAAGATTCTTTTCCGCTAATCTTGATAAGGCATCTTTAGAAAATGAATTTAACGGGATTATTTTAAATTCGAATATTAGCGGCAGAAGAATTGCAAAAATCGCATTTGTCCAAATAGCGGGTCTTGTTGCAAGAAGGATAGTTTGTACAATTAGAGAAGGGGACGAAATAGCCGCGGGAGCAAGGTTCGGTTTGATTAAATATGGTTCGAGGTTAGATTTGTACCTTCCCTTAGATTTTAAAAGTTATGTTAGGATTAACGACAGGGTTTTTTCGGGGAAGACGGTTCTGGGAAGATTATTATAGCAGCAAATTTGGTATATTGCGTTAATTCCCAAATTTGCCGATAGAAATTAATAAATTGACCTCAAAAGCTTAAAGACACTGGATTCCTGCTTTCGCAGGAATGACACTATGAGGTTTTAACGTTTCACCCAACGGGTGTCATTCCCGCGAAGGCGGGAATCCAGAGTTAGAATTTTCTATCGGCAAATTTGGGTAATTATTAATTCTTTATGGATATAGATGCAAATAAGAAACTAAAGACAAAAAGCATAAAGGCTCCCCGTAATGCCACCGCCGATATTTACAAAGACAGCATGACAAAAGGGGTTTTTTTGCTGCCCAATCTCTTAACGAGCCTTTCTCTTTTTTCAGGTTTTTACTCGATTATAAACTCCATTAACGGAAAATTTTATATCGCCGGATGGCTTATCGCCCTTTCGATTTTTTTAGACGGAATCGATGGGAAAGTTGCAAGGCTCACAAATTCAAGCTCTAAGTTCGGCATAGAATATGATTCCTTATCAGACTTAATAGCATTCGGGGTTGCCCCATCCATATTATTGTTTAAGTGGCAGCTTTTTATCTATGGAAGACTCGGCTGGGCATCTATTTTTGTATATCTTTTATGTGCGGCGCTTAGACTCGCCAGGTTTAATGTTCAGGTAAATTCCGTGGAATACAATAAATTTAGCGGGCTTCCTTCCCCTGCTGCCGCAGGCATGGTTGTTTCATCGATATTTTTTATGGCGGACATTTCTCTAAATTTTGCCGTAATAAGTACGGTTATGATTGCCTTAATGATAATTACGGGTTTATTAATGATAAGTAATATTAAGTATTTTGCTATGAAAGATTTATCTGTTTTTAAAAGAAGGCCGTTCGAGATTCTGGTTTTGCTTTCCTTATTAATTATAATAATCATAGTAAAACCAATCGAGGCCTTTTTTGTAATCTTTTTCCTCTATACCTTCGTTTCGCCCCTATTGTATTTTTATATCGATAATGCTAAGATGAAGAGTAATAAAAAGATAGGATAAATAAGCTTGCGGGAACTATTTATGGATAACGGACATATTAAGAAAATAAAGATATTCGACACGACCTTGAGGGATGGGGAACAATCCCCCGGCGCAAGCATGAATACATCCGAAAAGTTAAATTTAGCGCGCCAGCTTGCCCGCCTTGGAGTTGATGTTATTGAAGCCGGATTTCCCATAGCTTCCGAGGGCGACTTCGAAGCCGTCAAAGCAATAGCCCAAGAGATAAAAGGCGTTGAAATTGCGGGTCTTGCAAGAGCTAATGAAAAAGATATTTACAGGGCTTATTCTGCCGTAAAATATTCCGAAAAACCGGTTATCCATACCTTTATCGCAACTTCCGATATACACCTTAAACATAAGCTTAAAATGTCGCGTGAGGACTTATATGAAAAAGCCGTCTCTATGGTTAAATATGCAAAATCGTTCGTAGAAAGCATCGAATTTTCCGCGGAAGATGCCACAAGAACCGATATGAATTTCTTATGCGAAGTAATAGAGGGGGTTATAGCCGCCGGCGCCACGACTGTGAATATTCCAGATACTGTCGGTTTTGCGACCCCTTTCGAATTCTATGATTTTATAAAAAATATACGGGAAAGGGTTAAGGGCATAAAAAATATTATATTAAGCGTTCACTGCCATAACGACCTCGGCCTCGGCGTTGCAAATTCCCTTGCAGCGATTCAGGCGGGAGTGGGTCAGGTAGAATGTACGATAAACGGCATAGGGGAGCGCGCCGGCAATGCCGCATTGGAAGAAATAGTCATGGCGCTTGATGTCAGGAAGGATATTTATAATGCCGCCACCAATATAAACACTACGGAGATATACCGCTCTTCCCAGCTTTTAACTCATATTACGGGAATATCCGTCCAGCCGAATAAGGCTATCGTCGGGAAAAACGCTTTTGCCCATGAGGCGGGTATTCATCAGGACGGCGTATTAAAGGAAAAGACGACATACGAGATAATGACTCCCGAAAGAGTGGGCAGGCAGTCGAACGATTTAGTTCTGGGCAAGCATTCGGGAAAGCATGCCTTTAAGGAAAAATTAGAATCCTTAGGATACTTATTAAACGATAAAGAAATAGAGGATGCCTTTGTTAAATTTAAAGCGCTGTCGGATAGAAAAAAAGAAATCTATGACGAAGATATCGATTCGCTTGTCGCAAAATCCCATCCATTCGAAAAGTATGAACTTAAATATGTCAATGTCGTTTGCGGCGATACGGTTACACCCCTTTCGATGGTCAAGGTTATGGTGAACGGGGAATTGAAGCATAACTCTTCTTGCGGCAATGGTCCTGTCGATGCCGTTATTAACGCTGTCGAAAAAATTGTTAATTCCAAAGCCAGGGTTATAGGATACGAGGTTAAATCCATTAGGGGAACTACCGAAGCTCAAGGGGATGTTTCTATTACCATAGAGGAAAACGGGACCAATATAACGGGAAGAAGCGCTCATACCGATATTGTGGTCGCCAGCGCGAAGGCTTATGTAAACGCGATAAACAAACTGCATATATATAACAGTAATCTAAAAAAATCGGTAGAATCGGAAATTTATGAGTAAAACCTCATCTTTATTATAAATATTATTCATTTGACCTATTTTCCTGCTAATTTTATACTATTACATTATTAACTATACATAACTATACATAAACAAAATCTTATGACGGAGGTAACATCAGGATGGAAAGACCTCTTACCATTACCGAAAAGATAATATTAAACCATACGGATTTAGGCGAAGTTAAGCCCGGCGATATCGTCAATGCAAGGGTCGATATTGCCCTCGGCAACGATATTACGGCGCCTATCGCAATAAAGGAATTTGAAACTGTTGGAATAAACGGAGTTTTTGACAGGCAGAAGATAGTTCTGGTTCCTGACCACTTTGTCCCCAACAAGGATATTTTAAGCGCAAAACAGGCAAAGATGCTCAGGGAATTTGCGAAAACCTACGATATTAAATACTATTTTGAATGCGGCGAGGCAGGGGTCGAACATGCTCTTTTGCCGGAAAAAGGGATTGTTTTACCAGGAGACCTTGTAATCGGGGCAGATTCCCATACTTGCACTTACGGGGCGTTGGGCACTTTTGCCACGGGCGTAGGTTCAACCGATCTGGCATACGCCTTTGCCTTTGGCGAAGTGTGGTTAAAAGTTCCCGAACTGGTAAAGGTGGTTTTTACGGGAAAACCCAAAAAATGGGTTTCAGGCAAGGATCTGGTGCTGTATTTAATCGGGCAGATAGGCGTCTCCGGGGCAAATTATATGGCGCTTGAATTTTCGGGAAACACATTTAAACACCTCGGTATGGCAGACAGGTTTACTATATCTAATATGGCGATAGAAGCAGGAGCTAAAAGCGGAATTTTCGAACCTGATGAAATTACCGAAGAATATGTAAAAGGAAGAGCAAATAGAGATTACATATTTTATAGAAGCGATGAAGGGGCAAAATATGCTAAGGTTTTAAATTTTAATACCGAAACGATAAATCCGCAGGTCGCGTTGCCCCATCTTCCCGAAAACAGCGTCGATATAAGCGAAGCATCCGCTAAAAATATTAAGATAGACCAGTCTGTCATTGGTTCTTGCACAAATGGAAGAATCGAGGATTTAAGAATAGCCGCTCAAATTTTAAAGGGGAAAAAGATTGCAAAATACACCAGATTAATCGTTATTCCCGCAACGGTTGAGGTTTACAGGACGGCAGAAAAAGAGGGCTTGATAGATATATTTTTGGATGCCGGCGGTGTCGTAAGTACCCCCACCTGCGGACCATGCCTTGGCGGATATATGGGGATTTTAGCCGACGGTGAAAGGGCAATTTCTTCCACAAACAGGAATTTTAAGGGAAGAATGGGTGATGTAACAAGCGAGGTTTATCTTGCAAACCCTGCGGTGTGCGCCGCATCGGCAATACTCGGCAAGATAGCTTGCCCCGAAGAGGCGATGTAGTTAAACAACACAATAAAAAAATACGGGGGCTCTTTTATGATATTTAAGGGAAAAGTTTTTAAGTTCGGGGATAATATAGACACAGATGCTATAATTCCGGCAAGATACTTAAATGATTCAAGCGATGAGAATTTAAAAAAACACTGCATGGAAGATGCCGACCCTGCATTTTCCTCCAATATTTCGAAAGGCGATTTTATTGTTGCGGGAAATAATTTTGGATGCGGCTCCTCAAGAGAACATGCCCCAAGGGCTATTAAAGTCAGCGGCGTCCCGGTCGTTATAGCAAAGAGCTTTGCCAGGATTTTTTATAGAAATTCCTTTAACATCGGACTGTTTATTTTAGAAGCAAATACCGATGATATCAATAATGGGGATATGCTCGAGGTAAACACCGATAGCGGCGAGATTAAAAATTTAACTAAAAATAACGTTATAAATGCAAAGCCCATTCCTGAGTTTATGTCCGAGCTTGTTAATGCGGGGGGATTAATGGAATATGCGAGAAAAAGGGTTAAGGAAGGAGGACGTAGATAAATGATGAAATTGGCGCTTTTTGCAGGCGACGGCATCGGCACAGAGGTTTCCTCAGAGGCTGTAAGTGTTTTAAAATTTGTTCTGGACGAAAATGGAGCGGCTTATGAAATAGAAGAAGGCCTTGTCGGCGGGGCGTCTTATGACGAATATAAAAATCCTATAACCGAAAAAGCCCTTAAACTTGCCAAAGAATCGGATGCCGTTATTTTTGGAGCGGTCGGCGGACCAAAATGGGAATCTTTGCCGATTGCCCTTAGGCCTGAAAAAGCCCTTTTAACACTGAGATACGAACTTGGGCTTTATGCAAACTTAAGACCCGCAAAAATTTATGACGAACTTATAGATGCCTCTCCCTTAAAAAAAGAAATTGTAAGCGGAACCGATATGATGATAGTCAGGGAATTAACCGGCGGGATTTATTTTGGACAGCCGAGAGGGGTTTTTGATATGGAAGACGGTCAAAAAAAGGGCGTCAATACTTTAGTTTATACAACGAATGAGATAAAAAGGATTGCAAAAATCGCATTTGAAATTGCCCGCAAAAGAAGGAAAAGGGTTTTATCGGTCGATAAGGCTAATGTTCTGGAGTCCACCGAACTATGGAGGCAAGTTGTGGCAGCCGTTTCAAAGGATTATCCGGATGTCGAGTTAAGCAATATGTATGTGGACAACTGTTCGATGCAGCTCATAAGGCAGCCAAAATCGTTCGATGTTATTGTTACCACAAATATGTTTGGGGATATATTGAGCGACGAATCATCGATGGTGGCAGGTTCGATCGGCATGCTGCCGTCGGCCAGTTTGAACGGCAAAAAGGGGATGTATGAGCCGATTCACGGCAGCGCTCCCGATATTGCAGGCCAAAACAAGGCAAACCCGCTGGCGGCAATTTTGTCCGTTGCAATGATGCTCCGTTATAGCTTTGATATGGATAATTTGGCTGCGGCGATAGAAAAAGCCGTAGAAAGGGTTATTAAAAAAGGATATAGAACACTTGATATTTATTCTAATTCCGCAGGAACAAAACTTATCGGCACAAAAGAAATGGGCAAAGCGGTTATTTCAGAATTAAAAGATGTTGAAGCCCGGGCGTAGGCCTCTGATTCTTACAAAGGAGTTTTATGAAAAAAGATAAATATAATGTCGGCATTGTCGGCGCTACGGGATTGGTCGGTAGAGAATTTTTAGAGATATTGGAGCAGAGAAATTTTCCCGTTATGGAACTTTACCTGTTTGCTTCCGAAAATTCTATGGGAGAGGCCGTAAAGTTTAAAGGCGAGGATTACATCGTCGAAGCGTTAAATGAAGATTCTTTTAAAAAAAAGAAAATAGACATTGTTCTGTCAAGTCCTGGAGCATCTGCCAGTTCAAAATATTCTCCGCTTGCCGCAAAAGAAGGCGCTATCGTAATCGATAACACTTCATATTTTAGAATGGACGACGATATTCCTTTAGTTGTTCCGGAGGTTAATCCCGACGATATACGGCATTACGGCAAAAAGAACATAATAGCAAATCCCAATTGTTCCACTATTCAAATGGTTGTGCCGCTGAAACCGATTCACGATAAATATAAGATAAAAAGGGTTGTCGTTTCAACTTATCAATCAACCTCGGGGGCAGGAAAAAAAGCAATGGATGAGCTTTTTTACCAAACCACAGGGATTATAAACGCAAAAGGCGATATATTTCCCGAGAAGTTTCCCGTTCAAATCGCATTTAATTGCATACCTCAAATAGATGTTTTTAGTGAAGACGGTTACACCAAAGAAGAAATTAAGATGGTAAAAGAAACGCATAAAATAATGCATGACAAGGGGATTGGCATAACGGCGACAACCGTCCGCGTACCCGTATTCTTCTGTCACGGCGAATCGATTAATATCGAAACCGAGAAACCTTTCGATATTAAAGATATTAAGGCTATGTTGTCCGAAACAAAGGGCATAAGGGTTGTGGATAATATATTCAGCGACGACCCTGACGAAAGATACCCTTACCAGACGCATGTTGCAGGGTTGGACGATGTTTTTGTCGGAAGAATCAGGAGAGATTTTTCCATACCGAACGGCTTAAATTTATGGGTTGTTGCGGATAACGTCAGAAAAGGAGCTGCCTTAAACGCTATTCAGATAGCCGAAATACTTATACAAAAGTATTTGTAATCAAATTTAAGAGAACCCGCGAAATTCTCTCCTTTTTAAAGGCGAGATGAAAGCGGACCATAAATGAGATGATAAAAACTTATAAATATCGGTTGTATCCGACGAGAAAACAGACTAAAGAATTGGAATGGACGCTTGATACCTGCCGCATTCTGTATAATTCCTGCTTAATGGATAGAAACAGAACATACGAACAGACAGGCAAGAGCTTATCCCGCATAGACCAGCAGAAAATATTGACGCGGGATAAGAAAAACACCCTATATCTTACAAATATCCATTCTCAGGTATTGCAGGACGTCTTGTTTCGGGTAGAAAAAGCCTATAAAGCCTTTTTCCGCAGGGTAAAAGAAAGGAACAGCAAAGCCGGTTATCCCCGTTTTAAGAGTTTCGGCAGATACGGCTCTTTTACCTATCCGCAGTCCGGTTTTTCCATCGTCCCCGGCAGACTAAAACTTTCTAAAATCGGGCATATCAAACTAAAACTGCACAGAAACATAAACGGCTTTGTTAAGACCTGCGCTATTAAAAAGGAAATCGACAAATGGTATGTCTGCTTTTCGGTGGAATACGAGCCTGTTCCAAGGCAAATACCCAGCAAAACAGTAGGCATAGATGTAGGTATTAAGTCTTTTGCGGTTTTATCAAACGGCATGGTTATAGACAACCCTAAATACCTTATGTGGGCGGAAGAAAGGCTCGTCAAGAAACAAAGGCGGCTCTCAAATAAGAAAAAGGGTTCTAATAATCGTAAGAAAGCAAAAAAAACCTGCGCCGTATTGCATAAAAAAGTATCTAACCAGCGCAAGGATTTCCAGCATAAGTTATCCCGCGAGCTCGTGGGTAACTACGGCTATATCAGGGTTGAAGATTTGCAAATAAAAAATATGGCAAGAAATCATAGTTTGGCTAAATCAATTCACGACGCAGGATGGGGGCAGTTCCTAACTTTCCTGACATACAAAGCGGAAGAGGCTGGTTGTCACGTAGAGAAAGTAAACCCTCGCAATACCTCGAAAATGTGTTCGGTATGCGGATACATTTATAAGGATATGACTTTATCCATCCGCAAGTGGACTTGTGAAGGCTGCGGAACCATACACGACCGGGACGTAAATGCGGCCGTGAATATAAATAAACCATTACGGCAGGAACTGCCGGAATTTACGCTTGGGGAGATAAGCTCTATGGATGACCCCATAGACAATGTCTATGCGCTAAAAAGTATCTTATCCTTGAACCAAGAAGCCCGCCCTATTATCGATGGGTAGTTCACTGGCACAATCCAAAAATCATGAGATAGTCAGGAATTTATCGGTAGTTTCGTTTTTCACTTTAATAAGCAGAATTTTAGGTTTATTAAGAGATATTTGTATTGCGTATTTTTTTGGCGCCGGCGCTGTCACCGATGCCTTTTTTGTAGCGTTCAGGATACCGAATCTTTTTAGAAGACTTTTTGGGGAAGGGGGGCTTTCGGCGTCCTTTATTCCTGTCTATTCAGAGAGCTTAGTTAAAAAGCGGGCGGAGGAATCCTCCGACCTCTTGATGACCGTTTTCACAATTCTTTTTTTTATCCTTTTATTTCTCTCATGTCTGGGCGTTTTGTTTTCTTTTATATTTGTCGCTATAACCGCCCCGGGGTTTCTAAATAAGCCCTTTGAACTTCATCTTACCATATTCCTTACCAGAATGATGTTTCCTTACATATTTTTAATAGGGCTTACCGCTTTTTTTGCGGGGGTTTTAAATGTCCATAATTCTTATGCCCCGGGTGCAATATACCCCATAATATTAAATATTTTGTTTATAATTTCCGCTATCTTTTTAAGGCCGTTTTTTCACGAAGGAATATATGCGCTTGCTATCGGGGTTATTATCGGCGGCATTTTGCAGATTTTATCGCAAGTTTACTATATTAAACGAAAAAAAATCAAGATAGGATTTAGATTTAATTTTAAAAATAGCGATGTAAAGACCGTTTTTAAATTACTTACCCCTTCGCTTCTCGGAATGGCTGTAATACAGCTTAATTTGCTGTTCGATACCCTTCTTGCATCGTTTTTGCCGTCCGGGAGCATATCATATCTTTACTACGGGGATAGGCTTTATCAGTTCCCTCTCGGGGTATTTGCCATAGCTATGCAAACGGCAATTTTTCCGGGGCTTTCCGCTTCTTTTGCAAGGGGCGATATAAAAGAGGTGGATAGTGCGTTTAACTTCTCCGCATCCCTTATGTTTTTCATAATAATACCTTCAAGTATAGGGTTAATCTTATTAAGAAATCATCTTGTAAGATTAATCTATATGCACGGGATTTTTAATTTGATAGATGCGCAAAAAACGGCATCCGTCCTCCTTTTTTTTATTATAGGTTTATGGGCATCGGCATTGCTAAAGACCGTGGTCCCGGTTTTTTATTCGATGAAGGACACTAAGACCCCCGTTAACGCAGCCGTATATTCTTTGATAATTAACATAATCCTTGCCGTAATACTTATGCAAATAATGGGAGTTGACGGATTGGCTTTGGCCTCGAGCATTTCTTTGATTTTTAATTACTTATTCCTTTTAAGGAGGCTTTATTCAAAAAAAGGGATAAGCTTGGGAACCGGTTTTTTTAAGTCCTTCATAAGGACAATAGCGGCAAGCATCGTTATGGGAGTTTTTGTCGAGCTTATAATAATTATTTTAAACAGGTTAAACTATCATTCTTTAATGGTTGTGGTCGTTTCTCTCGTCATAGGAGTAGCATCTTACCTTTTTGCTTCATTTATATTCAAGAACGATTCGTTGCATGTTGTGAGGGATGTTTTAGCCAAGAAGTTTGAAAGGCGGGCTTAAACGTCCGCGCCCGTCTTGCTATAAAAAAGCGAATGCGGCAGATTTTGACTTTTTTATTAATAATGTTATAATTGACATATAAAGCGGTAATTTATACGATTTATCTTTAAGCAATGGGCATAAGTTTAATTTAAAGATATAATAAAGATATAATAAAGTAATATATCGTCAATAAAATAATAATCATAATTAGGTAAAGAGTCGTCAAAAACACGATTTGAGAAATATTAATAAAATACGGAAAGCGGCAACCGCGGAGCGGAAAGCGGCAACCGCGGAGCGGAAAACGGCACAGACGGTTGCATTGAAAGAACCGAAACAGGGTAAAAATGCGGCGGCTTACATAGAAAAGGTTGAATTAAGCGATATCGACCTTTTTAATAAGTTTTCCAATCCGTCCGCAAATGCGATAAATATTATTGAAGACGAGTTTTATGTCGATATATCGGTGAGAGGAAATATCTTGTTAATTAGCGGCGAAAAAGAAAATGTCAATAATTGTGACGCCTTTATTTACGACCTTATAGATTTATATAAAACAAAGGGGGATATTTCCGACGACGATTTAATAAGATTAGCAAAGATGAAAATTGAAAGCCCCGGTCAAAATATCGGCGCCAATTTTTATAATTCTGTCTTAATAACCCCGAGGAAAAAGATTGTAGCTCCCCGAACGATAAATCAAAAAAAATATGTGGACGCCATTTATAAAAACGATATAGTTATCGGAGTCGGGCCTGCAGGGACTGGAAAAACTTATCTTGCTATGGCTTGCGCAGTGTCATTATTTCAAAAAAAGCTGTTTGACAGAATAATATTAACGCGTCCCGCCGTAGAAGCCGGTGAAAAATTGGGTTTTTTACCCGGAGACATTTCACAAAAAATCAATCCTTACTTAAGACCTTTATATGACGCTCTATACGAGATGCTCGATTTTGATAAGGTAATGAAACTTATCGAAACGGATGTTATAGAGGTTGCGCCGATTGCGTTTATGAGGGGTAGAACGCTCAATAACTCTTTTATAATATTAGATGAAGCGCAAAATGCCACAAACGAACAGATGAAGATGATGCTTACAAGAATCGGTTCAGGTTCAAAAATTGTCGTAAACGGCGATATAACGCAAACCGATCTTCCTTTAGATAAAGAATCGGGTCTCTTAACCGCAAGCAAGATTTTAAACAATACCACAGGGATCGAAGTAGTACATTTTAACAGTACTGATGTGCTAAGGCATAAACTTGTTCAAAATATAATAAAAGCCTATGAAACGAACGAAATTTCTCGAATTCCTAAAAAATAACGCCTTAGAAGCAGGAAACCGTTATTATCCCCTTTTAGCATTACTTTTAATATCCTCAATATTTTTGACCTTTTTGCTTTACAACGGCGTGGAATTCATTAAGAACAAGTACAAAGCGGGCGAAATTGCAAAAAAGACGATAATAGTCGAGAAAAGTTTTAGGTATATTAATGTAAAGGCGACCAATAACCTGCTTAAACAAAAAATTAAAAATACCCCCGATGTTTATTTATTTTACCCCGAAGTCAAGGAAACGCTCCTGAGAAAGATAAGGAGGGCTTTTGCCTTTGCAAGATCTTATAAGCAACAACTTGGCATAAAATTAGGCAAGGCCACTCTCAACGAGTTTTATTTTTTAAATTATAATAAAAATGTCGAGAATTATATTTTAAAAATAGTTGACGATATTTATAAAAAGGGTGTTTTGCCTGCGCCGCCTTCGAATGATAAAAAGATAGAAATAAGAAATGTTATAACAAACGGCTCAAGGATAATAGGCTATCCCCAGATATTTTTCACATTAAAAAAGGTTAAAGGTTTTACATATTATTATACGAGGCAGTATTTGAGCTTTTTGCCGTCTTATATGCAGAACGATATATATAAATTGGTTTACCGTGTTATTAAGCCTGATATTGTGTATTCTAAATATCTTACGCTAAAAAAAATCGAGGATATTAAAAAGGAAACCCCGCTTATCTATATACATGTGGATAAGGGTATGCTTCTGATTAATGCGGGAAAGCTTATCACTAAATCCAAAGCTCTCGAGTTAAATACCTACGAATCGATATTTAAATTAGAAAATAACATTCCATCTCTGATAGGGCTGTTTTTTGTCGTCGTAATTCTTTTGTCCCTTTCCTATATTTTTCCTTATAGATATATCAGGAAGTTCAGATTATCGCTTGATTTCAAGAATATTCTTTTTATCATTACAATTTTAATAACATCTATTTTGATAATTAAAGCGGGGATTATTTTCGCCAATGCCCTGACTTTATATTTTCCGTTTATTAATCGTAACGATATTTATTATTTAATACCCTTTGCCTTCGGTCCCATGCTGATTAGAATAGTGTTGAATTCGGAGGTTTCGGTTGTTTATATAGCCCTTTTTTCGATTTTAACATCGATAATTTTCAAGAACTCCATCTTTTTTATGATTTACACATTTGGCGGGAGCTTAATCGCATCCTATGAGGTTTTTGACTTTTCTTCATGGGGCAGGATAGTGAAAGCGGGGATTATAACCGGCGTTTTAAATGTCGGCATAGTTATCGCATTCGCTTTAATGAGGCTTAACCTGATCAATATCCAGAACATTTACAGCATTGTTTTTGCGTTTTTATCCGGCGTTATTGCATCTATAATGGTAATCGGGCTAATACCTTTGCTTGAAAGGATTTTTGGATATACGACGGATTTTAAACTGCTTGAGCTTTCAAATACCAATCACCCTTTGTTAAAACAATTATCCATTGCGGCTCCCGGCACTTATCAGCATTCGATAATGGTTGCCACACTGGCGGAATCAGCCGCATCTGCTATCGGCGCAAACCCCTTGCTGACAAGAGTCGCTAGCCTGTATCACGACATAGGAAAGATCATAAAACCAAATTATTATATCGAAAATATATCTAATCAAGAAAACCCGCACGATAAACTTGCCCCGACGATGAGCAGTTTGATAATAGCCTCCCATGTTAAAGAGGGGCAGGAGCTTTCAAAAAAATATAGAATAGGAAACAGAGTCGAAAATATAATTAGCGAACATCATGGAACATCCATGATTGGAGCATTTTACGAGAAGGCTTCTAAGGAGAATAAAGATGAGGGTCTTTCCAAAGACACATTTAGATACAACGGGAAAAAGCCCCAAACCAAGGAAGCCGGTATAATAATGTTAGCCGATTCTGTCGAGGCTATTTCAAGGACTATGGTTAATATTTCTCCATCTCGGTTAGAATTAATGGTTAGAAAGACGGTGAATAGAATTTATAGCGACGGACAACTCGATGAGTGCGAGTTGACATTAAAAGACCTGCATATTATAGGAGATGCATTCGTTAAAGTGTTGAATAGCGTTTTCCACCAAAGAATTCCTTACATGGGCAGATCATTAGAATATGAAGAAACGGAAAGACCAGCAGATAGTAAATATAACGAATCTCCAAAGGAAGCAGGGAATAAATCAAAGGTTAGTCCGCTATATCGTTCATAGCGCTATCAAAAATCTTTTTTGCGGTTCTTATGAAATCGATATAATTTTTTGCTCCCCTGCTTATATACGGAAACTAAATAAAGCTTACCTGCATAAAGATGCCGCGACAGATGTTTTATCCTTTGAAATCAATGAGTATGAGGGGGATATTTTTCATATAGGAGAAATTTATATAGCTCCGTCCGTTGCCCGGAAAAACTATTTAAAATACAGGGATTTTTGGGAAAAGGAAAAATGGATTAAAAATAGTATGAGTTCAAATAAAATTAACGGATTCAACAAAGAATTAGCCCTTTTGATAATTCACGGAATTTTACATCTTTTTGGATATGTTCATGACGAAGAGCATATTTTAGATATTAACGATGAAACTTACGATAAAGAAATGAAGGATATGCAAAAACTATTATTCGATAAGATTTAAATATTATGGAAAGCAACCATATTAAAATTAAAGACGATTATAAACATAGGGATAAAAAATATACTCCGCAAACATTGACCGAATCGTTAAATGCGGCAATAGAAGGAATAATACTTGCAACTAAGACCGAAAGGAATATGCGGATTCATTTTATAGTTGCTTTAAGCGCAATTTTGCTTGCCCTTTTTTTACGGCTGCCCAAAATCGACCTGCTCCTGATATTCATTTCCGTATTTTTTGTCTTATTTGCCGAAACCGTTAACACCTCCATAGAATATTTGTCCGATTTTATTTCTAAAGAACAGTCTCCAAAAATGGCTGCCGTAAAAAATTTGGCGGCAGGGGCGGTTCTTTTGTCGGCTTTTGGAGCTTTTATAGTAGGTTATGAAATATTTTCAAAATATCTTTATTATATGATATACTACATTGTAAATATGATAAGGACACCGGGTTCGGATATCGCAATCGTTGTTATATCGCTTGTTTTTGTCGCTATAATCATAATAAAGGCAATGTTTAATAAGGGTACGCCGCTTCGGGGCGGGCTGCCAAGCGGGCACTCCGCTATTGCTTTTTCAATATGGCTGATGGTTTCATTTTTAACATTAAACCCGGTTGTTTCGCTTCTTACATTTGTTCTGGCTTTGCTTATAGCCTTTTCCCGGATAAATAGCGGTATTCATACAAGGCTTGAGGTTTTTGTCGGCAGTTTAATAGGCATCTTAATAACCGCTCTAATTTTTAAACTGTTTTATTTTTAAATCCCCTTTTCTTTCAAAATAAGAGGTTATATTATGATTGGTCAAAAGAATATGAAAAATTATGAAAATTATGAAAAATATTCGGGGATTCAGGGACTAATAAACATAGTCAAGAAATTGCGGTCGGAAGAGGGTTGCCCCTGGGATAGAAAACAGACCGAAGAGACATTAAAGCCCTATATTATAGAAGAAGCCTATGAGGTTGTAGATGCGATAGGTTCAGGGGAAAAGTTGGAAATAATGGAAGAGATGGGCGATTTACTGCTTCAGGTTATATTCTTATCGGACGTATATGAAGAAAAGAAAGAATTTTCATTAGACGATGTTATAAAGAAGGTAATCGAAAAGTTGCTCAGAAGGCATCCGCATGTTTTTGATGCCGATTTTTCATTAAAAGAGGGGGAGTGTTTAGACGATGTTATTCTTAAAAATTGGGAAAGAATTAAGGCTGAAGAGAAAATGGAAAAACAACAAAACACCTGCGCCCCTTCAAAAACAAAAAACTCCTCCGTGTATGTATCCGAAAGCTTACCCGCTCTTCACAGAGCTAATATGATACAGGAAAAGGCTAAAAGATTAGGATTTGATTTCGACAATTTAGGCGATGCCTTTAATAAGATTTATGAAGAGCTTGCCGAGCTTAAAAATGAATTAAATGAATTAAATAAAAGTAAAGATAAACCGAAAGATGAAAATGTTTTAAACAAGATTAAAGAGGAATACGGGGATATAATATTTTCGGTTGTTAATATAGGAAGATTTATGGATATTCATCCCTGCAACGCTTTAAATAAATCATCGAATAAATTTATAGAAAGATTCGGTTATATGGAGAAGAAAGCTTCGCTTCCGTTTTCCGAACTCGATCCTCAAAAACTTGACGACTTATGGGAAGAATCGAAAAAGGTTCTTTAGAAATCCAAACGAAGTTTAAATAAATGACCTTAATTCTATAATGCCGAAAATTTCCAGAGATTTTTTGATGAGAGCCGCTTTATCCGCTTTATCGGGATTGCTTATAGCTTTTTTGTTTCCGAATTTCAATCTTGAGTTTCTTGCATGGTTTGCCCTCATCCCTCTTTTATATGTAATAAAGAAATCCAAAGGTTTCAAAGATTCGTTTTTTTACGGCTTTATAGCAGGACTTGTTTCTTATATTTTTATAATGTACTGGATAGTATATACCGTCCATGTTTTTGGAAACCTTCCATATTATACAGCCGTCTTTGCCCTCCTGCTTCTTTCCGCTTATTTAAGCCTGTATATCGCTTTATTTGCAGGCTTCGGTAAAATTTTGTTAAATAATTATAAAAGATTAAGCATTATTTTAATTCCGTCATGCTGGGTTTTTTTTGAGTTTCTGAAATCAAATCTGCTGACAGGTTTTCCGTGGGAAAATTTGGGTTTTTCCCAATATTTAAATCTTCCCTTTATTCAAATTTCCAATATAACGGGGGCGTTTGGACTTTCTTTCATCATAGTTCTTATAAATTACTCCATTTTCCACTTTATATTCTTTAAAAATGAAATATCAAAAAAACAGGCGCTTTTTGAGCTGATTTTGGTTTTACTTATCTTTATTTCGGTTATATTGTACGGCTATTATAATATTTATTCAACGAGGGCGTCGTTAAAGAACAAAAAGCCGCTGGAAGTTGCTTTAATTCAAGGAAATATCGGGATGTTTCAAAAATGGAGGATTACAAAAAAAAGGACTACCAAAATTTATTTAAATTTAACTAAAAAATCGTTAAAATACAAACCCAAAATTGTCGTATGGCCTGAAACGGCGCTTCCATACATCATATCATTCTATCCGTACTATTGGAACAAAGTTATGGATTTTGTAAAAAAAAGCGATATCAATTTAATTTTTGGAACCATAGGCGTCAGGTTTTTAAACGGAAAATACCGCTATTATAACAGAGATTATATGTTTGACAAATCGGGAAGATATTCTTATTACGATAAAAATCATCTCGTTCCGTTCGGCGAATATATTCCGTTAAGGCATCAATTTCCTTTTTTAGCCCATATTTTAAAAGGAGCGGGAATCGGAAATTTCACGCCCGGTAAAAAGTTTAGAATTTTAAAAGACGGCAGGATTAAGGCAGGTTCCATGATCTGCTATGAAGCATATTTTAACTCGTTGGTAAGAAATTTTTCAAAAGAAGGCGCTAATCTTTTAATCAGTATTACGGACGATGCCTGGTACGGAAAGACATCCGCGCCGTATCAGGATATGTCTATGACCGTTTTTTCGGCTGTAGAAAACGATAGGTATGTGGCAAGGGCAGGAAACTCAGGAATTAGCGGAATAATATCTCCTAACGGTAAAATACTGGAAGAAACGGGCATTTTTAAAAGAACATTTATGCTCGGATATGTAAAATTAATTAATAAAAAGACTTTTTTTACTTTATATGGTAATATATTTACTTATATCGTTACTGCTCTTTTTTCTTTATCTTTAATATATTTAATAATATCATACCTTTTTTTAAATAAATTTTTTAAAAGGCGGATTTAAATTTTATAATATTTAAGGGAGACAATATAGTGTCTGATTCAAAGGTAAGCAATGTTTTAAATTTAAGCCTTCTGGATAGAACCGTAAAAGGTCTTGACGATAAACTTGAAAAAATAGGGAGGAGGCTTTGAAGTTGCCAGACTAAAGGACAGGCTTAAAGAAATAGACGGGATAACCGCAAAAGAGGGATTTTATAACGATATTTCTTTTTCGACATCGGTGCTAAAGGAAAAGTCGGCAATTGAAAATAGATTGAAGCCGTTTTATAAGGTCTATGGCGAATTTAAACATATAAAGGATTTATATGCTCTGTCTTTAGATGTTAACGATGAAAATATGTTATCCGACCTTGCGGAGAGCTTAAAGCCGCTTGAAAAAGAGATTTCGGGTTTAGAAATAGATCTCACTCTTTCGGGAAAAGACGATAAGCTTAACGCTATCGTTGAAATTCACGCAGGTTCCGGTGGAACGGAGTCTATGGATTTTGCAAGCATGCTTTTGAGAATGTATTTAAGATGGGCGGAACGAAAGAGATTTAAAACTATTATAATGGAGTATAATGCGGGCGAAGAAGCCGGCGTTAAAAGCGTAACATTCGTCATATACGGGGAATTTGCTTACGGCTACCTTAAGGCTGAAATCGGGGTTCACAGGCTTGTCAGGATTTCCCCATTTGATGCCAATAAAAGAAGGCATACATCCTTTGCCTCTGTTTTTGTCTATCCAGAAATAGACGATAATATCGACATCGTCATAGATGAAAAAGATTTAAGGATAGATACATATCGTTCTAGCGGGGCTGGCGGACAGCATGTCAACACTACCGATTCGGCCGTCAGAATCACTCATATTCCGACTGGGATTGTTGTGGCATGTCAAAATGAAAGGTCACAGCATAAAAACAAGGATGTTGCATATAAGCTGTTAAGGGCAAGACTATACGATTATTATAAAAAGAAAAAAGAGGAAGAGGA
This sequence comes from bacterium, assembly GCA_021831025.1. Taxonomy (GTDB): domain Bacteria; phylum SZUA-79; class SZUA-79; order Acidulodesulfobacterales; family Acidulodesulfobacteraceae; genus Acidulodesulfobacterium. The sequence goes on along the minus strand of JAKBNN010000025.1, from coordinate 4,434 downwards.
AAGCAAGCTTCAAAAAACCAAAAAAGATATATCATGGGGTTCTCAGATAAGGTCTTATACGCTCAATCCAAACCGTGTATCTAAGGATCATAGAACGGGGGTAACCGTTTATGACGACCAGAGTGTTTTTGACGGAGATATAGATGAATTTATAAGCGCATATTTGCTAGGAGTAAAGGCAAAGGAATAAAAATAGGGAGGGCTTTAGTTTGGAACAGGAGTTAAATCTTGTCGAAAAAGGGCGCATTGAAAAGCTGAAAAAATTAAAAGAAAAAGGGATAAACCCTTTTGATAATAATTTTATAAAAAGAGAAAATATTAATGAGATTATAGGCGAATATAATTCAAAAGACAGAGAGTTTTTTGAAAAAAATACGGCAGGCGTAAAAACTGCCGGCAGAATTCTTATCATAAGGAATTTTGGCAAGGCTTCGTTTTTCAGGCTACGGGACGGTGAAGGGGAGATACAATGTTATATTCAAAAAGGTACGGTAAAAGATGGTGATTTTGAGCTTTTTACCGAATTTATCGATGCGGGAGATATTGTCAGCGTGGAGGGACATCTTTTCAGGACAAAAACAAATGAACTGACGATAAAAGTAGAGCGTACCCGCATCCTAACCAAATCTATTTTGCCTTTACCGGAAAAATGGCACGGGCTTAAGGACATCGAGGCCCGTTTCAGAAAAAGATATATAGATTTAATAGCAAACTCAGGGGCGCGCGAGATATTTAAAAAAAGGGCGCAGACGATTAATTTTATACGCTCCTTTTTAAATTCCAACGAATTTTTAGAGGTTGAAACGCCGATTATGCAGACAAACCCGGGCGGCGCAACGGCAAGGCCTTTTAAAACGCATCATAACGCCCTTAATTTGGAACTTTATATGCGAATAGCGCCGGAGTTGTATTTAAAAAGATTAGTCGTAGGCGGCTTTGACAGGGTGTACGAAATCGGGAGAAATTTTCGCAATGAAGGCATTTCCGTAAAACACAACCCCGAATTTACGATGTTAGAATTTTATATGGCATATGCGACGCACGAATATTTAATGAATTTTGTAGAGGGAATGCTTTCCGAACTCGCAAAACATATTTGCGGGAATCTTCAAATCGACTATGCCGCCGAAAAATTAGATTTTACCCCCCCATTTAAAAGAATAAAATTAAAGGACAGCCTTTTCGAAATTGCGGGATTCAAACCGGAAGAGTTAGATTCCGCCTTAAAGATTTATGATATTTTAACGGCAAAAAATGTTTCTAATATAAGCAAAAATGACAGCTATGGCGAACTATTAACCCTTTTATTCGATGAAACGGTGGAGCCGAAGCTTATAAATCCTACTTTTGTGACGGATTATCCCGTCGAAAGCTCGCCTTTAGCGAGAAGAAACGACGAAGACCCTTCTATTGCAGACAGGTTTGAGCTATTCATAGCGGGAAGGGAAATAGGGAATGCCTTTTCGGAGCTTAATGACCCGTTCGATCAGGAAGAAAGGTTTAAGTCGCAGGTGGATGCAAAAATTAAAGAAGGACTTCCTGTGGAAATGGACGACGACTACATCGAGGCGCTGAAACAGGGGCTTCCCCCCACTGCCGGCTGCGGTATAGGCATAGACAGGATTGTTATGCTTTTAACGAATTCGTATTCTATTAGAGATGTTATATTATTTCCGTTGCTTAAACCCGTTAACAAGTAAAAATGACCGATGATATGAATTTTCATACAAATATTGCTCTTCGTTATTTAAAGCCGAAAAATAACTCCTTTATATCTTTGCTGAGTTTTATATCCATATCGGGCATAGCGATAGGCGTGATGGCTTTGATTGTAGTTATATCGGTAATGAGCGGCTTCGACCGTGCGCTCGAAAACAAAGTTATCGGAATCGAATCTCAAATTATTGTTTTAAATTATAACGGCTCCATTAATCATTATGACGGCGTGATGAAAGATATATCCGCCATAAAGGGGGTTAAAAGCATCTCACCTTTCATTTATACGGATGTTATGATTTCTTCCTCCGGCACCTCAACAGGCAGCGTCTTAAGAGGAATCGATATTAAAACGGAAGAAAAGGTAACAAATCTAAAAAAGTATTTAATTAAAGGGAGTTTAAACGGGCTTAACGGCAAAAAGTACAACGGTATAGTGCTTGGAAAGGTTCTGGCGCAAAACCTCGGGGTTTCGGTAGGGGATAAGGTGCTTATAATGTCTCCCGAAGGGCAGGTGACCCCGTTTGGCGTTGTGCCGAAAACCGAAAAGTTCGCCGTTTGCGGAATTATAAACAGCGGCATGTACAATTACGACTCCACATTTTCTTTTATCTCTATAAAAAATGCGCAGATGTTTTTGGGATTACCCCGTGACGCCGTGACGGGAATAGAGGTTAAACTTGATAAGATAGGGCTTGCAAACCTCTATGCAAAAAAGATAGATAGAATATTAAACAAAAAGCCGTCATCCTCTTTTTATGCGTTAAGCTGGGAGGAACTTAACAAAAACCTATTTTCCGCCATAAGATTGGAAAAGCTTACTATGTTTATTATACTTTCCTTGATTGTATTAGTGGCGGCATTTAATATTATTTCTACATTGATTATGGTTGTTATGGAAAAACGCAAAGACATAGCCATATTAAAATCTATCGGCGCAAGTTCGAGGGATATAATGATTATTTTTATGGCCCAGGGCATCATAATAGGTCTTGTCGGAACGACGCTTGGGCTTATCTCCGGTTTTTTAATCGGTTACCTTGAAAAGACTTATCATATAATAAGCCTGCCGGCCTCTGTTTATTACATAACAACCCTGCCTATAAGAATGACCCCGGGCGAGTTTGTAGTTATCGGATTCAGCGCCCTTTTTTTAAGCTTTATAGCAACGCTGTACCCTTCCTATAAAGCAAGCAAAATAGATCCTGCAGAGGGCGTAAGACATGAATAAAGATCATGGAATTGAAAATCAGCGAAGCTCACCTGCAATATGCTTAAGGAAGGTAAGCAAAATATTTAAAACGGGGGACGAAACCGTCAATATTCTTGACGCAGCCGATTTAGCAATAAAAGCCGGCGAGACATTTGCAATAACAGGGGAATCGGGTACAGGTAAAAGCACCCTTCTTCACATTATGGGGACGCTTTTAAAGCCGGATTCAGGAAGTGTCGGGTATTTTGAAAATGCAGATATATATGGGCTGACGGATAAAAGACTTTCCGAATTTCGCAACGAAAATATAGGTTTTGTTTTTCAGTTTCACTATCTTTTAAACGAATTCAGCTGTATTGAAAATGTTGCCATGCCGCTATATATAAGGAATGAACCAAAAGCGAAGGCGTTAAAAATTGCGCGCGATTATTTATGCGAGCTGGGGCTTGAACACAGGCTGAATTTTAAGCCGTATACGCTTTCGGGAGGGGAACAACAGAGGGCGGCAATTGCAAGGGCTCTTATAGGCTCTCCAAAGGTTGTTTTAATGGACGAACCGACGGGTAATTTAGACCCGAGGCATGCGGAAAAACTACACGAGATAATTATAAATCTAAATAAAAAATATAATAAGACGCTGATTGTCGTTACTCATGACGAAGAGTTTTCAAATATGATGAGACACAAAATTAAAATCGTAAACGGTATCATAGAACATATAAATTGACATATAATTTATTATTTGATAGGTTATTAAAATGAAATTTTTCAGATTATCTTTATTTTTACTTTTCATTTCTTTTGTTGTTTTTTTAAATTCAACAAAAGCTTATGCCTTATTAAACAACAAGGATGTGTTTGTCGGTTTTTTCCATCAAAAAGGGACTCCGGCATTAAAAAATATCGATAAATCGTTTACCGATGTTTTCAAAACCTATCTGGATTCAAAAAAACCATACTTTATATTAGCATACACGCCCCTTAAAAAACCGCCGTATTTTAATTTTAATATAAAAATGAACCTTGCCAGAATAAAAAGGCTTGGCATAAAATATCATTCAAATTATATTATAACAGGCAGCATCGCAATGTTTGGATCTCATTACGAAATTCATGCCATGCTGATAGAGGTCGCGGATATTTATAACTCCAAAACGGTAAAATATTTCGGCGCCGGTAAAAAGTCTTTGGAAAAAAGCATTTATACCTTATCCCAAAAGGTGTCCTCGTTAATTTTGAGCCGCTTAAAAGCGGAAAAAATCAAAAAGCAGGCACCTGTTTCAAAAAAGATTTATTCTATAAGGGTAAAAGGCAATATAAGGGCGGGCGTTTCGTTCATACTGAGCAAGATTAAGATAAAAACAGGCGGGTATTATTCGATTAAAAAAATCAACGAAAGTGTTACAAGCCTTTATAAGACAGGATATTTTAAAAATATAATGGTCGATGTCCGGGCCGTACCCGAAGGGCTGGTAGTTACTTTTATAGTGTCCGAAAGACCGTAC
>JAKBNN010000083.1 GCA_021831025.1 bacterium | reverse complement strand
CTCGAAAGAATCTTCGTAATGGCGGCGGTTAATGTAGTCTTGCCATGGTCAACATGACCTATCGTGCCTATATTGACATGCGGCTTTGATCTGTCAAATTTCTCTTTGGACATTTAGTTCCTCCTGATTGTATCTATTTACCTTGTGATTTAGCGATAATTTCATCGGATATAACTTTTGGCACCTGTTCATATTTAAGAAATTCCATAGTATAATTGGCCCTGCCCTGTGTTTTGGATCTTAAATCGGTAGAATAACCAAACATTTCGGCTAAAGGAACCTCTGAATTTATGACCTGAATTCCTCCTCTTGATTCTAAATTAATAATCTTTCCTCTTCTTGAATTTAAATCCCCTATTACATCGCCCATAAATTCTTCGGGAACTAAAACCTCAACTTTCATTATCGGCTCAAGAAGCGCAGGGGAAGCCTTTTTAGCGCCGTCCTTAAATGCCATTGAAGCAGCAATCTTAAATGCCATTTCTGAAGAGTCAACCTCATGAAAAGACCCATCATATACGGAAGCCTTAATATCGACCACCGGATAGCCGGCCAAAACCCCGCTTGTTAAAGCCTCTGCAATACCTTTATTGATAGCAGGTATATATTCTGTGGGAATAACGCCGCCTTTTATTTTATTAACAAATTCATAACCTGCGCCTTTTCCGAGAGGCTCAAGCTCAAGCCATACATGGCCATATTGGCCTCTGCCGCCTGATTGTCTAATAAACTTGCCTTCCGATTGAACTTTTTTATTTATTGTTTCTTTGTACGCAACTTCAGGTTTGCCGACATTTGCATCGACCTTAAATTCTCTTGTTAATCTATCGACTATTATTTCAAGATGAAGCTCGCCCATACCGGAAATTATAGTCTGCCCTGTTTCTAAATCGGTTTTAACCTTAAAAGACGGATCCTCTATCGTTAATTTTTGCAGCGACAGTCCTAATTTTTCTTGATCCGCTTTAGTCTTCGGTTCGATAGCGACTGATATAACCGGATCGGGAAATTCCATCGATTCAAGAACTATCGGATGGGAATCATCGCAAAGAGTGTCCCCCGTAATAGTGCTTCTTAACCCGACGGCAGCGGCAATATCCCCTGCATGAACCTCTTTTACTTCCTCTTTTTTATTTGCGTGCATCCTTAAAAGCCTTCCGATTCTTTCTTTGGAATCCTTAACGGAATTATAAACATACGACCCCGAAGAAAGGACGCCTGAGTAAACCCTGATATATGTCAGCTGACCTGTATAAGGATCCGACGCAATTTTAAAGGCTAACGCCGAAAAAGGCTCATCATCGGAGGCATGCCTCATTTCTTCTTTTTCTGTTTTAGGATTTATACCCTTAATAGGCGGTACTTCCACAGGGGAAGGCAGGTAGTCGATTACGGCATCCAATAGCGGCTGCACGCCTTTATTTTTAAATGCCGCCCCGCAAAATACGGGAACAACCTTAAACTCGAGCGTTGCTTTCCTTATCGCTTTTTTAGCTAAATTAATATCGATATCTTCGCCTGCTAAATATTTTTCCATCAGGGCGTCATCAAAATCGCACGCCTTTTCAATAAATTCGTCATGATATTTTTTTGATTCTTTAAAATAGTCCTGGGGGATATCTATTGCGTCATACTCTGCCCCGAGGCTTTCATTCTTATAAACAAATGCTTTCATTATCGCAACATCGATAATACCTTTAAAATTATCTTCAAGACCCAGCGGAATTTGCATAACAACAGGCGTTGAATTAAGTCTTTTCCTGATCATATCCACGCATCTAAAAAAATTTGCGCCGGTTCTGTCCATCTTATTCACAAAACATATTCTTGGCACTTTATATTTATCGGCTTGCCTCCAAACTGTCTCGGATTGCGGTTCGACTCCTGCGACTCCGTCAAATACGGCTACTGCTCCATCCAAAACCCTTAAGGATCTTTCTACCTCTATCGTAAAATCAACATGCCCCGGGGTATCTATTATATTTATCCTGTTGTTTTTCCAAAAACATGTGGTAGCGGCAGCTGTGATTGTTATTCCTCTTTCCTGCTCCTGCTCCATCCAATCCATCGTGGCCGTTCCATCGTGAACCTCGCCGATTTTGTAGTTGACCCCCGTGTAATACAAAATCCTTTCGGTAGTTGTGGTTTTACCGGCGTCAATATGTGCCATAATGCCTATATTTCTTGTTTTTTCTAAAGGTATTTTATCTGCCATTTAGCCCTCTTATCACCATCTAAAATGCGCAAAAGCCTTATTCGCTTCAGCCATTTTAAATGTATCCTCCTTCTTTTTGATTGAACTTCCCCTGTTGTTTGCGGCATCCAATATCTCAAGGGCTAAATTCTCTTCCATGGATTTTTCGCTTCTTGCTCTGGCATATCCTATAATCCATCTTATTGCTAAGTATAATCTTCTATCGCTTCTTACCTCGACAGGGACTTGATAGTTAGAACCCCCTATCCTTCTGGCCTTTACTTCAAGAACAGGTTTAACATTGTCAATAGCCTGCCTAAAAATCTTAAGACCGTCGTCTTTAGTCTTTTCATGGATTATATCAAGCGATTTATAGAATATTTTTTCACTCACGCTCTTTTTTCCGTCGTACATAAGTTTATTTATAAACTTTTGCACAATCTTATCATTGAACTTTGGGTCGCTTTCAATAACCCTTTTAACAGCCCTTTTTCTCCGAGACAATTTTAACTCCTCACTTTATATACTATTATTTAGTTCTTTTAGCCCCATATTTGGATCTGCTTTGTTTCCTTCCGTTTACGCCGACGCAGTCAAGAGTCCCTCTAATTATGTGATACCTTACGCCCGGCAAATCTTTAACCCTTCCACCCCTTATCAATACTACCGAGTGTTCCTGCAAATTATGTCCCTCTCCCGGAATGTACGAAGTTACCTCCATGCCGTTGGTTAACTTAACCCTCGCAACCTTACGAAGCGCTGAGTTAGGTTTCTTTGGGGTGGTGGTATAAACCCTAACGCAAACTCCCCTTTTTTGAGGGGATCCTTTTAGGGCAGGGGAAGAGGTTTTCTTTAATACCTTCTTTCTCGCACTCCTGATTAACTGATTTACGGTTGGCACAATATCTCCTTAGCTAACTAAATTATTAAATTATATTTTTAAAAATTAAATACTTTGTTATTCCTGCGTAGGCAGGAAACGAAGTACAGCGAAGCTCATCCATATAATAAATTTTCTTTTAATCTTATCGGTTTTCCTAAAACAATTTATGGAATTATTTATGGAATTTTAGATTCTAATATTTAATTACTTTTTTGTCAAGATTTTTTTGCATTTCCAATTAAAAAATTATAACACCTCGATATCAAGGGCTAAATACTTCGTGGAGCCGGTACCCGCAGGTATAAGCCTTCCCATAATAACATTTTCCTTAAGTCCTCTCAAATGGTCTATTTTACCATGGATAGCCGCTTCGGTCAGGACCTTTGTGGTTTCCTGAAATGATGCGGCAGAAATAAAGCTTTCGGTACTTAACGAGGCTTTGGTTATACCCATTAATTCAGGCTCGGCTATGGCAGGATTTCCGCCTTCATTTATGATCCGTTCATTTTCTGCGTCGAACAAATTTTTATCCACAACTTCATCCTCAAGGAATCTGGAACTTCCGGCATTTTTAATTCTTACATTTTTTAGCATCTGTCTTACTATAACTTCGATATGCTTATCATTTATTTTAACGCCTTGAAGTCTGTAAACCTCTTGAATTTCATCGACTAAAAATTTTGCGAGTTCTTTTTCACCAAGAACTCTTAAAATATCGTGGGGATTAGGCGAACCATCCATTAAGGGCTCGCCGGCCTTAACATAATCCCCTTCATGAACGCTGACAAGTTTCCCCTTAGGAATTAAGTATTCTCTCGGCTCTCCGTTTATGGGTTCGATAACAACCCGTCTTTTACCCTTGAAATCCCGTCCAAAAGATATTTTTCCGCTTATCTCGGTTATAACAGCCCATTCCTTCGGCTTTCTGGCTTCAAACAGCTCCACCACTTTCGGCAAACCACCTGTAATATCCTTAGTTTTAGTAGTCTCTCTCGGAATTCTTGCAATTATATCTCCTGCATAAACTTCATCCCCGTCTTGAACGGACAAATGCGACCCTATAGGCATCAAATAAGACTTTTCCTGATTAGCCGACTTAATAATTATTTTTGGCCTTAATGTTTGATCTTTAGGTTCGATGATAACCTTCCTCGATAAGCCGGATGTTTCATCGACCTGCTCCTGCATAGTTTCATTTTCTCTTATATCATCGAATCTTACTTTTCCGGAGATATCCGCAATTATCGGGTTAATGTATGAATCCCAATCGGCTAAAAGGGTATTTTTCTTAACCTTGGAATCGGGTTCAACTTTTATTTTCGAACCGTAAGTCAATTGAATTTTTTCTAATTCTCTTCCTAAGTCGTCTAAGATAACGATTTCGCCGTTTTTGTTCATAACAACATATTCATTATCTCTATTTTTAATAATATTAAGGTTATTAAATTTAACAATACCGTCATATTTATTTTCGATACTTGTCTGTTCCGATCTTCTTGAAGCAGTGCCTCCCACATGGAATGTTCTCATCGTCAGCTGCGTTCCTGGCTCGCCAATCGATTGCGCCGCCATAACGCCGATAGATTCTCCTATATTTACCAAATGGCCTCTGGCCAGGTCTCTTCCATAGCATTTTACGCACACGCCCTTTTGAGTCTTGCAAGTTAAAACGGATCTTATTTTAACGCTCTCTATGTGTGCATTTTCTATCAGCGATTGATGGGATTCCTGAATTTCCTCGTTAGCTTTAACAATCAGGCCGCCCGTAAACGGATCTATAATATCCTCCAGCGCAACCCTCCCCAGTATTCTATCTTCTATCGGTTCAATTACATCGCCGCTTTCTACTAAAGTCGAGACCACTATCCCGTCCATTGTATGACAATCGTATTCGGTTATAATAGTATCCTGGGCAACATCGACTAATCTTCTCGTTAAATAACCTGAATTAGCCGTTTTTAAGGCTGTATCCGCCAACCCCTTTCTTGCTCCGTGAGTAGAAATGAAATACTGCAGAACGGTAAGCCCTTCTCTAAAATTTGCGGTGATAGGCGTTTCGATAATTTCTCCCGAAGGCTTTGCCATTAATCCCCTCATTCCTGCAAGCTGCCTTATTTGCGCCTCGGAGCCTCTGGAACCTGAGTCCGCCATCATAAAAATAGAATTAAAGCTTTTCCCTGTAATTTTCTTTTTTTTTGTACCCCCTGAATATTCCTGCGTACCCAATTGATTCATCATAGCCATGGCAATTTCATCCGTAGCATTTGCCCATGTGTCAACAACTTTGTTGTACCGCTCTCCGTTTGTTATCAATCCTTCTTTATAGCTATTTTCTATCTCTTCTACTTTTGCCGTAGCTTCTTTGATAACATTAATTTTTGCAGGCGGCACCTCCATATCGCTTATGCAAATGGATATACCTGATTTGGTAGAGTATTCGTAACCTATCGACTTTAGCTTATCCGCCAGTATAACGGTCTTTTTCGGGCCGCATATCCTGAAAGCATAATCTATTAAGTTTGTAATTTCCTTTTTGGACATAAGCATATTTACAAACGAAAAATCTATTTCACGCGGCATTATTTCATAAAGTATAACCCTTCCAACGGTTGTCGTCTCGATTTTATCATTAATCTTTACTTTTATGCGGGCATGCAAGCTCACAAACCCGTTGTCATAAGCAAATTTAACCTCATCGGGATTGGAAAATATCTTATCCTCCCCTTTTGCGAACGGGATCTCTCTCGTCATGTAATATAAGCCGAGCACTATGTCCTGAGAAGGAACTATAATCGGCTTTCCGCTTGCCGGCGAAAGTATATTATTGGTTGCCATCATCAAAACCCTTGCTTCAACCTGAGCCTCTATCGAAAGCGGAACATGGACGGCCATTTGATCTCCGTCGAAATCCGCGTTAAATGCCGCGCAGACTAACGGATGCAAATGAATTGCCTTCCCTTCGACTAATACGGGTTCAAATGCTTGTATCCCCAGTCTATGAAGGGTTGGAGCCCTGTTTAGCAATACGGGATGCTCTTTGATTACCTCTTCTAAAACATCAAAAACCTCCGGCGCCTCTTTATCGACTAATTTTTTTGTGGCCTTAAGCGTATCGGTTACGCCATTTTGCAATAGCTTATGAAAAATAAACGGCTTAAAAAGTTCTATGGCCATTTTTTTAGGTAAACCGCATTGATGAAGCTTTAACTCAGGTCCTACGACTATAACCGACCTTCCGGAGTAATCTACTCTCTTGCCCAACAGATTAAGCCTGAATCTCCCCGTTTTTCCCTTTAGCATTTCGCTTAAGGACTTAAGCGGCCTTCTATTGGAGCCCATTATTACGCGGCCGCGCCGTCCATTATCAAAGAGCGCGTCCACCGCTTCCTGGAGCATCCTTTTTTCATTTTTAATAATTATATCCGGGGCAGAAAGTTCTATAAGTTTTTTTAATCTGTTATTTCTATTTATAACTCTCCTGTATAAATCATTTAAATCGGAGCTCGCAAATCTTCCGCCCTCAAGCGGAACCAAAGGGCGCAAATCCGGGGGGATAACTGGAATTACATCTAAAATCATCCATTCGGGTCTATTTCCGGATGTTTTAAACGCCTCGATTAGTTTTAATTGTTTTGCAAGTTTTTTCTTTTTAATGCTGTTCGGCAAATCTTTTATCTCTTCTTTTAGATTTTTAGATAAGGAATTGAGGTCGATTCCCTTAAGAAGCTCTTTTAAGGCTTCAGCGCCGATACCCGCCTTAAAATTATACCCCTCCTTTTGAATTTTTTGATAGTTTTCCTCGGTTATAATATCTTTATATTTTAATCCGATTTTTGATGCGTCACCCGGTTCTATAACAACATAAGACTCAAAATAAAGGACCTTTTCGATATCCTTAAGGGTCATATCAAGAATGCTTCCAATTCTTGAAGGCAGACTTTTAAAAAACCATATATGCGCTACGGGGGAAGCAAGTTCGATGTGTCCGAGCCTTTCTCTTCTAACCTTAGACGAAATAACTTCTACGCCGCACTTTTCGCACACTATACCGCGATGCTTCATTCTTTTGTATTTTCCGCAATTGCATTCATAATCCTTGATCGGACCAAAAATTCTAGCACAAAAAAGTCCGTCCCGTTCCGGTTTTAATGTTCTATAGTTTATAGTTTCCGGTTTTTTGACCTCTCCATGCGACCATTTTTTTATTGTTTCGGGAGACGCGATTCCCAACCTGATAGAATTAAAGCTTAGCGGATCTTTAATCCCCTCCCTATCATTCAAAAAGAAATCTCTTTTATTTTTACCGTCAAATAATTTTTCAAGGTTTGGCTCCTTTTCCTCAATCTGAACCATATCTTCTTCGTCTTCGGAAATATCATTCAGGCTAATCGTAAGGGTGGCATCCTTATTGTCATTACTATAATTATCTATATCGTCATCAATTGACATTTTCTCCCTCCTTTAACAACTCGACATTCAGGCATAGACTCTGCAACTCTTTAATAAGAACATTAAACGACTCAGGAAGCCCTACCTTAAAAGATGTATGCCCTTTTACAATCGCTTCATACATTCTTGTTCTTCCGACGGAATCATCCGATTTAACCGTAAGAAACTCTTGAAGAGTATGAGCGGCTCCATAGGCCTCCATTGCCCATACCTCCATTTCTCCCAATCTCTGTCCTCCAAACTGCGCTTTTCCGCCTAACGGCTGCTGAGTTACCAATGAATAAGGACCTGTTGACCTCGCATGTATCTTATCATCGACTAAATGATGAAGTTTAAGCATATACATTATGCCTACGGTAACCTTCCTGTCGAACGGCTCACCCGATCTCCCGTCATAAAGCGTAACCTGTCCTGTTTCTTCGACGCCCGAAAGTTTAAGGTAATTCCTAATTTCGCTTTCTTTTGCCCCGTCAAAAATAGGGGTTGCCATATAAACCCCGTTCTTATATTTTTTTGCCAGTTCTATGACCTCATCTCCATTTAATCCTTTAATAAATTGAACCATCGTAGGGTCGTTAAAAATCGCCAATAATTTTTCCCTAACCTTTTCCGGACCAAAATTTTCTTCTATAATCTTATTGATTTGAATACCTAAATTATGCGCAGCCCAACCCAGATGAACCTCTAAAATTTGTCCGACATTCATTCTGGAAGGAACCCCAAGTGGATTTAGCACCATATCGACTATCCTTCCGTCTTTCATAAACGGCATATCGTTAAGGGGCAGTATTCTGGAAACCACGCCCTTATTTCCGTGTCTTCCCGCCATTTTATCCCCTACGGATAATCTTCTTTTAATAGCAATATAAACCTTTATCGTTTTAAGAACGCCGGGGGGAAGTTCATCGCCTCTTTGCATTCTTGTGATTTTATCCTCGTAAAATCCTTTCAAAAGGTCGATATCTTCTAATGATTCATCGTCTATCTTCTTTAATTTATCATATATATTTTTAGCATTGCCCTCAAATTCTATATTAAAAATATCGTCTCTGGTAAGCTTGGAAACTATATTTTCCCTCAATATATCCCCTTTTTTAAGGTACACAGGCTTATGTCCCGATGAAAGCGCCGCATTTGAACCGCATTTTCTATTTTGTACCACTCCGCGCATCTTCCCAAGGGCGTTATCCGAAATAGACAATATCTTATCGTCCAATTCCGCAATAAGATTTGCTACCTCGCTGTCTTCAATCTCCTTTGCCCTAAAGTCTTTTTCAATGCCCTTTCTCGAAAATACCCTGACATCGACAACGACGCCGGAAACACCCGGAGGAACCCTTAATGATGTATCTTTAACTTCCTTTGCCTTTTCCCCGAATATAGCTCTTAAAAGTTTTTCTTCGGGCGTAAGAACCGTTTCCCCTTTCGGGGTAACCTTTCCCGCCAATATATCCTGAGCTTTAACCTCCGCGCCTATTCTAATAATCCCGTTTTCATCCAGATTTCTTAAAGCATCTTCGCCTACATTAGGAATATCTGAAGTAATTTCTTCCTTGCCTGATTTTGTTTCCCTGCATGCTACTTCAAATTCTTCTATATGGATAGATGTAAACGCATCTTCATGTAATAATTTTTCGCTTATTAATATCGAATCCTCAAAGTTATAACCGTTCCAAGGCATAAACGAAACCAGGACATTATGCCCGAGAGCCAACTCTCCGTCTTTTGTCGATGCGCCGTCCGCAATAATTTGTCCGGCAATAACCCTGTCCCCCGCCTTAACCAACGGTCTTTGATTTAAACATGTATTTTGATTCGATCTTTGAAACTTTACAAGGTTATAAATAGAGACGGGATCATTATCTTCTTTGCCGAGGGCTCCCTCGCCGTCTCGACTTATATAAATCTTTGTCGAATCGACATAGCTGACTATTCCGTTATGTTCCGCCACAACACAAACACCCGAGTCTTTTGCCACGATTTTTTCGATACCTGTTCCGATAATCGGAGGGTCGGGCATGAGTAACGGCACGCCCTGCCTTTGCATATTGGAACCCATTAAAGCACGGTTGGCATCGTCATGTTCCAAAAATGGGATTAACGAAGTGGCAACCGAAACAAGCTGCATTGGAGAAACATCGATGTAATCGACCTCATTTGGGTAAACCATCACCGTTTCCCCGCTTCTCCTGACAGGAATCAATTCATTCACAAGATAGCCGTTTTTGTCTATTTCCGCATTAGCCTGGGCTATAACATATTTTTCCTCTTCCATAGCCGTCAGAAAATCAACATCGTCGGTTACCATCGCTCCTTTCTCTGCGACCTTAACTTTTCGGTAAGGGGTCTCGATAAACCCATATTCATTGACTCTTGCATAAGAAGATAGAGAGGCTATAAGTCCGATATTCGGTCCTTCGGGTGTTTCGATGGGACAAATTCTGCCGTAATGGGTTGGATGAACATCCCTGACTTCAAATCCTGCTCTTTCCCTTGTCAGACCGCCTGGTCCAAGCGCAGAAAGACGCCTCTTATGAGTGATTTCGGAAAGTGGATTCGTTTGATCCATAAATTGGGACAACTGGCTTCTTCCAAAAAATTCTTTTATCAGCGAATTAACGGGCTTAGGATTAATAAGGTCATTGGGCATTAAAGAGTCAAGTTTTTGCGTGGTCATTCTCTCCTTAATGGCCCTTTCCATTCTTACGAGACCTATTCTAAATTGATTTTCCAGTAACTCTCCCACAGCTTTTACCCTTCTGTTTCCAAGATGGTCAATATCGTCTATTATTCCTCTGCCGTCTTTGAGCTCCATTAAATATTTTAAGACATTTAGAATATCGTCTGGAAACAATACCCTGTCGTCAAGGCTTTTATTCAGATTCAATTTATTATTTATTTTAAGCCTTCCGACCTCGGACAAATCATATCTCTCAGGGTTAAAAAACATATTTTCGAAATAGGATGTTGCGGATATAAGGTTCGGCGGATCCCCGGGTCTCATTCTCTTGTAAATATCGATAACGGCATCATCCTTAGAGTTTATTTTATCGGCCAATATCGTATCTAATATCGAGGAAGATACATTTATATTATCAATGAAATAGACGCTAAACTCATTTATGCCAAGATTCTTAAAAGTCTCTAACAGGTTGGATGTTACGGGTTGAAGCGACTTGGCGATAATTTCTCCATCCTTTGCAACATCTTTCGTAAGGTACTTCCCTATAACTTCGGATTCATCGCAAGGCAAAAACTCCACTCCTGCTTCTTCAAGTTTATCTATTAAGAGTTTTGTTATTCTTCTGTTTTTCTTGATTAAAACTTCTTTTGTTTTCGGGTTAATAATGTCTTCGCTTGCCCTTGTCTGCGTCAGAAAATCCTTCGGCATTCTCCTGAAATATTTGCCGTTAATGAGCTTAAATACTTCATATTGATAAAAACTGCCGAGAATATCGTCTCTTGAATATCCCACCGCTTTAAGCAAAATAGTCGCAGGGAATTTTCTTTTTCTGTCTATCCTGGCAAAAATCATGTCCCTCTGGTCGAATTCAAAATCCAGCCATGACCCCCTGTAAGGTATAACCCTCGCAGTATAAAAGGGTCTTCCCTGGGTATGGCTTCTTATTTTGTCATTATCGTAGAAAACCCCGGGAGACCTTTGCAACTGGCTTACTATTACCCTTTCGATTCCGTTAATAATAAAAGACCCGTTTTGGGTCATTAGCGGTATTTCGCCAAAATATACTTCTTGTTCCTTGATATCCTTAATTTCTCTTTGCACATTTTTTCCGTCCAAATAGGAATCAAGTTCAAAAGTCACAAGATCAAAAAGGACTTTCAGGGATGCGCTATAAGTCAGTCCCTTCTGTTTGCATTCGAAAATGCTATATTTTGGTTCGCCGATAGTGTAGCCCATAAATTCTAAAGAAAAATTTTTACTTAACCCTTCTATAGGAAAAACAGATTTAAAAACTCCTTGAAGCCCGTTATTCGCTCTTTTATCTTGAGGTATATCCTTTTGCAGAAATCTCTCATAGGATTTTCTTTGAACTTCAAGAAGGTTAGGGGTGTTTATTACCCTTTTAATTCTGGAAAAATCCTTTCTTAAAATTATGGGAACACTGCCTTCCAAATTAAATTGCAATTTTGTTTTTGCCATTTATGATTTAAACTCCCGTCTTAACTCACTTAAATATAATATATTTTATTTATTTAACCGAAACTTTAGCGCCGACTTCTTCAAGCTTTGCTTTCATTTTATCGGCTTCTTCCTTATTAACGGCATTTTTTAAAGGTTTAGGAGCGCCGTCAACAAGATCTTTCGCCTCCTTTAACCCTAAGCTTGTCAGCTCCCTTACGACTTTAATAACCTGAATTTTATTTGTGCCGGCATTCTCAAGAATGACATCAAATTCAGTTTTTTCTTCAGCTTGAGCAGGAGCCGCTTCAGCCTTTGCTCCTCCGGCCGGGGCAGCCATGGCAAATTGGTCGGCTTTGACTCCAAACTTTTCTTCTATCTCTTTAATAAGATCATTCAATTCGATTACAGAAACATTTTCAATGTAGCTTAATACATCCTTTTTGGTTACAGCCATTATTATTTCCTCCGATATTTAAAATATAATTTTAAAATTAAATAAAAATTTTGTCGTTCCTGCATAAACAGGAATCCGTATGACATAAGTTAAATTTATTATGCAGATTTTTTAGCTTCCACAGCTTGAAGAATTCTTATTAAATTTACGACAGGCGCTCTAAGCGTAAAAACAAGGCGTACTTCAGGAGATTTTATAACAGAAATAAATCTCGATATTAAAATATCCTTGGAAGGCAAAGTCGCAAGAGTAGTAATTCCACTCTTATCCAATATCGTCTGGTAATATCCTGCTTTAATCTCGATATTTTCAGGATTTTCCTGCGCAAACTTTAAAAGCGCTTTTGAGCTTGCCATTGGGTCATTTGTAAAAATCAAGAAATTAGGGCCTTCGAGATGACCGGAAATGGCTTCCGCATACGTTTGCTTAAACGCTATGCGGCTTAAAGTATTTTTGAATACTTTAAGAAGGGCGCCATGGCTTCGCATCTCTTTCCTTAATAGACCGAATTTTTCGACATTAAGCCCCTGGTATTTACTTATAAAAATACCCTGACTATTATTAAGATTCTGTTTTAAAAATTCAATCTCTTGATTTTTTTTCTCTTTTTTCAATTTTTTCTCCCCTCCTTTCTTTTAAATTTTCTCTTACAATTTTGTCAATATAACAATATAAGAGCAATTAAAAGAAAATCAGGTTGATAATGCCCTTTTTTGTCTATGGCAGGATTTATAAACCTGCCGTCATTGACAAACTTAAATAATTTATTACATTATTTCGTTTCTAAGTTTAATGATATCTAAATGAACACCCGGCCCCATCGTGGATGAAAGAGAAATCTTTTTGATATATACGCCTTTGCTGGAAGCCGGTTTCAGCCGGTTTATAGTTTCGATAAGCGCCGTAAAATTATCCTTAAGTTTTAATGACCCAAACGAAACCTTTCCTAAGGATGCGTGTAGAATACCGCTTTTTTCGGCTTTAAACTCTATCTTACCCTCTTTAAGCTCTTTTACAACTTTCCCTACATCAAAAGTGACTGTTCCGACTTTTGGATTGGGCATTAAGCCCCTTGGACCTAATATTTTACCGAGCTTGCCGACACTTGCCATCATATCTGGGGTCGCAACGACCCTGTTGAAATCCATAAACCCTTGCTGTACCTTAGTTATCATGTCTTCCTGCCCGACATAATCCGCTCCGGCCGCCAATGCCTCCCTCTCCTTTTCCCCTTTTGCAAAAACAAGAATTTTAACCTCTTTCCCCGTTCCGTGAGGCAAAAGCACCGACCCTCTAACCTGCTGATCATTTTTCTTTACATCTATGCCGAGATTTATTGCAATATCAACCGACTCGTCAAATTTTACATAATGCGAATCTACGATAGCATTGAATGCCTCATCTATCGTATAATTCTTATTTTTATCTATACCCAATTTTTTAGAAGCTTCTAAATATTTTTTGCCTCTCAGTGTCATTCTGGCATATCCTCCTTTAATCTATGACATCTATACCCATGCTTCTGGCTGTTCCTTCAATAGTTTTAACAGCCTGCTCAAGTTCATTTGCATTAAGATCCTGCATTTTAGTTTTTGCAATTTCTCTTACTTTAGTTCTGTTTATAGTCGCAACTTTATTTTTATTTGGTTGATTCGAACCCTTTTCTATACCGGAAGCCTGCTTTAGCAAAATGGAAGCCGGCGGAGTTTTTAAAATAAAATCAAACGATCTATCGGCGTATATGGTTAAAACAACAGGTATAACGGTTCCTTCCTGCGATTTTGTCCGTTCATTGAATTGTTTGCAAAATTCCATTATATTAACCCCGTGCTGACCTAACGCAGGTCCGACAGGAGGAGCGGGGTTAGCTTTTCCGCCCGCTATTTGCAATTTAACCAAAGCTTGAATTTTTTTTACAGCCATAATCTTTTTCCTCTTTTCTTGGGGGCAGACTTAAGTCTGCCCCCATTCTATTATTAATACATCTAAAATTATTGATAATTATCTCATAAAATTAGAGCTTTCATGTTAACTAATTTCTCTCAACCTGCGTAAAATCTAATTCTACCGGGGTAGCCCTGCCGAAAATGGAAACGAGAACCTCGAGCTTGCTCTTGTCAGGCTTTATATCGTCTATTGTTCCATTAAACCCTGAGAATGGTCCCTCCGTGATTTTGACGATATCGCCCTTGGAAAACTCAATTTTTGCCTTCGGCCTTTTAATTCCCTCGGTTATTTGAGCTATTATCTTATCCATCTCGGATTCATCGACCGCCATAGGATTTAATTGATCTCCGACAAAGCCTGTAACCTTTGGAGTTCCTTTAAGCAAATGCCATGAATCGGTATTTACATTCATATTTACAAAAATGTAACCCGGAAAAAACTTTCTTTTAACCTTTTTTTTTCCGCCTTTTACATTTTTTTCTATAACATCTTCCTTTGGGATAATAACATCGCCAAAATACTTTTTTAGCCCGCTCGATGCAATTCTCTCTTCAAGGGCTAACTTCACATGGTCTTCAAAGCCGGAGTAGGTATGAACGGCATACCATTTTTTCTGGATACCGTCATCGTTCAAGGTATCTGCATTTACATTAGCATCGCTGGAATCTACGGCATGATTTTCGGTTATTTTTTCGTTATCCATCATTTTTAATATCTAAAACCTATTTTATGTAAAACTCTAAGATTATTTTGATTTACTTATTTTTTCTTATTCTATATATGGAAAAAATAAGAAAAAACTTTAGCAAAAACCATATCTATAAGACCAAGAAAAGCGGTCACAAGTATTATAAAAATAACTACGACATATGTGGTCTTTGTAGCCTTATCTTTATTAGGCCATATAATTTTGCCAAGCTCAGATCTTACTTCATATAAATATTGCTTTGCTTTTTTTATAAACTCCGAAACAGGATTGCTTACCATCTTTACATATCCCAAAATAGTATTTTCTCTCATTTTATATTCGCATAATGGCAGGCCAGGAGGGATTCGAACCCCCAACACTCGGATTTGGAGTCCGACGCTCTAGCCGTTGGAGCTACTGGCCTATTTAAAAAATTATTATTATTTTGTTTCCTTATGAATAGTATGAGTCTTGCAAAACTTGCAATACTTTTTTAAATTTAATTTTTCCGTGGTAAGTTTTTTATTTTTGGTGGTTGTATAATTTCTCTGTTTGCATTCGCTGCATGCAAGCGTTATTATCTCTCTCATTATTTATTTATTACCCCTTTTTTTACGATGGGGACAGACTCAAGTCTATCCCATTTCTAAATTATTTAAATTACTCTATAACCTCGGTTATAACCCCGGCGCCTACGGTGTGCCCTCCCTCTCTTATGGCAAACCTTAATTCCTTTTCTGCGGCTATCGGGGTAATGAGTTCGACGCTCATGGAAACATTGTCTCCCGGCATTACCATTTCGACGCCTTCCGGCAGCGTGCAAACCCCGGTAACATCAGTAGTCCTGAAATAGAACTGCGGACGGTAGCCGTTAAAGAACGGGGTATGGCGGCCACCTTCTTCCTTGGTAAGAACATACGCCTCTACCTTAAACCTCTTATGGGGAGTTATGGAACCGGGTTTGGACAAAACCATGCCCCTTTCCACCTCTTCGCGCTTCTTGCCCCTTAAGAGAACGCCTATGTTGTCGCCTGCCTGTCCTTCGTCTAAGAGCTTCCTGAACATTTCTACGCCTGTTACGACTGTTTTGGATGTCGGAAGTATTCCGACAAGTTCGATTTCATCTCCGACCTTGACTATGCCTCTTTCTACCCTGCCTGTTGCAACGGTTCCCCTTCCGGATATGGAAAATACATCCTCGACCGGCATAAGGAACGGCTTATCTATATCCCTTTTCGGAAGCGGAATATATTCATCGACGGCATTCATAAGATCAACTATCTTCTGCGTCCATTCGTTATCGGAGTCCGCCTCGAGGGCCTTAAGGGCGGAACCCTTTACTACGGGAACAGAGTCCCCCGGAAAGTTATAGGAGGTTAAAAGCTCTCTTACTTCGAGTTCGACAAGCTCAAGAAGTTCGGGGTCGTCCACCATATCGACCTTATTTAAAAATACGACTATATAGGGAACGCCGACCTGACGGGCTAAAAGTATATGCTCCCTCGTCTGGGGCATAGGGCCGTCGGCTGCGGAAACCACAAGTATGGCTCCGTCCATCTGGGCGGCGCCGGTAATCATATTCTTAACATAGTCGGCATGTCCCGGACAGTCCACATGGGCATAGTGCCTTTTATCGGTAGAATATTCGACATGGGATGTGGCAATCGTAATACCCCTTTCCTTTTCTTCGGGCGCATTATCAATCTGGTCATACGATTTAAAGGAAGCCTGGCCTTTTCTCGAAAGAATCTTCGTAATGGCGGCGGTTAATGTAGTCTTGCCATGGTCAACATGACCTATCGTGCCTATATTGACATGCGGCTTTGATCTGTCAAATTTCTCTTTGGACATTTAGTTCCTCCTGTAAAAAATTATTTATTATAATTTATAATTTTATGGAGCCCATGATCGGGATTGAACCGATGGCCTCTTCCTTACCAAGGAAGTGCTCCACCACTGAGCTACATGGGCATAAGTTATAGTTATAATATGGAGCGGGAAACGGGATTCGAACCCGCGACCCTCAGCTTGGAAGGCTGACGCTCTAGCCAACTGAGCTATTCCCGCAATGAAAACCTCTTTTCTTAATAATTTTAATATAATACCTTAATATAATACTGGTGGAGAGGGGAGGATTCGAACCTCCGTAGACTCGCGCCGACAGATTTACAGTCTGTTCCCTTTAGCCGCTCGGGCACCTCTCCGCTTTCCTTTTAAATTATGGAGCTGGCGATGGGAATCGAACCCGCAACCTGCTGATTACAAATCAGCTGCTCTACCATTGAGCTACGCCAGCTTAGCCGCACTTTTACCGCAAAATACCCAATTTAAGTTTAGAAACCTTAATCTTATCAAAAAATTAAATTAATTGTCAACATATTTTTAGGGATTTTAAATGTTATAGGTTGTTAAAGGAATTTATTAGTGATATATTAATTAAATTAATTAAAGTATATTATAATTTTTATAATTTATAAATGAGAAAATCAAAATTATCGGCTATAGTCTTAACTATTATCTTTTTGCTACCTTTATTCCTATCCGGGTGCGCTCAAAAGCCGGAAATCCTCACAAAAACCCTTGCGAAAAAATTAATAATAGAAAAAATAAATTCTTCCGTCTTTTTTGCATTGCCCTATGCCAGGGCCACCAGTCTTAATAACGATAAATTTTATATGCTCTTATTAAAAGGCGGGTATATCAAGTTTCACAAAAAATTAGGTTACACCTCTTTTACGCCGCTTTTTAAACCTTACTTATTTAAAAAAGCCGGTAGAACATATATAAGATTAGGAACATTTAAAATAATTAAAATATATAATTTTAAATTTATATCTCGCAAAAAAGCTAAAACGTTTTTTATTTTCAAATTTAATCCCAACCATATTTATAAGCTTATAGTTAAAAATAATTTACAACCAAAATCGTTTACGACTTTAAAAACTAAAAACGCCGTGGCGGTTTTTCAATATAGACCCTTTTTAGAATGGAAAGTTACAGGATTTGAGCAGGCTGGCCATAAAATAATCAAAAGATAATTTTTATCAATATCAAATTAGAACATCTTAACATATTATTTAATGTATATTATAAATATTTTAAAAAATTACATTAAAATCTTAAGCAAATTAATTTTTGTATTATTCTTTATTTTGTTTGCAATTAAAGCTTAACCAATGAAAATATGGAGATTGTATCTTTCTGAATTTATAGGAACGGCGCTGCTTATAAGCGTTGGCGTTTCTTTTGTTATTCTCGATTTTGCCAAAGGAAGCCCCGTATCGGCAATGATTCCAAGCGCCGGATTTAGGCGTATTATTACCGG
Organism: bacterium; assembly: GCA_021831025.1. Lineage (GTDB taxonomy): Bacteria > SZUA-79 > SZUA-79 > Acidulodesulfobacterales > Acidulodesulfobacteraceae > Acidulodesulfobacterium. Next base: position 5,700 of record JAKBNN010000083.1, on the reverse strand, counting down.
CTTTTTGTTCGGAAGCACGGGAATGTTAATTACATTTTCGCCTGTCGGCAAATGGAGCGGCGCTCATATAAATCCGGCAGTAACACTCTCATTTTGGTTAAAAGGAAAAATTAAAACTTATGTGGCTTTAGGCTATGTCATATCTCAGCTTCTTGGCGGCATTGCCGGCGCCGCCGCTCTTCTCGTATGGGGAAAATTAGGAAAGGGGATATTCTACGGAGCTACCTTTCCCGGAAAAGAAGGTGTTCTTGCCGCAGTTATCGGAGAATCTATAACCACATTCTTTTTGATTGCGGGTCTTTTTTTCTTTCTGGGACATAAAAAATTAAGACCTTATACCCCGGCTCTTTTTCCATTTTTATATGCTGTCATGGTTTACTTTGAGGCGCCTATTTCGGGAACAAGCACTAATCCCGCGCGCAGTCTGGGTCCGTCGTTGGTATCGGGAATGTGGATGGGGTGGTGGGTATATTGGATAGGTCCGTTCATCGGCGCTTTTGTTGCTCTTTTTATACTTAGCAAATGGGCTCCATGGCTCAAAATAGAAGTTGCCAAAATTTACCATTTTGAACACGACCCTTATAATATATTTAAAAATACGGAAAAACGCTTTAAGTCGTTAATTTAATATAGGATTAGCATGGCGGGATGGGATGTTCCTCCCGATTTTCGCTTAAGTTTTTATTCGTACATTAAAATCACTTCCTTCCCAACGGTTGGCATTTATCCAATAAAATGTAAAAATGATTTCACCGTCCTCAGGAATATTAGAGGATGGTAAATCGGTATAATAAACACCAAAACCTGAGTCTTGCGTTTGCGTATCTTTAACCGTATGCCAGCCGTCATCGCTCCAGCGAACTATAGCAGGGGAAAGAGTTTCGATGCGCAATGTTTTGCCCGGGGGAATTTTATGCAGCTTATGGTTAAATCGCCATTGCATAAGGTCGGATGTTATACCATTTTTAAGGTAACGAAAAACCGTTTGGGGCGGCATATCGAACACCCTTTCTTCCGTAAGCGAACGTATAAGTTTTAAATATTCTGCGTGGGCCCATACTAAGGGCATCGCCGAACCGGTCGGACGGCCGAAAAAAAGACCTCGCTCAGGTATGTCGGGGCTGTCCCAAACTTGTTCGGGCAAAAGTCCGATGCCGTCTGCCAGACCTTCCATGGTTTTGAGCAAACGCCCAGCCTCTTTGAGATTGCCGGCGGCTATTGCTTGGTGGGCGCGCTCGCCGGTGAGTAAAGGCCATAGCCTCCCTCTGCCGGTACCGTCAAATGGGCTTCCGTCTTCGTGTTCGCCGTAGCCGTCGCCATTATACCTATGCCAGCATGGTCCCGAAGGAGTTTCTACCTTAAGCAAAGCATCTATAACCTTTAATGTGTTAAGTATTCGCGAGTCGTCGGCATTTCTTAACCCAAAACGAACCAAAGCTAAGGCATCGGTGCATACCACGGAGGCAACATGTGGATAACAGGAAGTGGGGGGACGGTTTTTAATACGAATAGTATCGTCGCCTTCTTCAAAATCAGGGGGGGTAACCCTGACATAATAACCTTCAACCCCTGTTTTGTCTGCAAATTCCCCGCCTTTCACATAAAGCCAGCGGTCGATACATGAATACCAAGAGTCTGCGGTCTCGCGCAGATAAGGAGCGGCGACTTCTTCGCCCGCTAATTCGGCAAGTTCGGCGCCGGCTATAAGAGCGGCAATTTCGGCTGCAAGAGTAAAAGGGGTATATCCTCCGTTTTCTTCCCAGCGGTCCTGTTGGGTAACAGGCCCATTTTTAACGATATAACAGAGAGCTTTTTTTATCATGGGCCAAAAACGGTAAATATCGCTCTCTAAAAGCGCAGTCTCCCTGCGGGCAAGGTCAAAAAGCAGAATGGGCAAGGCTGTTTCATCCATCTGGATGCCGCTCCAATATGGAAAACCGTCAATCCACATATTTTGCGGCCAATGTCCGTCGGATTCCTGTGTTGATTCAAGATAAACAAGAAAATTCTTCACTTCCGTTTTAATGCCGGCGGCGATAAGACCGCCTACAGACTGTACCATATCACGCGGCCAAATCAGGTGATAGCCGCCAAGATCTCCGTCGCCCTTAGAAAAACCCCATGGTACGGCAAGGCTTGCAAGAATAGCTCCGGGAACATATTTAGAACTGTGGGTAAGAATAACCATAGCGCTTATTGAAAAAAGTTTGCGTTTTTCGGCATAAAAAACCGGTTTTTGCTTCTGCCAGAACTCTTGCCATGCTCCGCTATAAGAACCAAGAAGGCTTTGAAAGCCCTCATTAAGAGATGCCCTCGATTGTTGTGCGGCTTCCGAAGGATTGCGTCCAAATCCAAGCGCTAAAACAAAAGTATCGTTTTTAATATCTATTTCACCGGTAAGCGCCACATTTCCATTCTCTGCCCTTGTATAAAGCGAACTGAGATTCCCGTGCTTTATTAAATCCTGCCACCCGTCGGAAAATCCGACAAAACCCACCGAACAGGCTTTAAAACCGGTATTATTCATAAGACAGAGGGAAGTGTTATGGCGGGAGGCAAAAAGCCCCGTAATTCCTTTGTAATCACTAACCCATGCCGTATTGCCTGCGCCGTAATTGCCGATATGCGAACCAGTAATTACATAAAGCCTGTAATTTCCGGGTTTTAATGGAGTAAACTTTCCTCTTATAAGAACTACGGGTCTTCCTGGATCGGTTATAATATCTTTTTCGAAGCGATAATATCCCCTGTCGCAGACACTTTCGAGATGATAAGCGGGAACGCCTGCATAAAAAAGCGACGATGAATGAACGGCGTGACGTTTTTCTTCGGAAAAAAAACCGCCGTCTGCCGTAATAATAAAACCGAGGTCGCGGATGGCGGCCTCGTCTATTCTGGGGGAATAGACTTCATTAAGGATGCCGTGGGAAATAGTAAACCAGACAGGGCTTCCTTTAAAAGCGGTCCCGACCCCGCTTTTATTGGCACTTGTCCATCGTCCCGGAATTCCCGGCCATCCAGGGGCAAAAATTGGTTCCGACATTCTCATGCACCTCTTAAATTTTAAAACTAATTAAATTAATCAGCCCCCATGTGTAAAATTAGCATAATCAATCATAGCCCCATCCACGAATATTGTGCTTCCTGTTATATAAGAAGCGTAATCGGAAACCAAAAAAGCGGCTACCCGGGCTACTTCTTCACATTCTCCCATTCTTCCAAGCGGTATTTTTTTAAGAAGATTATTAAGGGTTTCTGGATTATCCCAAACATTTTGATTAATAGGCGTTTTAATTGCGCCCGGAGCTAAAGACATTATTCTTATTCCTAAAGAGCCGACCTCCTGCGCCATAGTTTTTGTCAACATAGATAAGCCCGCTTTTGCGGCCGTATATCCGCTGTAGCCGCTCCATGGAATATTTTCATGGACAGAAGTTATATTTAAAATTACGCCGCTTTTTTGAATTACCATATATTTTAAAGCCTCTCTGGAGCAGTAAAACGGCCCGAAGAGATTAATTTTTACCACCTTTTCCCATTCTGATATATCCGATTCCCATACAAGGGAGCGAACTCCGTCGATCCCCGCATTATTTACAAGAATATCTATCCCGCCCCATTCTTTTACAAAAGCATTTATCATTGCTTCAACCGAACCAGCATCCGAAACATCGGACTGCAAAGTAAGCACGGCGCCCCCGGTTTTTTTTATCCCTGAGGCAATTTTCCCTGCTGCTTCCGCTTCCGAATGGTAGTTGAGGCCTATCTTTGCCCCATCGGCTGCAAATTCTCTGGCAATAACCTCGCCAAGCCCTGAACTTGCGCCCGTAATTAAAGCTCTCTTACCTTTTAAATCCACATTCATAATTGAAATCCCCCCCACTGCCCATGTGAAAATTCCGCGTCATTTAAAATTAATTCACAATCGGCTAATCCAATAAATTTTTTGATTTAATGTATTTTGAGATATTTTCATAGGCGCGCGATATATCCATAAAATAATCCAGGGCTAGTTTAATATCTTTAATAATTTCGGCTTCATTGGACGGATATTCATGAGACAAACTGTTCCTTAATTCCCTAAAGTTGCTCCACTTGTCCGCGCTATCTATAATTTCCAACTTTTCCGCTTTGTCGAGAATATCCGTAAAAGACATATTTTTTCGAAATTCGCCGACTTTATCCAATATTTCTTTAAACAATTTTTCGCCGATTAAATCCTGAATTTTAGTAAAACGAAATATGAAAGAATCGACGGCTCATCTTTTTTCATTATTTTCGAAGATTTCCGGGGTGAGATTGTCCCAAGAGCGGATTTCTTCGGAATCTGCTCTTGCCCTTTTGATATTAATGTTTACGGCGCAGGTTGTTTCATTTAGCATAGAGGTATCCCCGTGCTTCTGGCGGTATCGAAAATAGGCCTGTATATCGATGAAGGAGTTTTAACGATCAGGTCAACCTTTCTTTCGTTGACAAGCCTGTGATATTTAGTTAAAAATTCCATTTCCGCGGCCCTGTCCCGTTCTTTATCGGTTTCTAAAAACAGGTCTATATCTCCGCCCTTTTCATTGTCATAGACCCTGCTGCCGAAAAGGTAAACTCTCGTATTATTGCCAAAATATTTTTTAGCAAGTTCGATTATTGTATTTTTCTCGAAATTTGTCAGCCTCATAATATATGCAGATATCCGTACCTTTTTCAATTAAAGATTTTGTTTATAAGATTTATAATCTATATTTACCTTTAATTTATTATATCATTAATAAAATTAACAAAATAGCATTTTTTATGGCTATTTTGTCAAATGGAGAAAAATCGTCGCTATAAACCATGTTGAAAGGTTTTATTTAAACCGAATTCAAGAATCGATAAATGGGGTGATTTTAGTTGCAATTTAACAGAAACCGGAGAACCTTATATTATATGGGGTTTTAAATGGGGTGGATGACAGGTTTTGAACCTGCGACCACCGGAGTCACAATCCGGGGCTCTACCAGCTGAGCTACATCCACCATAAAAGAAGTGCTATCTATTCTATTCTATCAAAATTCAATTTAAAATTAAATATTTTTTTAAACTTAAAATAACGCGTCTATTCCCAACGACTTCCCGGCGCCTGTAAATATTATCACCAATTCGCACATTATAAAGGTAAGATTTATCGCTAACTCTGCAGGACCCATCCAGTACATCGCCAGAAGATAATTAAGGTTTAGAAATATACCGACAAAACCCGCAATCCCGGTTAAAAATCCTGCCGTCAAAAAAATCCCCGCGAATAACTCTCCCATAACTATTAATATGGCAAACAAAAACGCGTTTGGAATAACTAAATGATTTAAAAATATAACATAAAACCGCAAAGGGTCGTGATTTGCAAAATATGATAGCCTGTTATGGAAATTGGAAAAGAAAAACGGGCTTAATTTAGAGCGGGCGGCGTAAAGGAAATAAATACCTATATATATCCGCAAAAATGCATTCCAGATACCCGAATTTTTCGCCGCCATAAAAACAATCTTAACCTATAATTATATTAATAATATATAATAACGCAATTTTTTTAATCTATATATTTAATTAATCCATTTTTAATATTCAATATCGGAAATAATATCACGAAAAATTAATTATGTCTATTGCCCCCGCAAATTATTTTTTATGATATAATCTTTTTGTGGACAAAATATTTGTGGTTCA
>JAKBNN010000009.1 GCA_021831025.1 bacterium | reverse complement strand
TCCGGTCCTTCTCCCCCAGCCAGTATTATGAACGGCGAAGGCAGTTTAGTTAGATTAACAAATATGACAGTTAGGCGATCACGACCGAAGGGAGTCATCCTTCTCCCCCAGCCATTATAAAACCGCAGTAAATAAGCCTCTCTCCGGGTTTTTCCACCACGCAGCTTTATGCATAAAAATGAACCAAAATGGTCATTTATGCAATTTTTTTCCTATACATTTCCTATACTTCTGATATAATGTCCTATAGTAAACATTGATAGGGAGATGTTGCTATGGCAAGCATTTACAGGCTTAAAAACTCGAAGAACTGGTATTACTGCATAAAAGAAGAAGACGAACGGGATACCTGAAAAAGATATCGTGTTATCCCTTAAAAGGAAGAAGTATATAGAAGAATACCAGACGAATATAGTAAAAGAGGAAAATTATGAAGATTAAGTTAGAAAGTGCGGAAAAACATCTTAAAGAAAAACTGAAAAATCCCGAATTCAAGGAAATTTACGAGCTTGAAAGGGTCAAGGTAGCCCTGGCTCAGAAAATAGCCGAAACGAGAGACGAGCATAACCTGACCCAGTTCGAGCTTGCTAAAAGAATGAATGTCTCCCAGCAGTTTATTTCCCAAATAAAAAGCGGTGAAGGCAACCTGACGCTGGAGACCCTTTCAAAACTTGCCCAGTCCCTTAATACGAGCATCCGGATTTCTTTTTCTAAAAAATCATGCCGCAATGGGTGTCTAAAGGTAGCCTGATAAAGCTTCGCACGAGTCCGGACAAGAAACTTGGCAATAAAGGGTTTTTCCGGCCAACTTTCCGTTCATTTCCCCAGATAAACCTTCGTCACGTAAATTCTTCCGTGTCCGAGTTCGTTGGAAACAACCTGCCGGGCTTCCCTGTCCGACTTGCCTTCCGCAATAAGTTCCGCGTACCTTTCATGGGCTTCGGAGTGCCTTACTGCGTGCATGTTGAATCCTGCATTCCTTATGGAATTTGACAGATGGTTCTTCTCCTGCTTTAGATCCCTGCTTTTATTATAATCGCCGTTTATTGCGTACTTCTTAAGCTCGCCAAATTCTCTAACCTTTTCCTGCGAAAGTTTTATCTCTCTCGGTCTTCCGTTTTTACACCACGACCCTTTAAGGATTAATTTATTATCTTTAACGATGTTGTATCCATTCGCCAGGGCGAGGGCGGCGTGGACGCTTTCTTCCTTCCTAAGTCCGACTAGTGGAGTAAATAAAAAATTTGATTATTCTTTGATTTTTCTATATCATATATGATATAATTATTTTAACCTCAGACTTATTTGCATGAAGTGGAAGGTAGAGTTTTACAGGAAAGAAAATGGGGAGGAGCCGGTAAAAGAGTTTCTATTATCGCTTCCTGAAAAACACAGGGCAAAGGCCGTGAGGGAAATCGACCTGTTAGAAGAGTTCGGCACGAACCTCAAAGAGCCGCACGTGAAGCATATAAAGGGGCATAAAAACCTCTGGGAACTCAGGATTAAATTTGCAGGTGACATATCCAGAATATTTTACTTTATGCCAATTAATGACACCTTCCTCTTGCTTAGCGGCTTCGTTAAAAAAACGGAAAAAACACCGCAAGGAGAAATTGATAAGGCGTTGCATTATATGGAAGACTATGCCAGGAGAACAAAATGAGTAAAAAAATAACCAGTTCATGGAAAAACATTAAAAAAGAATTATTGAAAGACCCTGCTATTCTAAATGAATACGAACGGCTTGAACCAGATTACCAGATAATCAGGGAAATAATAAAGGCAAGGATCAAACAGGGCCTTTCCCAGAAAGAACTTGCGGAAAGGATAGGAACAAGGCAGAGCAACATAAGCAGGCTCGAAAGCGGCGATTGCAACCCTTCCCTTGAATTTTTAATTAAAGTCGCACACGGTCTGGACAAGGAACTTAGTATATTATTAAGATAATAAGTTTTTGTCTAATCGGCTTTCCGTTCATTTCTCCAGATAAATCTTAGTCACGTAAATCCGGCCGTGTCCGAGTTAGTTGGAAACAACCTGCCGGGCTTCCTTATCCGACTTTCCTTCGGAAGTTAATTCCGCATACCTTTCCTGAGCATAGGAGTGCCAATAGAAGGAGTAAGAAATGGATGTAAAAAAAATAAATCAGCATCATGATAATTTCTTTTTTCTAATCTCGAGGCCGCTTTTAACCAATGCCGATTCAAAATCGGGAAAGGACTTCAGCCTTTTTTTGGCTTCTTTGCCTTTCCTTCCGCCATTCCATACGCTAAGGAGTATATGGAGCGCTTTTTTATTGTCGGTCAATTCTTCCGGAATAAAGCCCGCTTTTTTAGCCGCGGTTATAACGATGTTAGGCGGCAAAGGTGTCGCTTTAAGCCATATTCCCCTTAATTCTCTTAAAAATATATTAACGGTTACATCGCCGATGCCCTTGCCGAGGGCTTTTAACCTGTTTTCGAGGTCTTTCCCGCCCGAAGCCCTTGAGTGCAATATATTAAGGTTTCCGTTATAGTTTTCGGTCAGCGATTTGCAAACCTCGAGGAACTTGGTTGCGGTTTTAAAATCGTATCTTGCATAACCTCCTTCATCCAGAATTGCGACAAGGCCGTCCCATCCTGTTTTTAAAATATCTTCGGGGGATGCGATATTTTTAGATATTAATTCATTATATGTTTTTATCGCGATATTTCCCGATATTCTTGCTCCGAAAAGCATGGAGGCGATAAACCATTTAAATATTTCGTCAGGATTTGAAGCCGAAAGGCGGATGCCCATGCTTGACGAAAACCTGCCGCCGTATTTGTTTATAAGCTCTTGAGGGTTCATAATATGCAATTATACTTCTAAATCTAAGCCGTAGGCAAATTAATGAGGCATCGAGGGATGTTCAAGAAATGTCCCCTTTAATTTTAAAATGCTCTTCTATCCATTTTCTCGTTATTTCTATAAAAGCCTTTGCGGATAAGGAAAGGCTGTCTGAAGAACCGGAATACCTGTATGCCAGAGCAATTCCCCGTTTTATCTCAGGCTTTAATGGAGCCGAACATATGCCTGCATAATTCTGCGGAACGGCAAGCTCCGGCATAATTGCTACGCCTATGCCTTCTTTTACCATTTCTACAACGGTGCCTATATTCCTTGCTTCTATTTTTTTAATCCCGTCTATATTTTTCATTATGTTTATTAAATTAGACGCTATAAGCAAGCCGCAGCTCGATCCTTTAAAGGTTATCAGATGTTCGCCGGCAAGCTCTTTTATGTTTATATGTTTCTTCGAACACAAGGGATGTTTTGCGGGAAAGACGCCGAGCATCTTATCCTCCAAAAGCGGGACCGTTTCCAACCCATCTTTGTTCGTATCCCTACCGTAGGCTTGCGAAGGTAAGCGTGCGGGCAAAGATAAAGATATGGATACGGAGGGCGATACGACGAACCCGATATCAACCGCCTCGTTTATTATCCAGTCCTTTACCTCTAAGTCCGTTCCCTCGAACCATGAAACCTCTATGCCCGGATACTTTTGCTTAAATACCTTTAGAACCCCGGGCAGTATTCTTACGGAAATGCTTTGAAAGCATCCTAATTTCAGTTTTCCGGTCTGCAGGTTTTTTAACGCCGAAATTTCTTCTTTCGACCTGTCTATGCGGCTTAGAATATCTTTCGCAAGAATATAAATCTTTTCTCCCGCTTCCGTAAGGGAAACGATTCTCTTATTGCTTTTAACGAGCTTGATTTCCAGTTCGTTTTCCAAAGACGCAATGGAGTGGCTCACGCCCGATTGCGTTATGTGCAGGGTGTCCGCCGTTTTGGTAAAGCTTTCCGTTTCGACTACGGTTTTTAAAATGTTTAATTGGGTGAGCGTCATGAGTAAATTATCATTTTAATTATGAATATTATTCATTTGACTCATTATATAACGGGTTTTATACTGTATGCAAGATAATATTTTAGATAGTTTTAGATTTAACATTCTTTAAGCAACTTAAAGGTTTTTAAAATAATTTTATTACTTTATTTAAATAATTAATTTCAAGAGGGGTGTTTTTATGAAAAACGCTTATAAATTGATATCGGGCGTGTTCCTGTGCTTAATCTCGACGATAGCGTGGGGCGGGATGTTCCCCGTCATGGACGGCGCTTTAAAGATAATGGACCCTTTTTATTTCACGGCGATAAGATATACCAGCGCATCTATCATTTTTCTTATACTTCTCGTAATTTTCGAAGGCAGAAATGCCCTTAATTTTAAAGGAAAGATACTGCCGCTATGGCTTTTCGGTTCCGCGGGATTTGCCGGTTTCGGATTTCTTGTCTTTTTAGGCCAGCAGATAATATCGGGAGCTAAAGGCGCGATAATCGCGGCAGTCCTTATGGCAACCATGCCCCTTATGTCCGCCGTAGTCTCATGGGCGGCAACGGGTAAAAAACCCAATAAATTTACTTTTACGGCTATTTTTATCGCGCTTATCGGAGTCTTACTCGTCATCACCAACGGAAACCCGATGCTTCTTTATTCGATGAAAAAAAGCCTTTTGGCGGATGTTTTTATATTGCTTGGAGCGTTTTCATGGGTAGTGTACACATGGGGGATAACAAAATTCGCAGGGTTTTCCCCTCTGCGCTATACCGCCTTAACATGCGCAATGGGGGTTGTTACGATTCTTTTTGCAGTGGCTTTGGCGACTGCCCTCGGCTGGCTACATGCGCCTGCCGCAAACGAAATATCCGGCGTAGGGTGGGAACTTTCGTATATGATACTTATAGCCGGGGTTATGGCGGTCTTCACTTGGAACGCCGGCAATAAAATTTTAGGACCCGTTAACGGGGTTTTGTTCATTAACGCGTTGCCGGTAACGACCCTGATAATTGCTTCGTTATCGGGGCGCAAAGTAACCCTTTTCGAAATGTTGGGCGCCTTGCTTGTTATTGCCGCACTGGTTTTAAATAACATCTATCAGCGCAAGGATTTGAAAATAACGGCGGTAAAGGATACGGCGTATAAGAATGTGCCCGACGAGGCATAAATACGCAAAAAGATTTAGTTTTAAGTAATTTTGCGGTATTATTTGATTTTTAAAAAATTATGGCGTTAAATAAAAAATATCGGCAATTAATACTAAATACATTTTGGGTTGAAAGCGCAACTTGCAAAATGTTCCATTTATGATATATATGATATGCATGAACCAAAAAATCAAAGATACCTTCGACTCCATAGCCTCGAAGTACGATATTAACAGAAAAAAATTAATTCCGTGTTTCGACGCTCTTTACTCTATTTCCGTTTCATTAGTACGGAAAACTTCCCCGAGCCTTGATGTCTTGGACCTTGGAGCCGGAACAGGGTTATTAACCTCTTTTCTCCTTGAAAAATACGACGATGCAAACGTTACGCTTATCGATATGGCATCCGAAATGATGGATGTTGCCAGAGGGAGGTTTAAGGATAAGAAAAATATAAAATACATAATCCGCGATTATGCCGATTACGATTTTAAAGATACCTTTGATGCCGTAATTTCTGCAATGTCCATCCACCATTTATCTCATGCCGATAAGCGGCGTTTATTCGCAAATATATATAACCGTCTTAAACCCGGCGGCGTATTCGTTAATGCCGAACAGGTTTTAGGCAGTACGGATGCAATAGAATCTTATTATAAAAAAGAATGGGAGAATTCAATCAGGCAAACCGGGCTTCCCGAAAAAGATATCGCGGCATGGAAAGAAAGGTTGAAATTAGACAGGGAGGCTACGGTAGAACAGCAGATAAAATGGCTTAAAGAAGCCGGTTTTGCGGATGCCGACTGCGTGTATAAATTTTACAAGTTTGCGGTAATATTCGGTATAAAGAGATAGCGGAGAAGCATAGTATTAAAAGATTTTATATTACCGTCGAAATAATATATATTAACTTGAGGGATGTCTAACCGTCTATAGCTTTTAGCCGGCGGTTGTAAATTAAAATTTTAACCGCAATTAAGATTATAAGGATTAAAAAATATTATGGGTTCCGTATATAAGGATAAAAAATCCGGCGGTTGCGCCTTATGTAAGCCTCATAAACACGGTTGGGCAAAGAAAAAGAAAGCTAAAATAATTGCAAAAGAAAATCAAATGAAAAAAGAGATAGACGATAATAAATAATCCATTAACTAATTTAATTCAGAAGGACGGAAATGTTTAAAGAATATAGCATAAGTAAAATTAAAATATTCCCCGTATTAATAGGCCTGTTTTTCACGGTAATTTTTAACATAACTTTAAATTTCGTATTTCCTCCCTCCGCCCTTGCCTTAAAACTGGCAGCCGGCTCTTTTAAAAGCGGCGGAGTCATACCGGCTATTTACACCTGCAAAGGAAGCAATCTTTCTCCTTCGCTGTCATGGACGAATGTTCCCGCCGGAACAAAGACCTTCGCCGTAATAATGAAAGACATAGATGCGCCCGGGGGTATTTTTTACCACTGGTTGATTTACAATATACCCGGTAACGCAAGAAGCCTTAAAGAAGGCATATCTCCAAGCCACCGCACCGTTAACGGCTTTTATGCGCAGGGGATTAACGGTTTCGGCAACATTGGTTACGGAGGGCCGTGTCCCCCGCAGGGCAAACCCCACAGGTATTTTATAATTTTATTCGCTCTTAGCGTAAAATTGAAATTGGGCAGGGGAGCAAACGGGGGAGGGCTTCTAAGCGCCATGAAAGGACGCATACTGGATTCGGTTTCGGTAGCGGGCTATTTCGGGAGTTAAAGATATAAATGAATTTTATACATATATAATTTATTATGCTATAATGACGCGTATGACCTGTTAAACTAATAAACAATTTTCGAGGAGTAATAATGGAAACGGACGCTGTTTTTATCAGAACGCCGGATATAGACTGGACTCCCGCAAGCTCCATTTACGGCGAAAGCGTATTGTATGGCGACAGGGAAATAGTGTTTGTTAAACAGCTTA
>JAKBNN010000004.1 GCA_021831025.1 bacterium | reverse complement strand
AGCAGCCTAAAAATAAAGAACCGGAAGAAAAAGACGAAAGAAAAGATTTGGAAAAAGATTTAGACGAGTTATTGAAAGGCGTAAACAAATTTTCCCTTTAAAGCGAAACCGATTCAAAATGCCCACCGCCGTCCATATATTTACCGGCTATTCCCCGATTTTGCATTTATAGCCAGTTATGCGGCAAAACGATTATTATACCGAGAATAACCATTGCCACGCTTATAAGTCCTACTCCCGCAAGCGCCGGTTTGGAATAAGCATAATCTCCGAGAATTTTTTTATTTCCGGCAAGCGCTATTAAAAAACCTAAAACAACGGGAAGAATAAATCCGTTAAATGCTTCCACATCCACCATTATAGTGACAAGCGGAAGACCCGGAATAAGAACAAGCATAGCCGAAATAAAAATTAACGCAACATATACGAAGTAAAAGATTTTTGCCTCGCTAAATTTATGATTCAGGCTGTGTTTGTACCCCCAAGTCTCGCCTGCCGCCCATGTAAAAGCCATAGAAACCACAAAAGCGGCAAGCAGGCTTGAACTGTAAAGCCCTATTGCAAAAAGAAGCCCTGCATATTTCCCCGCCAAAGGTATTAAAGATGTTCCGATCGCTTGTGCCGTTGAGGGTTTAATGCCTGCCTTAAACAATGTAGCCGCGGTCATAACTATTACCGCAATCATAAGAATCTGCGTTGCTATGCTGCCAATCAAAGTGTCCGTTTCGGCCAGCTTGACATCTTTTTTGCATAAATTTTTATCGACCGTCGCGCTTTGCTGATAATAAATCATCCACGGCATTATGACGGCGCCTGCATTTGCGGCTATGAGCCAGATATAATCTTTATTATATAACGGCTGCTTTGCAAATAAACCGTTAAAAATTATTTCATGGATATCGGGGTGGGCAAAAATTGCAGCCGGTATAAATACGAATCCGGATAAAGAAAAAATAAGAGCTATATTCTCGGCTTTTTTATAACTTCCGGTAAAAACCACGAAAAGCAGTATTAAAAAACTAATTCCAACCGTATAAACCTTTGGTATTCCAAATATTTCCCCGCTTGCGGCAATTCCCGAAAATTCGGTTATCAACGCGGAAAAAACGACAAGAAAAAGTGTTATTGTGGCAAACATAGCCCACTTTTCACCGTAAAATTCTCTTATAAGTTCTCCATGCCCCTTTCTGGTAACACAGCCAAGCCTCGAGGTCATGGATTGAACAAGATAAAGTATAGGAATTAAAAGGATTTGGAGCGGTATTAATTTATATCCCCAGTTAGCCCCAGAAACACCTGCCGTTGTGATAGAGCCTGCATCCATATCCGCTATCATAACAATAAATCCCGGTCCTAAAACCTTAAAAAAATGGAGTGTCCTGTAAAAAATTCTTTTGTATCTATATCTATGCCTTTTTCTGCTTCTTTCTCCCCCGCCCTCTTTTTCCGTTATATTTTCTTTAACGCCGTTATCTTTTATCACCCTGTTGTTCATTAAATTAGAAACTCCTTCTAAAATTTTCCTAAGGAAAATTTTCTTTATTGGAATATGTCATAACGGATAAAATACATTACTAAAATTGTAATGTATTTTCCCTTTTAAGTATTATATAATTATTTTTACTTGTCAAGGAAAAAAAATTTAATATAATTTGGTAAATTTTTTTATTTGTGATATACTTTTATCGTAAATATTGATTTCACCATAGCGCCGCATATAATATAATATAAATAATTTTAAAATTTTAAAGGCTTAATAAGATTTAACCTAAACATTAAAAATGAAAATCCTGCTTATTCAACCGGATAATAAAAACACTATCGGACTTAACAATGTCGCTTTAATCGAGCCGACAGGCCTCGAAGCAATTGCCGGAAGCCTTTTGAAAGACGGCCATAATGTTCATATAGTGGATTTAAGGACCGTAAATAATAACGCCGGTAAGTATTTAGAAGATGCGATAAAAGAATTCAAACCCGATGTTTTTGGCTTTTCATGCTCATTTACCCCTGATGTTTATAGAACGATAGAACTTGCAAAAAGGGTAAAAAACGATTATGGGGCAAGGTTTGTTTTTATCGGCGGACATCATGTTTCTGTTTATCCCGTGGATTTTAATATAAAAGAAATCGATGCAATAGTTATAGGGGAGGGTGAGCAAACTACCGTCGAACTCGTAAGGGCTTTTTCCTCAAATACTCCATTATCTTTGATTAAAGGCATCATTTACAATGAGAACGGCGGTCAAATAAAGACCGAGCCCCGCGAATTAATTAAGAACATAAACGAGCTTCCGTTTTTTGCAAGAAATCTTACCCGTGAATATAGAAAAAATTACTATCTCGGTATAAGAACATCGTTAGCCTGCCTTGAAACAGCAAGGGGCTGCCCCTTTAAGTGCGATTTTTGCAGCGTCTGGAATTTTTACAGGGGTTCTTACAGGTCTAAGTCTCCCGAACGGGTTGTTGCCGAACTCAAAGAAATTAAAGACGATTATATTTTAGTCACCGACGATAACTTTTTTAGCGATGTTAAAAGGGCTAAAAGAATAGGCGAGCTTCTAAAAAAGGAAAAAATTCATAAATTATACACAATTCAAGCGCGAAGCGACACTATCGTGAAACACCCCGAACTCATTTCTCAGTGGAAAGAATTGGGGCTTTCCAACATTTTCATAGGTTTTGAAAGCGTCGATGACGAAAAGCTTAACAGCATTAACAAAAGCAACTCTTCTCTTAATAATGAGAAAGCTTATTACATCGCCAAAGAACATGATGTAGCCGTCACGGCTTCATTTATAGTTTCCCCCGACTTTACAAATTTAGATTTCAAAAAATTAATCGATTTTGTAAAAAGGCTTAAGATAAGCGTTCCCGCTTTTTCGGTTCTCACGCCTCTTCCCGGAACCAAGCTGTATGATAAACTTAAGGAAAAGTTGACAATGCTCGATTATAATTATTTTGATCTTTTTCATCCCGTTTTAGACACTTATTTATCTAAAGCCGAATTCTTTAAAGAATTTTCAAATCTTTACAAGGCTTCATATAAGTCCCTGAATTTAAGGGCTAACGATGTCTTATTCGTTATAAAATATCTCATAACGGGCAAGATGCCTTTGAATCATATGTTTAAACTAAAAAAGTCCATGAAATTACTATCGACTCCATCCACATATGAAAAATGTTTGCTTGCGAATAACGCAAGTTAGTCTAAAGCCCCTCATTAAAACTTTTAAAGACGCCGCTTTATAAATTATTGCAAAATTAATTATTGCAAAATTATTTTTCAAATATTATAATAGTTTCTTTAAATATTTGCTTACTTTTAAGGAGGATTTTATATTGAAGAAGAAAAATTTTTTAAAGGAAATCGAACATCAGTTCCCCAAAAAATATGAAACCGTCGTTATTCTTAATCCCGATATGGAAGAACTAAAAGTCAACCAGTTTTTGGATAAGGTTAAGGAAATAATGTCGAAAAACGGCGCCGAATTTTTAGATTTTAACGATTGGGGAATCAGAAAGCTTTCATATAACATTAAAAATTTTAATAGAGGAAAATTCGCGGTGATACATTTTTCGGCTAAGGGCTCCTTTATTCAGGAACTTGAAAGAAATTTAAAGATTATAGAAGACTGCATTAGATTTCAAACCGTCGTATATACAAAAAACCTTGAAACCGTTAAGGAGGAAGTGGTAAATGAATAGGGCGCCTCGCAAAACTACAAAACCGGCAGGGACACATTTTATGCGCAGAACATACATGAGAAAAAAAGTGTGCCGATTTTGCGCCGATAGAAATTTAAAAATCGATTATAAGGATTCCAAGCTTTTGAGAAATTTCGTTACCGAAAGAGGAAAGATAATGCCCAGAAGGATCACGGGCAATTGCGCTTATCACCAGAGAAGAGTCGCAAAAGCGGTCAAAATGTCTAGAATTGTTTCTATAATGCCATATACATCTATTAATGTTTAAGATTAAAACCCTTTTTTCAGGTTTATTATTATCGTTTTTACTTTTTTTATTTTTAACGGACTCGATATATTCCGGGGGTTATGCTATTATAAATCCCTTTTTATATCTATATTTCAGCATTACTTTAATATTGCTGTTTAGAATTATCGGTGCGAAATCGATTATACCGATATCTATCGCGGCGCTTTTTGCCGTTATATTTTTATCTTTCACTCAAAATAGCGGTAAATTGCCGGGTTATTTCGGCCATAGTTTTGAAAACGGCCTGTTTATATTGGCATTAATAATTCAACTATTAGTATTTGTCGTAATACCATACATTTTTTCTATTTTAATTTCAAAAAAAATTAGTCTGGCGAAATCGATTTATTATCCTGTATCAACCGTATTCTTTATAATTTTTGTTATTGCGATTGGCTACTTATATTACAATAAAATCGATATCCATTCTTTATTGAACTTTTATTCCAATACTATATTAAAAAATATGATGAGCGTTTATAAGCAAATAGGCATTACATACCTTACGACTGCAAAAATGCGGCCGATAATTTCAAAATTGCTTACGGATGTGCTGCTGCTCCTCCCGTCTATAGCTGTAACGCTTTCATGGATGGGCCTCTGGTTCAGCTTTATAATACTCAGAAAATTTTCTAAGAGAAAACCTTCGGATTTTTTTAAAAATAATGAAAACTTATCCTTATGGAAATCGTCCGATTTTTTTATATTATTTTTATTATCCGGCTTTATAGTTGCGATATTTGCGAGCGGCATATATAAATTTATAGGATACAATATAATTTTTCTGGCGTCGTCCGTTTATTTAGTTCAGGGATTAACGATAATATCTTTCTTTTTTAATAAGTTAAATTTAAATTTATTTTTAAAAACATTGACTTACATCTTAATTATTTTATTTAATAATCCGCTGGTAATTTTCGTTATTTTTATGGGAATATTCGATATATGGTTTAATTTTAGAAAAATTGAATTAAATAAAGGGGGTTCTAACTGAGATATGAAGGTAATACTCAAAGAAGATATTCAGGATTTAGGCATAATGGGTGATATGGTAAATGTTGCGGATGGGTATGGAAGAAATTTTTTATTACCCAAAAAACTTGCCATTCCCGCCACCAAAGTTAACATTAAAACAGTGGAACATGAAAAAAGGCTTATTAAAAAAAGAAAGGGGGGGATCCTTCGCGAGGTTACGGATATTAAAAATAATCTTGAAAAAGCGGAGATTAATATCGCCGCCAAGGTAGGGGAGAACGATAAGATGTTCGGCTCTATAACCTCTATGGATATAGAAGATAAACTTAAAGAAATCGGCTTTAATATCGATAGAAAATCTATTATGCTGGACAGTCCCATAAAAGATTTGGGTATTCAAACCGTTAAGATTAAGCTCCATCCTGAAATCATAGCCGAAATTAAAGTCGATGTGGTTCCAGAGTAAAGTCTGAAATATGGCTATTAAAAATAAAAAGATAGCTTTTAATAATAATGGCTCACCATCCTTAACCGATAATAATCTCAAAATTGTACCTCCAAATTCTTTGGAGGCTGAGAAGGCTTTAATTTCCTCTATACTAATCGATAATTCTCAGGCAAATTCGGTACTGGGAAGTATTATGCCCGAAGATTTTTATGACACGGTCAACGCAAGGATTTTCAAAGTACTTATGTCATTGGGCGAAAAAGGCGAACCCATCGATATAATAACCATTTTAAATGCAATACAAAAAGAAAGGGATTATTCGCAATATTTTTCGGATTTTGATTTAAGCGGCTATTTAACGATATTGTATGAAATGCCGGCAGGTCTTTTTAATGTCGAGCAATATGCAAAAATAGTAAAAGAAAAATCTATATTAAGAAATCTGATTAACGCGTCCAATAAAGTCAGGCAAAAATGCTATGAACAGCGTGATGATGTTGACGACATAATCGATTTTTCGGAAAAAACTATTTTTGATGCTACGGAAAAAGATTCGTCCAAAAATTATGTCGAGGTATATCCTTTAATAGTCAACTATTTTACAAAACTTTCCTCTAAAAAGAATGATGATAGCGATATTACCGGAGTGCACAGCGGTTTTCAGTATCTCGACGAGCTAACCAGCGGCTTCCAGCCTTCAGACCTGATAATTATTGCTGGAAGGCCTTCCATGGGCAAAACCGCCCTTTCCCTTAGCATTGCCAAAAATATTGCCGTAAAAAAAGTTCCGGTTGCGTTTTTTTCTCTCGAGATGTCCAAAGAACAGCTTGCAACAAGGCTTTTATCTTTAACCGCAAAAATCGATTCTTCCATGTTAAGGAGGGGGAGAATTCACAACCCCGACATCGAAAACATACATAAAGCGCTGAAAATGCTTGAGGATATTCCTATTTATATCGATGACAGCGCGGGCATTACCGTTACCGAGTTAAGGGCTAAAACCCGCAGGTTAAAAAGGGAAAAGGGGGTAGGGATTGCAATCATCGACTATCTCCAGCTTATGAAAGCCTCGCCTAACATTGAATCCCGGGAGCAGGCTATCGCCGATATTTCGCGTTCTTTAAAAAGCCTTGCAAAGGAACTGAATATACCTGTGATTGCCCTATCCCAATTAAACAGAATGGTCGAATCCAGACAGGATAGAAAGCCGCAGCTTGCCGATTTAAGGGAGTCCGGCGCCATAGAGCAGGATGCCGACTTGATTATGTTTATTTATAGAGAAGAGGTTTATAAAAAAGATACGGAGAACAAAGGCATAGCGGAATTAATTATCGGCAAGCAAAGAAACGGCCCGACGGGCATAGTAAAACTTTCTTATACCGACAAATACACATCTTTTGAAAATCTTGCTTACGAGGAAGACAGTTATATCTAATAATTCTAATATTTAGATGTTTCTTTTATATGTAAATTCTGGATTCCCGCTTTCGCGGGAATGACTATGTGAGAATTGAGATTTTAACCCAAAAGGTGTCCCAACCCGCTTCAGCGGGAAAGTTTCAAAGAAAC
>JAKBNN010000044.1 GCA_021831025.1 bacterium | reverse complement strand
GGTACAGAACGGACAGGGATTAAGCGTTGGATATGACACTGAGGGCGCTAATTTAATTCATGCAAGAAATGCAGGTTTTGCCCTTTATGGAACGCCGGGCTATCATTTGTGGTATAAAGTATCGGTTACGAACGATGCAGGCGGCAGCACTGTAAATGCTAATTCAAACACGGCAGGCGTAAGCAATGCGATGGAATATTCTTATCAGTTGAAAGAATATTATTCGATTCCCATGGGTCAGCTTGAGTTTGGATATTACGGAGCGTCAATATCCCAGCCGCTTTACATTTCAACCATTGGCGCATGGAATGACAGCGTTCAGGTTAACGGCTTGGATGTCGATCTTGCCAACGATATTTACGAGCTTGGTTTAACTTATATGCAGCAAAGAGATAACCATCCTTACGGCCCTAACGGTATTACTTACGGCAATGGCAATACCCAAAATTCAAACGGTTATGATACATTTGAAGTTTACGGAAGATATTTATTTCCGCAAATCGGAAAGGGCTTAATGCTCTCGGCTGACTATGCGGCGTACAACTGGACGCATAAAAGCGCTCAGGAAGCTTTTAGCGGCTATCCAGGTTGCGCTAATGCGTACTTATATCAATTCGGCGCCTACACAAGCAGCAACGGTTGCTATAACGAAGGTGTAAAAGACGCGTTTGCCATTCAGGCTGAATACAACTTAGCTTACAACGCTCATCTTTATCTTGCATATTTATTTACTAATAAATCGCAGGATAACACAATCGGCACCGGTCTTGACTTCGCATTCTAATTTGGCTAACGCAAGGCGGTTATAAAATTAAAGCGGAAGGGATTAATTCCTTCCGCTTTTTTATTTCCCTTTATAAAGGGGTCTGATTTATTTCACTCCGGCAGACTTAAAAGCCATTTCGGCGGGCATAAAAGCGTTGCTTTTATAAGCGCCCGCCTACATATTTTTAAAATCGTCTGCCTTCATATCTTACTCCTGCTTGCATTTGCCGCTTTTTTCTTTCCTTTTTTCTTTCTTCTTTATTAGGTAAATTAAATAAAAAATAGAATTATATTTTGCCAAATATTGAATTATATATTATAATTTATTCATAGATTATTATTACGAGCAATTTAAACATGGATTTAAAATTATCAAAATATTTTACCGATAAGGTTTTAATTAAAAGACCCTATATTAAATTGGAATGGTTATCTGAAATTAAAACGAATTATCTAAGAAAAGAAATTCAGGACGATGGAAGAATAAGATACTGGATACATATTGGAGAGTTCAATAAATATTTACGTGTAGTTTTCTTAGAAGACGGCGAAACAGTTCATAATGCTTTTTTTGATAGAAATTTTAAAGAAGGTGAACAATAATGAAAATAGATTATTATAACGATACCGATACGCTCTACATAACTTTGTCGGATAATCCAAGCGTGGAGTCTGAAGAAATCAGTCAAGACGTCGTTATGGATTTAGATGAGAATGCGCAACCGGTAGGTTTTGAAATTGAACATGCAAGGCAAAAGGTTAATTTAAATTCAATCATATTTAATTTAGGAAGTATTCAATTAGAAAAAACCGCCTAACGAATAAAGGGGACAGATTTATTCACTTCAGCGGTCATAAAGCCGTTGGCTTTATAAGCGCCCGCTTACGTATTCTCACTCCCGACTGCATTTGCCGCTTTTTTATCTTTTTCCTTTCTCCCGATTTGACATGCTGTTAATGTTTATATAAAATATAATCGTATTCATATTAATACGTAATTTGATATGCCGACAATTTTAAGAATAGGAGAATATAGATTTTTTTTCTTTAGCAACGGTTGGTTTATTATAAATACTATAATATCCATAGATTATATATTGTGCTTTGGTATTAATAATAAATCTAAATGTAATCGGCTTGAAATTAAAAAAAGGTGGAGGCAGGGTATATGGATTACGGTTTAAAGAACAGGCTTTCGAGGATTATTAAACCCAAGGATAACAAAACGGTCATGCTTGCGATAGACCATGGTTATTTTATGGGGCCTACGGCAGGACTCGAGAATATTAAACGGTCCATTGCTCCGCTTTTAAATTATGCGGATTCGCTAATGCTTACAAGGGGCATATTAAGAAATCAAATTGACGCCGGCGCAGGTATTCCGATTGTTTTGCGGGTTAGCGGAGGAACAAGCATATTGAAGGACGACTTATCCGATGAGGATATTACGGTTTCGATGGAGGACGCCGTAAGGCTTAATGCAAGCGCCGTAGCTTTATCGATATTTATCGGCTCTAAAAACGAAAAGCAAGGGATAATAAATCTTGCAAGATTAGTCGATGAGGGGAACAGGTACGGCATTCCCGTTCTTGCGGTAACGGCGGTCGGAAGAGAGATGACAAGGGATGCCCGTTATCTATCCTTAGCCGTGAGGATTGCGGCCGAAACCGGAGCAAGCATTGTAAAAACATATTATTGCGATGATTTTGAAAGGGTGGTAAATACCTGTCCGGTTCCGGTGGTTGTTGCCGGAGGGAAAAAGACGGGTGAAGAGGAGGCTCTGGAGCTTGCGTATAATGCCATAAAGCGCGGTGCGGCAGGCGTGGATATGGGCAGGAACATATTTCAATCGGAAAAGCCCGTCAACATGATTAAAGCCGTAAAGGCTGTCGTTCATAAAGGACTTACGGCGGAAGAGGCTTATAATACCGTTTACAATATAATAAAATAATAAACAACATATACCCAAATCCCGATTTAGAAAATATTTATAAGTTCCAATATTAAATAACACTGGATTCCCGCTTTCGCGGGAATGACAATGCAGTGATTTAAAATTTCACCTATTAGATGTCCCAACCCGCTTCAGCGGTAATCCATACGAAGTCATTCCCGCGAAAGCGGGAATCCAGAATATAAAATCCTAAATCGGGATTTGTGATATATAATATAGCTATATGATTTATAATTAACAATGCTCGCGTTGCCTTTAGATTTTGGCAATAACTTGATTTTCGTGAGTCCTGCCCCGCCGCTCAAAGCCTCTTTATTTATAAGAGCATCTATAAATATTTAATATAATCATAATCATGAAACATTTTATTAAAAATTTAAGCATTAAATGGAAAATATTAATAAGCGCTTTTGCCGTTTTTTTCTTTACTATTTTCATAAGCGATGCTATCTTTCTTTACACTATTTATCAAACATTGTCCGGCAGGCATTATTTAAAAAATACAAGGATAGCCAGAATCGTAATTTCGGAAATACAATACTCTTTGTATTTCAATAAAATTCAGTTTTTGAAAAAATATTTAAGGTCTAATATAAAAAATTACCGCATAATCAAGGGTATTTCGATATATAATCCCGAGGGGAAATTGATAATGAACAGCGGAAAGCTTTATGCAGCGCATAATCCCGTTAACGATATTAACGATAAAGAAAACGGGGGCGAATCGGTTTTAATTAGAAATATTGATTATAGCGGCAAAAAATTGGGGCTTGTTGCGATTAAATTCAATTTAAAAAAAGAGATTGAAGCCACTAATAACCGCGTTTTTTGGGTCGGGGCCAGATTTTCGCTAATAGCGCTCATTTTTATAGCTCTGGGGCTTTTTATGTTTTATATTATAACGGTTATTATAACGAAGCCCTTACTCGAGATAAAGGAGAATATCGAAAAGATAAAAAACGGCAATTATAAGATAAGTTTTAAGAAAAGGTTAAACGACGAAATCGGAAGCGTTATAAGCGCGATTAGCTCGATGGCGTTGTCAATCGAGGACTATACGAAAAAGATTGATTTAGTGAATAAAGAAAAGAACGAATTGAATTGCATGGCGATTATGGGTGAAATGTCGGCTAATATAGCGCATGAAGTTAAAAACGCCATATATATTATTTCTTCCGCAAATGCCTACATATCCCATGAAACAAGAAACAAGATAGTATTAGAGGTTACAAATATAATAAACAATGAAGTAAAAAGGCTTGATAAAATGACAGTTGATTTTTTGAGTTTTTCCAGACAAAGAAATCCCGAACTGGTTCCGGTAAATATAAACAGGCTGATTGACGATTCGGTAAGAATATTAAAATTAGAAATAGATAATTTAAATATAAAATTAATAAAGGAATTCCAAGAAGACCTGCCCATTATCAAGGGGGATCCGGAACTACTTAAACAGGTTATATTAAACTTAATAATAAACGCAATGGATAAAACATATAATACCGAGAATAAAATTATTGAAATAAAAACGATTTTAATAGATGATTTTATAAATATCGAAATTATTGATAACGGTGAGGCTATACCCGGAGAAAATATCGAAAAGATATTAAAGCCGTTTTTTACGACGAAAAAAAACGGTTCCGGGCTCGGCCTTCCTATATCTATGCGTATAATTAAACTTCACGGGGGGACTATAAGTGTTTACAGCAAAGATAATAAAACCGCGTTTGTGCTTGTAATTCCTAAAGCTGTCGGGTCGGGTATCGTTAAATGAAGAAAATATTATTAATAGACGATGAAAAAAATCTTTTAAGAACGGTAAGCTTAAATCTTTCGAGCCGCGGTTTTTTTGTCGATGCCGCCCTGAGCGCAGAGGAAGGATTCAGTCTCTTTAACGAAAAGCGGCACGATATTATACTTTGCGATTTAAAATTGCAGGGGATAAGCGGGATAGATCTTTTATCCAAAATAAGAATATTTGATAAAGATGTGATATTTATCGTAATTACGGCATTCGGGACCATAAAGCAGGCGGTTGACGCCATGAAACTCGGAGCCGACGATTTTATTTCAAAGCCCGTCGATATAGACGGGCTCGTCGAAAATTTAAAAATAGCCTTGCAAAAAAGAAACCCCGAAAAGATTAGCGATGATTTTCATGATGAAAACATAGAAAAAATTAAGAAAGATTTTATATTTAAAAGTAATGAAATGGAAGAAATTTTAAAAGAAGTTGTTTTAACTTCCAAATCTGTTTCAAATGTTCTGATAACAGGCGAAACAGGGACAGGCAAGGAAGTTTTGGCTAAGATAATGCATGCTCTTTCGGAAAGAAAAGGTGATTTTGTGCCGATAAATTTAAACGCCATCCCGATAAACCTTATGGAGAGCGAGTTATTCGGACATGAGAAAGGTTCGTTCACCGGAGCTGTGGTTACGCAAAAAGGCAAATTTGAGATTGTAAACGGCGGCTCGCTTTTTTTAGATGAAATAGGAGAGATGCCCTTTGCGATGCAGGCAAAGCTCCTCAGGGTAATACAGGAAAAAGAATTTTCAAGGCTCGGTTCTAACTTAAAAATAAAGCTTAATGCAAGAATTATATGCGCTACAAATGTTAATTTAGAGGAAAATGTTATCGAAAAAAAATTCAGGGAAGACCTTTTTTACAGGATAAATGTATTACATTTTAAAATACCGCCGCTACGGGAAAGAAGAGACGACATCCCAGCCCTTGCCAATTACTTTGCCGGAAAGTATAGCGCCGTTAATAAGAAAAATATTAAGGCCATATCAAAAGATACGGTTAATATTTTGATGAATTACGATTTTCCGGGAAATATACGGGAGCTTGAAAATATTATCGAAAGAGCCGTTGTTGTGGCTACCTCGGATGCAATCGAGCCACCGAATTTACCAAAGACTATGTTTTCCAAACAGATTCAAACATATAAAAATTTAACAGGTCCTGCCGATGGCGATATAAAACTCGATGAAGTGGAAATTAATTTAATTAAAAATGCGCTTCAAAAAAATAATTACAATCAAACTAAAACGGCAATTTCACTCGGCATATCAAGAAAGCAGTTAATAACAAAAGTGAAAAAATACGGCCTTTTCAGGCTTAAATAAATAAAATAAATAAAATATTTATTTTTTATAAAAAATGTGATATGGTTTAACATAGTATAAAATATTATTAAATATAAAATAAAAAAATATTAATTGTCCCAAAAGGGACAATTATGGAATTAAAAATTGTCCCAAAAGGGACAATGTTGCAGCGGAATTCTATCGGATTCATATTTTAACGGCGCCTTAAAAATGGCATTATTTTTGCAACATAATAACAAATTAAGGTTTAACCTAAAATCATTATCTTAAATCATTAACCGCAATAATAAGCAATAATAACCATTTTAAGGAGGCATCTAAATTAATTATGTTTCATCTTAATCTAACTTACGGTATTGCTTTTTTCGGCGGGTTATTGGCTTTCTTCTCTCCGTGCATCATACCGATAATACCCGGATATATTGCGTTTATAAGCGGTATCAGCGTTGAAACTATTACTTCCGAAAAAAATTACAAGAATATGATAGCGGTTTTTACCGCATCGCTTGCTTTCGTAATAGGATTTTCCATTGTTTTCGTGGCCCTCGGCATGGGTTCCGTTACGATATTCAGCGGCTTCCTTAAATCTAATCTAAATACGGTAAGAATAGTCGGCGGCATCGTCATTATTCTTTTCGGGTTATACTGCCTCGGCTTATTTAGGTTGGGTTTTTTAAGCAGGGAGGTTAATATTCTTCCATGGAAAAAGAGGGGCGGGCATATACTGGGGGCATTATTTCTGGGGGTTGCGTTTGCGGCGGGGTGGGTTCCGTGCGTAGGACCTATCCTTGCTTCCATCGTTCTTTATACCTCTATCGGCTCGTCTTTAACGAGGGCGGTCGAACTTTTATCGGTCTTCAGCCTCGGACTCGGACTGCCGTTTATTTTAGCCGGCTTATTTCTGGGATATTTTATGGCATTTTTCAAAAGAATAAAGGGCTATTTAAGACTATTTTCGATAGTCTCCGGAATATTTTTAATCTTAATGGGCATTCTTACTATCACCGGAAATTTTGAATTGCTTTCTGTGCATATAATAAACTCTTTATAACTTAAAAAGATTATGAAACCAAAAAGATTATTGACGGCATTTTTACTTTTATTATGTATTTCAACATTAATCTTGCCTAAGATAGCATCAGCTGCAGGTAAAATTCACTGGGAGAGCCTTGGCGCCGCCATTAAACACAATAAGACGGATAAAAAATACTTTTTAGTCCATTTTTATTATCCTACATGCGCCTATTGCATAAGAATGGATAAGCATGTTTTTACCGACAAGGATTTTATAGGTTATATTAATAAGCATTTTCATCCCGTTATGGTTGACATATACAGCAATAAAACGACGGAATATTTTAACGGAAAGAGGATGT